>DPRT01000132.1 GCA_003538615.1 Holophagaceae bacterium | reverse complement strand
CACCTACGAGCTGCGGGACATGACCCGCGGCACCGGTGGCACCTTCGGCAACAACGTGGTCACCAACATGAACCACGCCGCCACCACCTCCACGGCCACCGGCACCCTCTACACCGACGCCGACAACACCTGGGGGGACAGCGCCAACTACGTCGAAGGCTCCTCCACCACCGCCGCCAACGGCCAGACCGCCGCGGTGGACGCCATGTTCGGCATGGCCAAATCCTGGGACTTCTTCAAGAACGTCCACGCCCGGAACGGCATCGACGGCGCCGGCAAGGCCACCTACAGCCGCGTCCACATTAGCAACAGCTATGACAACGCCTTCTGGTCCGACAGCTGCTTCTGCATGACCTACGGCGACGGATCCTCGTTCACCACCCTCACCGCCCTGGATGTGGCGGGCCACGAGATGAGCCACGGCGTCACCTCGCGCACCGCCAACCTCACCTACTCGGGCGAGTCGGGCGGCCTCAACGAGTCCACCTCGGACATCTTCGGCACCATGATCGAGTACTACGCCCGCGGCGGTTCCGGCAGCACCATCGGCAGCACCGGCGGCAACTGGACCATCGGCGAGCAGCTCCGGGCCACGCCCCTGCGCTACATGTACAAACCCAGCCTCGACGGCTCCAGCCCCGACGCCTGGTCGTCCAGCCTCGGCAGCATGGATGTCCACTACTCCAGCGGCCCCATGAACCGCTGCTTCTACTTCCTCAGCCAGGGGGCCACCACCAGCGGCAACACCAGCACCACGTACCTGCCCTCCGGCATGACCGGCATCGGCAATGATGCCGCCTCCCGCATCTGGTTCCGCGCCCTCACGGTCTACCTGACCTCCAGTTCCAACTATGCCGCCGCCCGCACCGCGGCCATCAACTCCGCCAAGGACCTCTACGGCGCCGGCAGTGCCCAGGAACAGGCTGTCTGGAACGCCTTCCGCGGCATCAACGTGGGCTCGGCCTGGTCCGGCGGGAGCACGGACACCACCGCCCCCACCGTCTCGGCTTCCGAGTCGGGCACCAGCGGCACCATCACCTTCAATGCCACCGCCTCCGACAACGTGGGCGTCAGCAAGGTGGAGTTCTACGTGGACGGCGCCCTGAAGGGCACGGACACCGCCAGCCCCTACAGCATGACCCTGAACAGCACCACGCTCACCAACGGCACCCACAGCCTGGTGGCCAAGGCCTATGACGCCGCCGGCAACATCGGCACCAGCACCACCGTCAGCTTCTCCGTGTCCAACGCCACCTCCGGCGCCGAGCTGATCCTCAACGGCGGCTTCGAAAGCGGCACCGCCAGCTGGACCCAGACTTCCGGTGTCATCGGTTCCTACACCGGCCAGCCCGCCCACGGCGGCTCCTACGACGCCTGGATGTGCGGCTACGGATCCTCGCACACCGACTACGTCTACCAGCAGGTCGCCATCCCCAGCACGGCCACCGGCACCCTCACCTTCTGGCTCCACATCGACACGGCGGAAACCACCACCGCCACCGCCTACGACACCATGAAGGTCCAGGTCCTAAACACCTCCGGCACCGTGCTGGCCACCCTGGCCACCTACTCGAACCTGAACAAGGGCACGGGCTACACCCAGAAGTCGCTGAGCCTGGCCGCCTACAAGGGCCAGACCATCCGCCTGCGCTTCTACTCCGTGGAGGACAGCAGCCTCCAGACCTCCTTCGTCNNGCCTCGCCCGCCACCCAGCCCATGGCACTGCGGGTGCGGCCGCCTTCGGTCTCCTTGTGCAGGCGGCCATGCCGGTCCGCCCGGGCCGCCACCTGGGCCAGGTGTGTCACCGCCAGCACCTGGTGGGCGCGGCCCAGCTCGGCCACAGCCTTGCCCACGGCCAGAGCCGTTTCACCGCCCAGGCCCGCGTCCACTTCATCCAGCACCAGGGTGAGCCCCCCGCCCGCGCCCGTGCCCAGCGAAAGGCCCGCGCCCACGAGGGCCAGCATGAGGCGGCTCAGCTCGCCACCGGAGGCGATCTTGGCCAGGGGCCGGAAGCCTTCGCCCGGGTTCGGTTCGATCCAGATGGCCAGGGACGAGAACCCCTGGGCCGCCACGCGCACCGGGCGCCCCGACTGCTGGACGGGGCTGCCGGCCTCCTCCGCCGGGGCCAGCCGCAGCTGGATCCGGGCCCCCTTCATGCCCAGGCGGCCCAGGCGCTTCTGCACCTCGGCCTCCAGCTTGGGGATGGCCTCGCTCCGGCGGCCGTGCAGGGCCTCCGCCGCCGCGCGGTAGGCTTCCGCGGCCTTCGCCAGGGCGGCTTCCAGCTCCTTGACCGGCGCGTCCCCCGCCAGCAGGGAGCGCTGCTCATCCTTCAGGGCCTGCTGGTGCGCCGGGAGTTCCTCCGGCTCGCAGCGGTGGCGGCGGGCGAGGCGCTCGTACAGCGCCAGCCGCGCCTCCATGGCCTCGATGCGGTCGGCCCCGGAGGCCGCCCAGCGGATCGCCTGATCCTGGGCCAGCGCCAGCAGGTCCTCCAGCTCCAGGACCGCGGAACGCAGCCGGTCCTGCTCCGCCACGGCGTCCGGCCAGTGGCCCACGGCCCGCACCAGCGCCTTGTGGGCCAGCTCCACCTTGGGGATGCCCTCGTGCAGGCTTGTGGCCGCCTCCCGGAAGGCCTGCTCCAGATGGACCGCGTGGCGCAGGGGTTCGCGGTCGGCCTTGAGCTGGGTCCACTCGCCGGGTCTCGGGGCCAGCTTCTCCAGATCGGCCAGGGCCTCCGCCAGCTGCTCCAGGCGCTGCCCCCGCTCCGCCTCGCTGCGGCGCCGGGCCTTCAGGGCGGCCTCGGCCTCGCGCACGGCGGCGGCCTGCGCGTCCAGGCCGGGCTCGATGCCCAGCACCTCGTCGATGAGGGTCAAATGCCGGTCCTCGCCCAGCAGGGACTGGTGGTCGTGCTGGCTGGTGAGGCGCATCCAGAGACGGCCCGCATCCCGCAGGTCCGCCAGGGTGCAGCTGGCGCCGTTGATCCAGGCCCGGCTGCGGCCCGAGCCCACTTCGCGGCGCANNCGCCCCTCCACCACGGCCTCCACCGTGGCCCGCTCGGCGCCGTGGCGCACCAGCTCCGCGTCGCCCCGGGCCCCCACCAGCAGCGACAGCGCGTCCACCAGCAGGGACTTGCCCGCGCCGGTTTCGCCCGTGAGCACCGTGAAGCCCGGCCCCCAGTCCAGGGACAGATCCTCCACCAGGGCCAGGTTCTGGATTCTCAGGGATGAAAGCATGGGATCAGTCTAGCTTGGCCCGAGGCCCGGAGCGGCCAGGCTGGCGCCCGCCTGAGGTNNGCGTGGCCGGGCGGCCTTGTTTGGGAAGGCGTCGGGTCTTTCTCACGACATCAAATCGATGGCCTGGTTCCATCAACCTGATGGTGGGTGGTGGGGGAAAATGGCTCGTCATAAATTCTAAATATTTTAAATAATTAAGTTAAACGCATGGAATGGAACCTGCGACATCGGTCGGAGGTCCACACCCTCCCACCAAGTCAATCGAGAGGGGGTGTGGTTTCCCCACGAAGGCAGATCAAGGTGGTGCTGTGTCCAACGACAAGATGATCGAACTGGCGCTGCGGGCTTCGGAATTGTCCTATCGGCGGCTCTTTGAGGCGGCCCAGGACGGCATCCTGATTCTGGACGCCGCCACGGGGCGCGTGCAGGATGCCAACCCATTCCTGATCAAGCTGCTGGGCATTCCCCTCGACGAGATGGTGGGGCAGACCGTTGGAGAGCTGAGCCCCTTCAAGGATCTGCTGTCCAACCAGATCATGCTGCAGCGCCTGCAGAAGGATGGCTACATCCGCTACGAGGACCTGCCCCTGGAAACCAAGGACGGCCGAAAGATCGCGGTGGAGTTCGTCAGCAATGTCTATCAGGCCGGTGACAAGACGGTGATCCAGTGCAACATCCGCGACATCACGGCGCGGAAGAAGGTGGAAGCGGCCAACGCCCGGTTGGCGATGGCCGTCGAGCAGGCCGCTGAAGTCATCGTGATCACAGATACCCGGGGCCACATCGTCTATGTGAATCCGGCCTTCGAGAAGAGCACCGGCTATAGCGACACGGAAGCCCTGGGCCAGAACGCCCGCATCCTCAAAAGCGGCAAGCAGGATGAGGCGTTCTACCAGGAGCTCTGGGCCACTCTGGAGCGCGGGGACCGATGGGAAGGCCACTTCATCAACCGGCGCAAGGATGCCTCGCTCTACGAGGAGGAGGCCACCATCTCCCCCGTGCGGGACACCGCCGGAACCATCGTCAACTATGTGGCCATCAAGCGGGACGTCACCCGGGAAGTACAGCTCGAGGCCCAGTTCCGGCAGGCGCAGAAGATGGAGGCCATCGGCCAGCTGGCGGGCGGCGTGGCGCATGATTTCAACAACCTTCTGGCCGTCATTCAGGTGCAGACGGATCTGCTGAATTCCGGAGGCGGTCTCAGTCAGGTCCAGTCGCAGTCCACCAAGGCAATCACCATGTGCGTGGAACGGGCGTCGGATTTGACGCGGCAGCTGCTGTTGTTCAGCCGCCGTGAGGCCTTTCATCCGGGCCTGCTGGATTTGAATGAAGCCATCCAGAACACGATCAACATGCTGAAGCGAATCATCCGGGAAGATGTCGAAATGCAGTTCAAGTTCGCAGCGGGGCCCCTGCTCCTGCTCGCGGACGCCGGCATGCTGAACCAGGTTCTGCTGAACCTCGCCGTGAACGCCCGGGACGCCATGCCCAACGGGGGGCAACTGTTCATCGAGACATCGACCGCGGACTTCGACGAGTTGGCCACGACCCAATCAGCCAAGGTGCGGGCCGGATCCTTTGTCTGCCTCAGCGTGAGTGACAGCGGATGCGGCATCGCACCCGCTGTCCTTCCCCACATCTTCGAGCCGTTCTATACGACGAAGGTGGTCGGCAAAGGCACGGGGCTGGGGTTGGCCACGGTTTTCGGCATCGTCCAGCAGCACCAGGGCTGGGTCAATGTCTATACGGAAGCCGGCCGGGGAACGACGTTCCGGGTTTATATGCCCCGATCGGTCGGCGAGGCCATCGAGGTGTATTCACCGGCTGTTCTTCCGCCGGTGCGTGGCGGGACGGAGACCATCCTGCTGGTGGAGGATGAACCGGATTTGCGCCTCGCCGTGCACAAGGCGCTCTCCCAGATGGGCTACTGCGTCCTCGAAGCGGCCAGTGGGGTCAAGGCGTTGGAGGTCTGGCGACAGCACCAGCACGACATCCACATGCTCCTGACCGACCTGGTGATGCCGGATGGGCTTTCGGGGAAGGACCTGGCCGATTGCCTCCTGAAGGAGAAGCCGGCCTTGAAGGTGACCTACATGAGCGGCTACAGCGCCGAAGTCGTCGACAAGGACTTCTCGATGCAAAGGCACATCCATTTCCTCAACAAGCCCTTCTCGATCCAGCAGCTCGCGCAGACCGTCCGTGATTGCCTGGAGGCCCCGGTCTCCGCCACGGCCTGACTTCGGTTCCCCTTCAAAGTGGGATGTGGGGGTGCCAGGGTGCCGGTCATACTGGCCCCTGGAGGAAGCCATGCACTACCGGAAGCCCTGCGGCAGCGTTCTGGAGGCCATCGGCAACACGCCGCTGGTCCGGCTCCGCCGGGTCGTCGAGGACCTGCCGGCNNTACATGATCGAAGCCGCCGAGCGCGACGGCCGCCTCAAGCCCGGCGATCTCATCATCGAGAACTCCTCAGGCAACACGGCCATGGGCCTGGCCCTCATGGCCATCCAGAAGGGCTACCGCCTCAAGGTCGTGGTGCGCGACACCATCTCCCAGGAGAAGCTCAACCAGCTGCTGGCCCTGGGCGCCCAGGTGCACAAGGTGGACACCAGCCTGCCGCCGGAGCATCCGGACAGCTACAACAACATCACGCCGCGCCTGGCCCGGGAGACGCCGGGGTGCTTCTTCCCCGACCAGCACGGCAACCGCGAGAACAACGCCGCCCACTACCACGGCACCGGTCCCGAGATCTGGGAGCAGATGGAGGGCCGCATCGACGTCCTGGTGGCGGGGGCCGGCACCGGCGGCACCATCGGCGGCGTGGGACGCTACCTCAAGGAGAAGGACCCCAAGATCAAGGTCGTGGCGGTGGATCCCGTGGGCTCCGTCTTCTCGCCCCACTTCCGCGGCGAGAAGGAGCTGAAGGCGGGGCCCTACAGGATCGAAGGCCTGGGCGACGAATTCCTCATCCCCACCATGGAGTTCGAGCTCATCGACGAGATGCTCCAGGTGACGGATCGCGACGCCTTCCACCATGCCCGGAGGCTCGTGAAGGAAGAGGGCATCCTGGGCGGCGGCTCCAGCGGCGCGGCCCTGTGGGCGGTGCGCCAGGTGGCCAAGGCCCTGCCGCCCATGGACCGCCCCGCGCGCATCGTCACCGTCTTCCCCGATGGCGCGGGGCGCTACCTCAGCAGCATCTTCAACGATGCCTGGCTGTCGGAACGGGGCCTGCTCAAGGCCGGGGAATGACCGCCTTCTCCGGCACCTACGTCGAAGCGATCCGCCAGGCGCTCTTCGACGCCATGGAGGCCGATGCCCGGGTCTGCTGCCTGGG
>DPRT01000183.1 GCA_003538615.1 Holophagaceae bacterium | reverse complement strand
CGCTCGTTGAGGAGCTTCACGCCCTGGATGCGGGTGAGGCGGAAGGCCATCTCCTCCTGGTGCAGGTGGCAGAAGGCCAGCAGGTGGTCCTCCTGGATGGTGCGGGGCGACACCCGGCGCAGCTGGGTGCGGTGGGCGGCCGGGGGCAGGTAGGTGAGTTCCACCATGAGCGTGTGGCCCGCCGCGTACTCGAGGATGCGCTGCACCTCTTCCGCCAGCTGGTCCTCACCGCCCAGGTGCAGCATGGGGATGCGCCGCTGGACTTCCTGGTAGAGGGCCGGATCCTCGTCGTGGAGCCGTTGGAGGGCCGAGCGCACCATCTGCTGCACGGGCTCCAGGTGGTGGTTCATGCCCTTCTCGTCCACGAAGGCGAGCGCCGCGAGGGCCCAGAGGTAGAGCTTTTCGTCGGAATCCACGCTCAGGGCGAGGAAGCGGCCAGGCTTGGGCATGAAGCCAGCCTGCTTGAGCAGGGCGTGGGCGTTGCCGTCGCCGCGGACCTCCAGCACGGTGTCCGATAGCGAATTCAGCTTCAGGGGCGCGAGCTCGGGGCGCAGCTTCAGCTCGTCCGCCAGGTGGGCGGTGCGGGCGCGCACGAGGCGCACGCCCTGGTGCACTTCCACCTCGCCCACGCGGCGGGAGAGATCCTCCAGCAGCTGCAGCAGGGGCTGGGGCAGGGCCTGAGTGGTGGCCCCGAGGCGCTGGCCGAGATCGTCGAGGGGCACGCCCGCATCGAGGGCGCGCACCAGGGTGGCGTGGCTCACGCGGAAGGTGCCCATGGCGTCGAGCGCTTCCACATCCGCCAGCTGGGCCAGCTGGAGCAGGCGGTGGGGGTTCTGGAGCAGGGGCGTCAGCAGCTCCAGCGTGGGCTGCAGGATCATGGGCTGGTCGAGTTCCAGGGGCTGCCAGTGGGCGGCGGTCGCCTTCAGATCCCGCAGCAGGTATTCGTGGGCCAGGGCCTCGCCATGTTCCGAAAGCCTCATGTGCGCAAAGCCCTCGTCGCTCTGGATGATGCCCATGCGGCCCAGGAAGGGGAGGAACACCGTGCGGGTGCGCTCCTCATCGAGGGGATGCAGGGTCTTGAGGAAGGCCAGGAAGGGCTGGACCGCGAGGGCCTGGCCCCGGCGCTCCAGCAGGTGCTGCATGACGAAATGACGGTCCTCGGCGGGCGGCATGCCCCAGGCCTTGAGGTCGTGCTCCAGCAGACTGGCGAAGGCGCGCTCGGCCACCCAGCGGGGCGGATGGCTCGTCACGGCGGGCAGCAGGGTCTCCACGCGCCCTTCCCGGCTCCACAGCAGCCCCAGGCGGTGCAGGAGGGTGAAGAGCAGGGTGGCGTCCTGTTCCTCCTGCAGCATGGCATTGCGCTGCATGAGCTGGCCCAGCTCCTTCTTCGCNNTTCACGCCATCCGGGGCCTGAAAGGTCAGGGCGCCATCGTCGAAATCGTCGAGGGCATCCGCCACGCGCTCGGCCACGGTCCAGCCGTCGCCGTCCGGCAGGATCAGGCCCAAGTCGCGCAGGGTCTCGATCAAGGGGGGGGCGGGCAGGGCGCCTTCGTTGGCGAGGTGCTTCAGGGCGACCAGGGAGCCGCTGTCCAGATCCGCCAAGGTGTCGGAGAGCCGCTTGTGGTCCTCCAGGTGGAAGACCATGGTCTTGAGCAGGCGGACACGGCCTTCGGCGCCATCCTCCCAGCGGAGCGGGATGGGCAGCCGGCGGCGTTCGCAGATGGCCCTGAGCTGCTCATCCGAGCAGTTCGAGAGGAGCTGATAGTGGGTGAACGCCATGGACACCTGGGTACAGATGATCCTCCAGTGTCCCACGGAATCCCGGAACGCTCACGCCAAAAAAACGCCCGGCATGCCGGGCGTTTCTCCATGGCTGGGCTCCGAGCCCCCGGTCACTCGGCGAGGGCAACCCGGACCGTCCGTCCGCCCGCACCCTGACTCAGGGCCAGGTCGAACCGCTGGGCGCGGCTTGAGAAGGCCTGCCGGCCACCGCTGAGGATGGCGACGACCTCACCGGTGTCCCCGTCGCGGACCATGACGGCGGGCTGGAGCGTGGCGTCCCAAGTGAGCTGTACCTTGTCCGCGGAAAGCCGCTGAACCTCGGGCGTCGCAGCCACCGCGGGGGTGGTGGAGAGCCCAGCTACGATCTTGCCGTCCTTCACGACCCTCAGTTCCTCCAGGAGATCCAGCTTGGCTGGATCCATGGGCAGGGCCATGACGAAGTGCTTCACGCGCCCCTTGGGCCAGCAGCCCAGTTCCGCAAGGTCGAGGGCGGTGTGGAAGAGGGTGCCTCCCTTCGGATCCAGGCCCTCCAGGGTGTACTCACCGCCCGTGGTCGCCGAGGAGGGCCGTGCCGTCGTCCGGAACGAGGGCAGGAACTCGACCCGGCCATCCTCGTAGACGAGGCCCCGCACGATCAGGCACTCCTGGGAGGTCGCGGAGCCCATGGCCATCGGCGCATCCTCCGGGCTGCCCTTGAGAAAGCTGTTGGTGGCATTCCGGAAATCGAGGATGCCCTTGTAGACGTAGTCGCTGACCCATAGGGGCGAGCAGTAGCCCATGATGTCCTTGTAAGTCGTGGGGGACTTCAGCAGACCGGTGGTGGTGTCGTAGCCCCACGCGCCGATGACCCCGCCCGCGTAGGGATAGGCCGGATCCGCACCCTCCACGCCGCCGCAGGGACTGTGGTGGCGCCCCATGTTGTGGCCCGTCTCGTGAGCGAAGGTACTCGCGTATTTGGTGGAATAGTCCCAGCCGATGGCCGTGCGGTACTTGAAGGAACTGTCGGGATAGGGGACATAGCCGAGGCCCACCACGCCACTGGTGTAGCTGAGGTGCAGAGCGCCGTAGTAGTAGCGATTTGTCACGTTGTCGGCGTAGTGCTTGGCGGCGAGCTCGTTGAGGAGGGTGTCCCAGCCCGTGCCGTCGGATAGCAGGGTGGCTGAGGAGGTGAAGGTGGCTCCGACTTGAACGTCCAGCACGGAGACGGGGTACATCTGGGCGAGGAGCGCGGTCCAGGCGGCCTTGTTCTGCTCGGTGATGTTGCCTGTCCCGCTGGCGAGCGCCACGGGAAAGATGGTGGTGCGGAAGACGGGGACCGTCGTCGAAGCCAGCGTCATGGAGGCCGAGTTGTTCGTCTCATCGGCCTCTGCCACGGCTCCGGCGGAATCCACATCGGCCAGGATGCTGTAGCCCGTGCCGGAGGGGGTCGTGAGGTCCACCCCGGGCACCGCGAGATTCCAACTGTTGGAGAGCAGGGATTCGTCTACGGCCAGAGGGGTGCTGCTGCCGGGGGCTGCGAGGATCTTGGGATATCCGGCGACCGGCTGGCCGTTGTTCAGGAGCATCACGCGGACTGAAGGCGCGGCGGTGTTGGTCTGGTTGGCCAGTACGAAGACCCGGATGAGGCCGTCCTTCCCGGCCACGATGGGCACGCTGTTATCCAGGGTCTGGGTGCTCTGGGTGAGCTGGACCTTCTCGATGTGCAGGTCCAGGGTGCTGGCGGCCTGGTTGACCGTGAAGGTCTGGGTGACCTGTCCGCCCGGAGTCGTGAGGACGAGGTTCCCCGTGGTGGCGCCCGCCGGGACGGCAAAGGTGAGCTTGCTGGCGCTCTGGCTGGTCAGAGCCACGGCCTGGCCGTTCAGCGTGATGCCCGTCCCCGGATAGCCCAGGTAGCTGCCCAGGATGGTCACGGGCGTGCCCACGGGGCCCTGGGTCGGGTACAGGCTGGCCACGGCGGGCTGGCCGTAGGCCACCTGGAAGGCGCTGGTGGAGGTTCCCGTCCCCTGGGTGTTGGTGATTGTGATGGGCGTGGAGCCGATGCTGGCGCTGGAAGAGAGGGCGGCCGTGAGGCGGGTGCCGTCGGTGAGGGTGTACGCCGCCGACACGCCTCCGAGGGTGATGCCGGTGACGCCGAAGAAGTTGCCTCCTGTGATCTGGACGCTGGTCTCGCCGGCGGTGCCGGAGCTGGGCGTGAAGCTGGTGATGACAGGGCGCAGGTCGGCAGCGGGCGCCGCGAGGTTCACCGTGGCATCGTCCAGCAGGAAGCTGGTGGCGTTCTGACTGTCCTCCAGGCTCCTGAAGGACAAGCGGACGACCTGTCCCTTGTAGGGGAGGAGGTCCACGGTCGAGGCCGTGTAGTCGCCGGCATCCAGGTTGGTCTTGGTGAGCAGGGTCCCCAGCAGCGTGCCGGAAGGGCTCAGGGCCTCGATGATCCCGGAGTCTTTGGCGCCGCCGCCAGCCGGCTCAGCCGTGATGATCTTGAAGTAGAAGGTGGCTGTGGCGGCCGTGGTGGAGGCCGGAATGTAGAGGTCCTGGGTGATCTGATCGGACGCCACCGACCCGTAGCCGCCCAGCCAGGCGAAGTTGGAGCCGGACCGGGGCACCAGGGAGGTCTGCCCCGCGGGGGTCTCCTGGATGACGCCGGTGTCTCCCGCCCAGATGATGGGCGAGGCCTGCTCGAAGTCGCTGTTCATCAGCACCTGGACCATGCTGCTGACGATGTACGAGGTGGCTGAGGTGGCGGTGCCGCCCGGGGTCGTCACCGAGATGGCCCCAGCGGTCAGGCCGATGGGAGCGGTGGCCTGGATCTCTGTATCGCTGGCAACCTTGAAAGATGCGGCATTGAGGCCGTTGAACTGCACCTGCGAGGCGCCTACGAAGTGCGCGCCAGAGAGGGTGACGGCAGCATTGGCGGATAGCGCTGTCGGCGTGAAGGACGTGATGATGGGTGCTTGGGTGGCATCAACAGTGAAGGACGGGGAGGTGGCGAAGCCATCGGGCGTGGTGACTCGGATGGTTCCGGTGGTGGCGTTGCTGGGTACCACGGCGTCGATCTGAGAGGCACTCACGACCGAGTAGGAGAATGCGGGCCGCCCGTTGAAGGAGACGGCCGTAGCGCCCAGGAGGTTTGTTCCAGAAAGAGCCACCCTGGCACCAGGCGTCCCGTGATTGGGACTGACTGCGCTGATGGCCGGAACGGCTGAGGGCGGAGGTGGGGTGGATGAACCACCCCCGCCGCCGCAAGCCGCGAGGGTGACGAGAGCCGCCAGCGAAAGGCATCGCATCGGCGTGTGGTACATGGTGGCTCCGGAGCGAGGGCTCCATGAACCCGACTAATAATGGATCCAGGAGGTAGCTTCCTAATCCGAGTGCTTCATGCTTGGCATTGAAGACACCCGCGGTACGTGGAGAGATGATCTGTCCCAAAGGCCTACATCACTGGGCGGTGAGCGTGCCCACGCTGATGGCGATGGCCGAGAGGCCGTTCGCCCCGTCGAGGACCTCACACCCGGTGGCCGAATACTGGAGGGAAATGGCTGTTCCCTTGGCAAGGCCGAGACCCGGTTTCAGGTCGANNGGCGACCCGGAGCAGGGTGCCGTTGAGCGAGGCCGGAGCGGTGGGGGCCTTCTGGGCCAGGGTGGCCTGCAGAACGCCGCCCGCGACCTTGGCCTTCTGGATGGGAGTGCCCGATCCCAGGGTGAACTGGGTGCCGTTCTGCATGAGCACAGCAGTGGTGCCGCCAGGCGGCACATCCACCCAGGCCACCTTGGCCGAATCGGCATTGAGGGTGATGGCAATCCCCATGGCCGTGCCGGTGCTGGGGCCCACGAGGTCCAGGACCAGGTGGGAGCCGGAGCTGGAGGCGTTCTTCATCAGCCGGTAGGTGCCGGAGGCGGGATCGGTATAGGCGAGGCCCGTGGCGGTAGGGGCGGGCGGGGGCGGCTGAGGCGAGGAGCCGCCGCCTCCGCCGCCGCAGGCCAGGAGGCCAGCCAGCAGCAGCAGGGCGGAACCGGAGAGGCACTTGTTCATGAGAGGCATGGTCATCTCCGTCACAGCTTGGGGAGGAGGAGGGCGAGGTCGCCGTCATCCACCATTCCGCTACCGTCGAGGTCGCAGGTGGCGTTGGCGCTTCCGTAGTGCTTCGCGAAGAAGAGGAGGTCCCGGAGGTCCACCACGCTATCCCCGTTCAGATCGACGCTCTTCACGGTCACCGTGCCCGGGGCGGTGCCGGGCCAGGTGCTGGTGGCCGTGACCGTGTAGGTCCCCGGGGTGGCGGAGGCCGTGTAGACGCCCGCCGAATTGATGGTGCCGCCGCTGGCGGACCAGGTGACGGCCTGGCTGGGGGCATTGGTCACCGTGGCGGCGAAGGTGAAGGCGTCCCCCGCCAGGAGGGTCTTGGTGGAGGGCGTGACGGCAACCACCACGGAGCCGGGCGCATAGACACTCACGGTGGCGGCAGCGGTGGCGGTGGACGATTCATTGCTCGCCGCCGTGAGCGTGTAGATGCCCACCGTGGCGGGAGCCGTGTAGGTGGCGGCGGCTCCGCTGGCGGTCTGCGCGGGGCTCACGGTTCCACCTCCGGCGGAGACCGTCCAATTCACCTTGTTGTCCGTGGCGAAATTCGCCACGGTGGCCGTGAAGGTGGTGGTGGCCGAAGGACTCACGCTGGCCGTGAGCTTGTCCAGCGACACGCTGACCTGGTTCGAGGGGGCGGAGGTCTGCAACTCCCACACCCCGCGGCCGAAGGAGGCGGCACGGAGGAAGCTGCCGTCCGGAGCGACGTAGAGGTCGCGGATGGCCACCATGGGCAGGTTGCTGCCGAAGCGGCTCCAGGTGGTGCCGCCGTCGCCGGTGGCGTAGACGCCGAAATCCGTGCCCGCGTAGACTTTCTGGGCATTCGTGGGATCGACCTTCACCACGTGGACGGGGATGCCGAAGGGGAAGCCGTTGGCCACGTCGATGGCGGTCCAGGTGGCTCCGCTGTTGGTGCTCTTCCACAGGTGGTTGGCTGTGGCGACGGGGGCCACAGATCCCACGTACACCGTCGCGGAATTGGAGCGGTCGAATTCGATGCAGCTCAGGTAGGAGCTGCTGCCGGGGAGGGCTCCCGACTGGTTCCAGGAGGCACCGGCCGTATAGGTGAGGTAGACCCGTGACGAGTTGCCGGCGATACCCAGGGCGTTCACATCTCCGGCCGCCGCGGCGAAATTCCGGATGAAGAGGTTGTCGGGGACATTGGTGGAGAAGTCGAGCGGGGCGGGGAGCCCGGTGGTGCCCATGGCCGTCCAGGAGACCCCGAAGTTCGCGCTCTTGTAGATCTTGCCGTTGGTGGAGGTGTACACCGTATCCGGGTGGGCGGTGTCGCCGGGGACCAGCTTGGGGGCGAAGGGCGCGAGGTTCTCATCCCCCGATTCCGTGATGCCGGTCGAGGCTTCGGAGAAGGAGCTTCCGCCGCCGTCGACACTCCTGTAGATGTCCGTGTAGTACACGCTGCCGAGCATCAGGTTGCCGTTGGTGGGATGGATGAGGGTGCCGAATCCGTCTCCGCCGATGCGGTCCTCGAACACGCCTTCGGTGCCCGTGAGGGCGGCGCCGGGGGTGTTCGGCTGCCGGACGCGGGTGCCGTTGTCCTGCATGCCGAGGGTCACCCGCCACTTCGAATCGGCAGGCGAGGCTGCGGTGGTGGATCCCACGTTGTAGACCAGGTGCGACACCAGGCCCTTGTTGCGGCGGTTGTCGATGAAGGTGGTGTCCGAGGACAGAATCCCCGTCCCCGAAGGCACCGGGGAGCGGAAGGGGGCCCGCACCACGCTGATGCCGCCGTCATTGGCCAGGTACAGCGTGGAGCCGTTGGCCGACCAGGCCGCGGCATGGAAATCCGCGTGGGTGTAGACGTGGCCGTAGCCGTACCAGTGGGTGAGCTGGGTCCAGGTGACGCCTCCATCGGTGGTCCGCCACGCGGCCAGGTTGGACCCGATGAAGACGCGCTGCGGGTCGGAGGGGTCCACGGTGATCATCTGGTTGTACCAGGCCTGCTTGCCGTCGCCGCCGTCGGTGGTGCTGGAGGGGTTCTTTTGGTAGGTGGTGAAGGGGGCGGTGGTGGGGGTGATCCAGGCCCAGGTATGGCCCTTGTCCGTGGTCTTGAGGACGCCGGGGGCCACCACGCTGGGATCGGAGGTGGTGTTTTCGACGATGGCGTAGGCGGTGGTGCCGTCCCCGGCGGCGGAGACGGTGATGCGGCCGGTGTTCTCAGCCGTGAAGCCGAGACCGGTGATGGTGGCCGCGGCCCAGGTGGTCCCGCCGGAGGCGGTGTAGTGGAGGGAGCCCGCGCCATTCGAATCCTGCATGGCACAGATGAAGTCCATGGCGCTGAACTTCTGGATGGACCGGGCCGAGCCTGTGGACGGGCCTCCGGAGGCCGCGGTGAACGAGGATCCCCCGTTGGTGGAGATCTTCAGGCCATCATTGGTGCCCCACAGCACCAGGTTGGCGTCCGCGGGGAGGATGGCGTAGGTGCGCGTGGCGTTCCCGAGCCCCGTGGCGGCGGTCCAGGTGGAACCCCCGTCGGTGGACTTGTAGAAACCGCGTCCCGTCGCGTCCTGCATGTCGCCCGCGCCAAGGTAGAGCACGCTGGCGTTCGCCGGGCTCATGGCCAGGCCCCCGATGGACACGTTGCCGCTGGAGCCGCTGGAGGGAAGGTTGTCGGTGATGGGGGTCCAGATCCAGTCAGCGGTGCCGGCCGGGTCCGCGTTGTCGCAGCGGAAGACGCCGCCGCCGCTGGTGGCCAGGTAGAGGGTGTTGGTGGTGGGGTGGGGCACGATGGCCACGGGCCGGCCGCTGTCGATATCGGGGAAGGAGGCGCTGGTGAGGTTGGCCGTGGGCCCGAGGTTCACCCAGGGCGATCCAGATCCCGAAACCGCGGGCTGGGCGCCGGAGGGGGAGGGCCCCGCGGAGGCAAGGAGCTTCGCAGCGGGGCCCTTGGGCAGGAGATGGCTCCATCGCCGCACCTCTTCCGCGGCCCGCTGATTCTTGAAATCCAGGTAGCCGGGACTGGCCAGGCCGCCGAACCAGAAGAGGTTCCAGTCCCGGCGGAGGTCCGGCCGGTCCTGGCCGCTGAGGGCGCGGGGCCCCTTCCTGGCAGGCAGGTCCCGGCGCCGCTCGCCGGGGCTCCCCTCCTGGGCGGCGAGGCCAGACATGGCCGCGAACAGGGTGAGCATCGAGATGGATCGGGTCGCCCAGCCGTTCATGGCGTCTCCAGAAGAAGGCTCCGGCCGTGGGAAACTCTGAGGATGTGGCCGGGGAATCCCAAAACTATACGCCAGCCCGGGGCCTGCGGCGTTCTGTTTTCCTGGGACCACGGGCGCCTGGCCAAAGCCTCGCATTGACCCTGCCGCCGGGCGCCCCTAGGCTGAAGGTTTGGGTTTGCCACTGCCGTGATCGCCCTCCGTCCCGATAATCCTCTGATCGTCCAGAGCGACCGCACGCTGCTGCTCGAGGTGGCGAATCCGGCGTTCGAACAGGTGCGGGACGAGTTGGCCCGCTTCGCGGAGCTGGTGAAGAGCCCCGAGCACATCCACACCTACCGCATCACGCCCCTCAGCCTGTGGAATGCCTCGGCCTCGGGCGTGGCCTGCGCCGACATGATCGGGACCCTGAACACCTGGTCCAAGTACCCCGTGCCGCAGAACCTGCTGCAGGAGATCGAGGATCACGGCACCCGCTACGGCAAGCTTCGCCTGGTGGCCAAGGGCGATCGCCTGGCCCTGGAGATGGACGACCGGGGCCTCTTCTGGGAGCTGGAGAACCAGAAGTCCCTCCAGGGCCTGCTGGCGGAACCCTACCCGGACGAGAAGGGCATCTACCTGAACACGGGCATGCGCGGCGAGGTGAAGCTGCAGCTCATCCGCCTGGGCCATCCCGTCCAGGACATGGCCGGCTACAAGCCCGGTGATCCGCTGCCCTTCGAGCTGTCGCCCACCACCAAGCAGAACGGCAAGCCCTTCGGATTGCGCCATTACCAGCAGGCCGCGGTGGATGTGTTCCACGCGGGGGGCGGCCCGGACGGCGGCGCCGGGGTGCTGGTCCTGCCCTGCGGGGCGGGCAAGACCGTCATCGGCATCGGCTGCATGGGCAGCCTCCAGACCCACACGCTGGTGCTGACCACCAACGGCACGGCCGTGAAGCAGTGGAAGCAGGAGCTGCTCGACAAGACGACGCTCACGGAAGACCAGGTGGGCCTCTACACGGGCGACACCAAGGAGATCAAGCCCGTCACCATCGCCACCTACCAGATCCTCACCTACCGCAAGACCAAGACCGGCCCCTTCGAGCACTTCAAGCTCTTCGAGGCCGCCAACTGGGGTCTGGTGATCTACGACGAGGTGCACATGCTGCCCGCGCCCATCTTCCGGGCGGTGGCGGAGCTGCAGGCCAAGCGCCGCCTGGGCCTCACGGCCACGCTGGTGCGGGAGGACGGCAAGGAGGAGGATGTCTTCAGCCTCATCGGTCCCAAGCGCGTGGACGTGCCCTGGAAGATGCTGGAGAAGGACGGCTTCATCGCCACGGCCCATTGCCTGGAGATCCGCGTCCCCCTGCCCACGGACGAGCGCATGGAATACGCCGTGGCCGACCAGCGCCAGCGCTTCCGCATCGCCTCCGAGAACAGCCTCAAGATGGCGGTGATGGATGAGCTGCTGGCGGGCCATCCCACCGACAACATCCTCATCATCGGCCAGTACCTCGAGCAGCTGCGCATCATCGGNNCGGGTGCTCATCGTGAGCAAGGTGGCCAACTTCGCCATCGACCTGCCGGATGCCAGCGTGGCCATCCAGGTGAGCGGCACCTTCGGCTCAAGGCAGGAGGAGGCTCAGCGCCTGGGCCGCATCCTGCGTCCCAAGGGCGAGCGCAATGTGAGCTACTTCTACAGCCTCATCAGCCGCGACACCACCGAACAGGAGTTCGCCCGCAACCGCCAGCTGTTCCTCACCGAGCAGGGCTACCGCTACCTCATCGAGAGCAGGCACTTCGATGAGACCGGCCGCCTCAGCGAGCCCGCCGTGTGGAAGAAGCTGCGGGAAGAAACCGCAGGCT
>DPRT01000058.1 GCA_003538615.1 Holophagaceae bacterium | reverse complement strand
GCATGGCAGCTGGCATCGCGAGGCCATGAGGTCCGGATTTCCGAGATGAGGCCCCGCTGGATGACGCCGGCCCACACCTCAGAGCGGGCCGCGGAGATGGTCTGCTCCAATTCGTTCAAGAGCGACGATCCCCATTCCGCCACGGGAATTCTCAAGGCTGAGATGCGGCGGATGGATTCCCTGGTCCTGCGGTGCGCCGAGACCACGCGGGTGCCCGCGGGGAACAGCCTGGCTGTGGACCGGGAGGCCTTCTCCTCGGCCGTCACCACGGCCCTGAAGACTCACCCCCTCATCCACTGGGAGGAAGCCCGCGTCGAGTGCCCAGAGCCCGGGACGCCCACCATCATCGCGACCGGCCCCCTGACGGCAGATCCCCTGGCCGACTGGCTGGCCGCCGCCACCGGCAGCGGCAGTCTCCATTTCTACGATGCCATCGCCCCGATCGTGGAACGGGACAGCATCGACATGGACATCGCATGGATGGCGACGCGCTACGACAAGGGAGAACCTGATTTCATCAACTGCCCCCTCGACAAGGCCCAGTACGAGTGCTTCCTGGACGCGCTGCTGGCCGCCGAGCGGACCCCCCTCCACGATGTGGACACACCCTATTTTGAAGCCTGCCTGCCCATCGAGGTCATGGCGGACCGCGGGCGCGAAACGCTCCGCCACGGCCCCATGAAGCCCGTGGGCCTGGATGATCCACGCACCGGTCGCTGGCCGCACGCCGTGGTCCAGCTCCGGCAGGACACCCTCGCCGGGGAGCATTTCAACCTGGTGGGCTTCCAGACACGGCTGAAATGGGGCGCCCAGAAGGAGGTCTTCCGTTTGATCCCTGGCCTCGCAACAGCCGAATTCGCACGCTTCGGAAGCATCCACCGCAACACCTACATCCAGGCCCCCCGCATCATCGATGCGACACTCGCTGTCAAGTCCATTCCAGGCCTCTGGATTGCCGGACAGCTTTCCGGCGTGGAAGGCTACCTGGAATCCGCCGCGGGGGGGCTCGCGGCGGCCTTCGCTGCGGACCGCTCACTCCGGGGCCTGCCACCCCTGCCCTTCCCGTCAGATACCGTCCTGGGCGGCCTTCTCCACTACCTGGCCCACGCCTCCGGCGCGGATTTCTGCCCCACCAACGCCATGCTGGGCCTGCTGCCGCCGCTGCCCGAAAACCTTCTGGATGTGCGGGGGCTCAAGCGGGCCGGAGGCACCAAGGCCGTCAAATCAGCCAAGGGCCTCGCCCACCGGGAGCGGGCCCTCGCATCGCTGGACCAGCATCTGAAGCTTGCCGGAGGGCTTCCATGAACCGCCCCGCCCTCGTAATGGGAGCCACTCTCCTGGTCCTTTCCCTCGGGAGTGGCGGCGCCTGGTGGCTCACCCGCCGCACGCCGGGCGCCCCGCCCCAGGAAGAGGCCGTGCAGCCCTTTCGCATCGGAGTTGTGGGGGCGGGCCGATACATCGAGCTTCAGCCCCCTCCCGCCCCCCTGAGGAACCTCCGGTGGACCGCCCCCCTGCCGGGTGGCGCGGTGGTGGCCCAGATCCTGACCCAGACCGGCCGCCAGCAGGCGGTCCTCTTCCTTCAGGGGGAATCCGGCCCTGCCTTCACCCTGCCCGACCCGGCGGAGGTCTCCGGCACCTTCTTCCACTTCGCGGATCTGGTGGATGCCGCCCTGGTGCCGGGCGAGGCCCTGGTCCTGCTCTACCGCGGTGCCGGGGACCCCACAGCGCCTGCGTTGGCGCTGGCCTGGGATCTCCAGACCCAGCAGATCCGCTGGTCCCACCGCGCTCCCGGGGAGCGGCTGGCCCTGTCCCCCGACCGGCACAGTGTGTTCCTCTACGGCACCGGGACTGCCATCCACATCCTTGATCTGGCCGGGCGCGCCAGGAAAACCGGCCCCCAGGTCATGTCCGTGGACCTTCCTCCAGCCCTTGAAACCATCTCGAGCCTGCTTCCCACCGGATCCCGCTCCTTCCTGGTGGCTCATGCCTCGGGATTGTCCGCTTGGCGGAATGGCGAATGGACCCATGCACTGGCCCCCCCTTCGTCACCCCTCGGATTCCCGCGTGGCCTGGGCAAGCTTGCCGGAAGCGCCCAGTCCGGCTGGTGGCAGCCCGAGCCGGGGACCCTGATTCCCCTGGGACCCCACGGTACCCAGGGAACGCCCCACAACCTGGCGGCGCTGCTTCCTGACCTTGAGAACCTGGATGCCGCCCTGCTCCGCCTGCTGGGCGAGGATCCGGACGGACAGCTGTGGTTCGGCCTGGCCCGCCCCGCCCTGCCAGCCTTGCCGCCGCTGCCGGAACCGCTTCCGGATTCCGGAGCCCCGGAGCCAGTACTGGCCGGCCCGCCCGTCGCGGCGCCCCTCATCCGGCCATCCAGGGAAGCCTGGGAAGCCCATCTCAGGAACGGACTGGAGCGCCTGTACTGCTGGAAGCCCGGTGAGGGCCGCATGAAAGTGGTCACCCTCCCGGAGGCCTGGAAGCGCCTGGCGCCTCCCCCCGGGCTGTCCTATCCCAGCGGGGAGGATGGCTTCCGGCCCGAAAGCGGGGCGCTTCTGTGTGGCGGCCCCGAACGGGTCTGGTGGCTGCCGCTGAGGGCCCTTCAGCCCAGGTAGTCGAAGAGGTTCTGCCGGTCCGCCTTGGCCAGGGTGCTGAGGGTGGCGGACTGGATGGTCTGGTCGCTGCTGAAGTCGGTGACCGCCTGGGCGTAGTCCGTATCCTGCCGCTCGTTCTGCAGGCCCTGAAGGGTCACGTTGAAGGCCGACAGCGTGTCCTTCAGGTCAAGCAGCCCGGACTGGCGCCCGCCCAGTTCCGTCTGGACCTGGTTCAGGTTGTCCAACACGCTCTTCAGGTTCGTGGCTGCGGTCTGGATAAGGGTCGAGTTATTGCCCGCCAGGCCGTCCCGGAGGTCCGTGACCGCCTGGAAGATATCCGTGGATGAGCCCTGGCCGCCAGGGCCGAAGAAAGCCGCGCTGCCGGGCACATTGGTGGATACGGAGGTACCGGTGGTCACATCGAGATCGATGGAGCGGTTGTCCCCGGCGTAGGTGATGGGCCCGGCGGGCGGTGCCGAGTCGCTGAAAGGCTGCGTCTGAGTCTGACCGCCAGCGAACAGGTACTTCCCCTGCACTTTCGTGTTGGCCAGCGCCAGCAGGTTGGTGCGGAGGGCATCCACTTCCTTGGCCAGGGCCGCGCGGCCCGAAGAACCGTTGGTGGAGGTGGCCCCCTGCTGGGCCAGTTCCTGCAGGCGGGTCAGGTCATTGATGGCCGTGGAGACCATGTCCTCCGTGGACCGCAGGAAGGAGAGGGCGGAATCCGCCTGGCGGATGGACTGTTCGTTCGCCTGGATGGAGTTGCCGAAATCCAGGATGAGCGCCGCGCCCGTGGGATCGTCCCCCGGGCGGTTCACCCGCTTTCCGGAGGCGATGCGCTCCTGGTTCAGCGCGAGCCGGGTCTTGGTCCGTTCCAGGTCCAGGAGGGCCTGGCGCTGATGGATGGTGCTGGGGGTTCGTAGGGACATGGTCCACCTGTTCCTGAGCTTATCGGCCGAACTGGTTCACCAGCTGATCCGTGAGCTGGTTGATCACGCTGATGAAGCGGGCGGAGGCCTGGTACCCGCGCTGGAGGGTCATCAGATGGGCGGCCTCCTCATCCAGATCCACCCCGGAGATGCGATCCCGCTGAGCCTGGAGCGCCGCCACCAGATTCTGCTGGGTGGCGCTCTGGACCTCGTAGGCCTGCGACTTGGTGCCCACGTCATTCACCAGGCTTCCGATGAAGCTGCTGAAGGGCCCCGTATCGCCCACGCCATCGCCCGTGGTGTCCACGGTCAAGCCGGTGGTCTGGAGGCTGGCCATGTCCTTGGCGTTGTCGTTGTCGCCCCGGACGCCCGCAATCCTGGCGGCGGCGACCAGCATGGGGTTGCCGGACACGGCGCTGTTCACCGACAGCGTGTTCACCATTCCCTTGTAGAAGCTGGCGGCGCTGATGGAGACCGGCAGACCGTCCGCCCCGTTTGCCACACCGCTCTGGAAGAAATCATTCCCCGTGGTGACGCCGTCCGCAGCGAATCCGGCCCGGTGGAGCAGGTTCACCCGGCCCGCCACGCCTGCCGCCAGCTCGTCCAGCTGCCGCTGGAACCCCGACAGGATGTTGTCCCGGAGATCCAGCTTGGCGCCCAGCTGGCCATCCTGGATGCCCGCCGTGACATCCACCAGGGTGCTGCCCATGACGGACTCCACCTTCAGGTAGTTGTCCAGGGCCGGGCCCCCGGGCGAGGCCTTCAGGTCATAGCTCGTGTTGCCGCTCACCAGGACGGCGGAGCCGGAATCGAGCGTGATCTGGTACTCGCCCTGGGATCCTTCGAAAACGTGGATTCCCACCAGGCTTGCGAGCTTGTCCGTCAGGGTCTTGCGCTGGTCGCGGGCATCGTTGTCCTCGCCCCGGGTGCCCTCGGTGGCGATCCGTTTGTTGAGCTGGGCGATCTGGTCCGTCAAGGTGTTCACTTCCGCCACCAGGCTGGACACGCTGAAGTTGGCGCTTTCCCGCTGCTCATCCAGCAGCCGGTAGCGGGCCTGGAGGCCCGAAATCATGTTCTGGGCCTTTCCGATCAGGCTGGCACGCAGGGCCCCGTCCTCCGGCCGCGCGGACACTTCCTGGAATCCCTGGAAGAAGGCCTGGACCTGGGCGGCGATGCCCGTGCTGCTGGTATCCCCCAGGCTGGCGGAAACCGCGTCCACACCGGCGTACCGTTCGTTGGCCCCGGACTGGCGGGCCACTTCGCGATAGATCTGGAGATCAAGAAACCGGTCGCGGATGCCCTGGACCGTATTCAGCGACACGCCTGTGCCGAAATAGACCTGCCCCTCCACCAGCGCCTGGTTGGAGCTGAGGTCCGCCCGCTGGCGGGCGTAGCCGGGTGTGTTGACGTTCGCGATGTTGTGGCCCACCACGTTGAGGGCCGATTGCTGGGCCTGAATGCCCGTGAGTCCGAGGTAGAGGCTTGCGTTGAGCCCAGGCATGGGGGTTCCTCCTAGACCTTTCCGTGCAGGCGGGGAGCGAGCGCCGGAGCATCCGCCGGGATGCCGTTGCGTCCGTATCCTGGATTTCCGGAGAGGCCGATGAGCGTGGCCCTCAGGGGTGACTGGAGGCCCGCCAGCAGCATCTGGATGGAGGCGATCCTGCGCTTGAGGGCGCTGGCCCCCGCCAGATCGTCAGGCCAGCCCACCAGTTCCGACCACCGGATGTTCGACAGCAGCGCAGCCGGGTCCTCCCCTGCGACCAGCCTGGATTCAAGGGCATCCAGGAGTTCGGGCACGGCATGCAGCATGGAAGGCCTCCTCGGGAGTCTTCCGGCAAGCCTCAGGCCAAGAGATCCAGGTGGGGCCCGGCACCCTCTGCCGGGCTTTCCTCGACCTCGGCCTCGTCCGCAGAAGCGCCCGTGGCGGATTCTTGCTGACCGCCCTGCCGCTGGCGCTCAGAGAGCTTCATGGATTCCGTTTCGGCCACCTCGGCCACGTCCTCCATGGCTTCCGCCAGCTTGGCGTCGAAGGCCCGCTTCCGGGCCTGTTCCCGCTGCACCTGGGCGCCGCCCTCCATGGCCTGCCTCACCGTCTCCGCGGCCAAGGTCTGCAGGATTTGACGCTGTCCCAGGGGACTGATCATGCCCTCACAACGAGGGCCTGGGGGCTAGGAACGGCGGCCTTTCGCCAGATGTTCCTTGATGAGCCCTTCGGCCACGGCCTCTCCGTCGGGGTGGTAGGCGTCGGCATCCAGCTGGTTCTTGAGGGCTTCCACCTTCTCCAACCGGATATCCGGGACGACCGCAAGCGCCTCCTGGGCCAACGCCACGAGGCGGGCGGCAGAGGAAACCTGGACGGCATCCGAAACAGGGGCCGGTGCGACAGAAGCAGCCGCCGACGTCGCGGAACCCTTGGTTCCAGCCACGCCTTGGGTGCTGCCAACGCCACCCGGTTTACCACTGATACGCATGTTCACCTCGACAGAAGCCGTATCGGCAGTTTGCCAAGATCCTTCAACTCGCTGGGAGACTTTGTTTGTCGTTGCCGTTTTTTTCGGGAGCCGTCCAACTGGCCTTGAGCCGATCCGCCAGCCCCCACCCGCGCCCATCGGACACGGCGCGGTCGACCACGGCCTGGTCCATCAGGTATTCGTAGGTCGAGCGGGACTGGCCGGAATCCCCCAGCAGGCCCGAGGGTTCCACAGTCTTCCGCATGGTCTGGAAGAGCAGACCCATGAGCAGACCCTCGAACTGGCGCGCAGCCTTGTCCGTCTTGTCCCCGGCCGAAGGCACCCCCTGGGCGCCCTGGGCCTGGAGCAGCGGGTCCGCCGCGGTGAGTCCCTGGGGGCCCATCACAGAACCCTCAGTTCTGCCTGGAGGGCACCGGATTCCTTGATGGCCTGGAGGATGGCCACCAGGTCCCGGGGGCTCACGCCCATGCCGTTGAGCATCTCCGCCAGCTTGCCCACGCTGACGCCGGGTTCGACGTTGAGGGTCTTGGGCTTCTCCTCCACCGCCGCCACATCCTTCTTGGTGGCCGTGACCGTCTTGCCCTGGCTGAAGGGCGCCGGCTGGCTCACCAGCGGGGTGGAACTGACCATGATGCTGAGGCCGCCCTGCACGATGCTCACGGCACCGATGCGGACATCGGAACCGAGGATCACGGTGCCCGTGCGCTCGTTCACCACCACCCGGGCCTTGGGCTGCAACTGGATGTTGAGGTTCTCCAGGCGGGCCACCAGCTCCACCGCCCGGCCCAGATAATCCTTGGGGATCTGCACATCCACCGTGCGGGAATCCAGGGGCTGGGCGGCCTTCTCGCCCAGTTCCTCGTTGATGGCGTGGACCACCCGCACCGCGGTGGTGAAGTCCTCTTCCAGGAGGCTGTACCGGAGCGAGCCGCGGGCGTTGAAATTCCCGCCGACCTCCCGTTCGATGAGCCCGCCCTCGGGAATGCGGCCCACGGTGGGATGGTTCTTCGTCACCGAAGCGCCGCCCGCGGAGGCGCTGAAACCGCCCACCAGCAGCGGGCCCTGGGCCACGGCATAGGTCTGGCCATCGGGCCCCTGCAGGGCCGTCATCAGCAGGACGCCGCCCGCCAGGGACTTGGCGTCGCCGGTGCTCGACACTGTCACATCCAGCCGCGAGCCCGTGCGGGCGAAGGCGGGGAGCTCCGCCGTCACCATCACCGCGGCCACATTCTTCACCTTCACCGTTGTGGGATTCACCGTGAGGCCCTGACGGGCCATGAGGTTGGTCAGGGACTGCACGGTGAACTTGGTCTGATCCTTGTCGCCGCTGCCGTCCAGGCCCACCACCACGCCGTAGCCCAGCAGTTGGTTGCCGCGCACGCCCTGGAGTCGGGCCACGTCCCGCAGATGGGATTCGATCTTCTTTTCAGGCTTGACGGGGTCGGCGCCGAAGAGGGCCAGGGCCGCGAAGAGCAGGGCAGCGACGCGCATGGGGACCACCTCAGAAGGGCCAGACGTAGTTGAGCAGGCGGCTGATGAAGCCGGGCTTCAGGGTCTCGTCCACCACGCCCTGGCCGCCGTAGCCGATGCGCAGTTCCGCCACCTGGCCGGAGGCGATGCTGTTGTCCTTGTCCAGGCGGTTCGGATCCACCATGCCGGCCACATAGAGGCGCTGGGTCTCGTTGTTCAGCTGGATGTCGCGGAAGCCTTCGACGATGAGGTTGCCGTTGCCGATGACCTTGACCACCCGGGCGGTGACCACCGTGGTGAAGGTGGCGCTGCGGCCGGTGGTGCCCTTCCCGGCGAACTTGTTCTGGGTGCCCGTGCTGCGGGCGTCGCCGCCCCCGCTGCCGATGCCGAAGGTGGCGAGGGTGCCGAACAGGGTGGGGCTGGTCAGCTTGTTCGACCCGTCCCGGGAGGTGGTGGTGTCCGCCTTGCTGATGGCGTTGGTGCTTTCGCTGATCCGCAGCGTCACCAGATCGTTGATGCGGAAGGCCCGGAGGTCCACCACGAAGGGCCGGTCCCGCCACAGGCTGCCATCGCTGAGCGGCTGGCTGGGGGGGGCCTCCTCCACCAGGGGGATGGCCGGCTTCTTGACGAGGTTCGGGTCATGGCGCCGGGGAATGGAGCAGCCGACTCCCGCCAACAGCAGGATAATAGGCAGCATTTTCCGCATGACACACCTCCACGCCAAGGAAGGGCGAGGATGGTGCCAACCGCTCAGGCCAGGGCGATCAGCACGCGGTCATGACCCGCGAAGTCCTGGTGGACCATGGCTTTGCCCCATCCAAGCCCCATGGCACGGCGGCACAACTCGCCGCCCTGGCCCGCGCCGATCTCCAGCAGGCAGGCCGGGGCCTTCCGCGTTCGGGCCTGGGCCAACAGCTCGGCGGAAAGGGCCAGGCCCCGGTCCGGGGCGAAGAGCGCCGAGGCAGGCTCGAAGGCCAGTTCCCGTTGCAGGCCGGGTTCGTCCGCGGGGTCCACATAGGGCAGATTCGCCACCACCAGGCCCAGCGGGTCCGGCACGGCCTCCAGCAGGCTGCCCTCGTGGAAGGCCACCGGGGCCTCCAGGGCCAGGGCGTTCTCGCGGGCTACGNNTCCACCAGCAGGTCCGTCTCAGGGCGGGGAATCAGCGTGTCGCGGGTGACCTTGAAGCGGCGGTCCCGGAACAGGGCCCAGCCCAGGATGTAGGCCCAGGGCTCGCCCGCGCGGCGGCGGCGCACCCAGGCCCCCACCTGCTGCCGGACGGTTGCAGGCACCTGTTCGCCGCCGTGAGCCGCCATCCAGCTGCGGGACAGCTGCAGCCCTTCATCGAACCAGCGGACGCTCTCCGCGTGGGCCTCGGAAAGATCGAGGAATTCGGCGAGGGCGGCGCTCAGGTCGAGGCGGAGCTGTCGATAGGTCTGGCCCATCCCTCCAGCCTACCGTGGGAGGGATGGGGCCGGAAAACCCGGAATTCAGGCCGTCAGGACCTTCGCGCGTTCCTGGCTCTTCTGCGCCACGATCTCGTGGAGGCTGCCGCCGTGGCTGTCCATGGTGACCACCAGGGGGAAGTCCTCCACCTCGATGATCCAGAAGGCCTCGGGACTGCCGAATTCCTCCAGCATCTTCACGTCCACCACGCGTTTGCAGCGCTCGGCCAGCAGGCTGCCGGCGCCACCCGTGGCGTGGAGGTAGACGGCCCCGGTCTTCTGGAGCCCTTCGCTGGTCTTCTTGCCCATGCCGCCCTTGCCGATGACGCCGCGCACCTTGTAGGTGTCGATGACGTCCGCCTGGTAGGGCTCTTCGCGGATGGAGGTGGTGGGCCCGGCGGCCACGAAGGACCAGGTGCCGTCTTCGTTCTTCTTCACGACAGGTCCGCAGTGGTAGATGACCATGTTCTCGAGGATGGGCTTCAGCCACTCGGGCTTCTGCTCCTTCATGTACTTGTGGCCCATGTCACGGCTGAGGACGACGCGGCCGTTGAGCAGCACTTCGTCGCCCACTTTGAGCTGGCGGATCTGGTCTTCGGTGATGGGGGTGGTGAGACGGATCATGGGAGCCTCGTATCAGTCGAAGGACACTTCGCCGTTGGTCTTGAGCGTGATCGAGCCCCGGCGGCTGCTCCAGCACATGTAGCTGATGGACACATAGAAGCTGGCCGGGTGGCGGTACATCTCCTCCGCCATGACGCCCAGCACGGTGGTGTTGCCGCCGTAGCCCATGGGACCGATGCCCAGGGTGTTGAGATCGTTGACGATCTCCTTCTCGAAGGCATCCATCTTCGGGTCGGGATTGGACGTGCCGAGCTTGCGGAGGATCAGCTCCTTGCTCTTCTCGTAGCTGGTGACGCGGTCGCCGCCGATGGCCACCCCGAGGATGCCCGGACTGCAGCCCTGGCCCTGGGCCTTCACCACGGCATCGATGATGCACTTGCGCACGCCCTTGATGTCGCGGCCCGCGCCCAGGGTGGCGTCCGGCAGGCGGTACTGGGCGCCCACGTTCTCGCAGCCCCCGCCCTTCTGCATGACGGAGATCTCCACTTCCGGCTTGTCCCACTCCTCGAAGTGGATGGAGGGGTGGTGCTCGTGGAAGGGGTCCATGTTGGTGCCGGTGTTCTTGCCGCTGAGAGCCTCCACGCAGTTGGGGCGCAGCCAGGAGCGCTTGGTGGCCTCGACCACGGCCGCGCGGATCTGCTGCTTGGCCGCCCGCTGGCTCAGGCCAAAGGGATGGCGAACCCAGACGATGATGGAGCCCGTGTCCTGGCAGAGCGGCGTCACGTGGCCGTCCGCGAGGATGATGTTGCGCACCATGTCGTTGAGCGTGTTGAAGGCCCGGCTGCCCTCCTCCTCGGCATCGCGGCCCTTCACCAGGGCGTCGATCACATCCTGGGGCAGGCGGCTGGTGGACCGGCGCAGCAGCTCCAGCATGGGCTGGGTGAGGTCCAGTCCCTTCAGGTTCGAGAGGTCCGCTTTCCACCCTTCCGGCAGCACGGATTTGGACGCCACCACCTCGCTGGAGGTCAGGGTGGGAATGACGCATTCGGACATGGGCCCTCCGGGATTCAGATCCCCATGATCCGCCCGGCGAAGCCGAGGCTCAAGTGATCAATGCCCGGTTCTGCTGCCACCCGCCTGGAATGCACACCCAGTTATCCTGGAACCCTCATCCGTGAGGCCCCCATGAGCAAGCTCCTGTTCATCCTCAACGACCC
The DNA here is from genome assembly GCA_003538615.1 of Holophagaceae bacterium. Lineage (GTDB taxonomy): Bacteria > Acidobacteriota > Holophagae > Holophagales > Holophagaceae > Geothrix. Next base: position 3,420 of record DPRT01000058.1, on the reverse strand, counting down.
GCCCTACGGCACCGAGCGCAGCTACAACGGCCTGCGCCTCGCGGGCGCCGTGGCCAAGCGCGAAGGCACCGACGTTCGGGTCTTCCTCATGGGCGATGCCGCAGCCTGCGCCAAGCGGGGCCAGGTCACGCCCAACGGCTACTACAACCTGGAGCGGATGCTGAAAGGTGTCACCACCCGCCACGGCCTCGTCGGTGTCTGCGGCACCTGCATGGATGCCCGGGGCATCGCCGAATCCGAACTGGCCGAAGGCTGCCGCCGCAGCACGCTGGAGGAACTCACGGACTGGACCCTGTGGGCCGACCAGGTGCTGGTCTTCTAGCGTCCCCAGGCCCGGCAGAGAGCAAGCGTCAGGTCCAGCAGGGGCGCTTCGCTGCGGGACAGGGCCATGCCCTTGAGGTCCCGCTCGCACTGGTTCAGTCGGCCCAGCAGGGCCTTGATGCCCTTGGCCTTCAGCTTTTCGAAGGCGCCCCGGTAGCCGTCCAGCAGGAAGGCCTGCTTGGGGGACAGGCCCAGGGCCGAGGTCAACTCGGGCCCCCTGAGCCCCGCGGCCTGGGCTTCCGCATAGCGCAGCAGGCGATCCACCTCGCGCCGGGCCTGGCCCAGCAGCATCAACGGCTCTTCTTCATCCTCCAGGGCCATGCGGAGGGCCTTCAGGGCCCCGGCGGCGTCCCCCTTCTGCCAGGCGCCGGACCAGGCGAAGGCCTTCTGATCGGCCAGCCGGAAGGTCACCTGGTCCACCATGGCCTCGGAGACGCGGCGATCCTCCGACAGCAGGTCCAGCACCTCCAGGGCCCGCTTGATGAGGCCCGGGTTGCCGCCCTGGCGCTGGGCCAGCAGGCTGGCGGCCGCCCCCTGGAGGGACAGGCCCAATTGCTTCGCCTCGGCCTCGATGAAGCCGGGGATCTCCGCCGGCTCCAGGACCCCCACCTTGAGGATCCGGCCCGCCTTGGTCCAGTCCGTCCAGGGCTTGGCACCCAGGGCCTTCCCGGGGGCCGCGGGCAGGGTGTTCCAGGCCACCAGCAGCAGGTTCACGCCCTGGGGAGGTTTCTCCAGCAGCGCCTTCACGGCGCCCGGCAGCTCCTTGGCGCGGGTGAACAGGTTGTCGGCGGCGGGCACGAGCACCGTGCGGACCTCCGCCCCCAGCGGCGCCGCCTCCTGGAGGGCCGCCATCACCTCGGGCCAGGGGCAGCCTTCAGAGCAGACGGTCAGTGAGAAGTCCGCCCACTCGGCATCCACACGCCGCCGGGTCCATTCCGCCACGGCCTTCCTGCGCCCATCACCATCCTCACCGTGGACCAGGGCAAAGGAATGGTCCAGCCAGGCGGGAGCCGCCATCAGTCCGTGCCTTCCAGCATCTGGGTGAGGAAGCTTTCCGCGAAGTCATCCGCCAGGCTCTCCAGCACCTGCAGTTCCCGGCTGTCGAAGCTGGCGAAATTCTGATCCACCCGGTACTGGTTGGAGAAGGTCAGACCCCGGCGGGAGAGCACTACGGCCCCGGTCTGGCCGTCCAGCAGCTCCACGCTGGCCACCACAGCCACTTCCACCCGGGAGGCCGAGCCGGCGCTGGCCTTGGCCCTGTCGTTGCCGAGGGTGAGGCCGATGGGGCGGGACGTGTAGGTCTCCAGAGTGCCCCGGAGCACCCAGCGTGAGGGTTCGCCCGCCCCCACCAGGCGCCAGGGACTGGCCGCCACCACGCGGTTTTCCAGGGCCTTGGTGAAGCGGTCCTCCAGGCCCAGCCGAGGCGTCAGGTTGCGGAACCGCGCCAGGCGGATGGTCTCCCCCTGCTTGGCCCAGGCCGCCGACCGCACCTGCCGGTCCAGGCGGTGGTATCCGCAGCCGGAAGCCAGCAGCAGGCTGAGGAACAGGAGGAGGCTGGTGGAGGAGGGCACGGGAATCCTAGGGATGATAAACGCCCACGTACGGCAGGTTGCGGAGCTTCCCGTCGAGATCAAGGCCATAGCCGACGACAAAGTGATCCTCGATGGTGAAGCCGATGTAGTCCACCGGCACCTCGACTTTGCGGCGGCTGGGCTTGTCCAGGAGGGTGCAGATCTTCAGGCTGAGGGGTTCCCGGTCCTGAAGCAGGTTGCGGACCTTGAACAGGGTGAGGCCGGTATCCACGATGTCCTCCACCACCAGGGCATGGCGGCCCTGGATGGAGCGGTCCAGGTCCTTGAGGATGTGGACCTCGCCCGTGCTCTCCGTGCCCGCGCCGTAGCTGGAGACCTGCATGAAGCTCACATCGATGTCCAGGTCCATGGCCCGGACGAGGTCGGCGAAGAAGGGGAACACGCCATTCAGGAGCCCCACCACCACGAGATCCTGGCCCGCATAATCCCTGGACAGCTGGGCGCCCAGTTCCTGGACCCGGGCCCGGATCTGCGCTTCCGTGAGCAGCGGGGTGATGCGGTCGCGCATGAAGACTCCTGAAAACCGGGGCTGAAGATTCGCCTCATTCCCATTCAACCCCAGAAGGGCTTCCCGGGTCCATCCAGGGACGGCGTGAACCCTCATCAATATCCCTGCGCCGGAGACTAGGATGATGGCGGAAGCCACGTTGAACGAACCCCTGATGCCCCTGACGGCCCCCCGCGCCGCCGACCGGATCCCCGATCCGGCCTCGCCGTACCATGCGCCGGAGGTGCGGGTCTGGGTCGAGGCTGCCCAGGGAGGCGATCAGGCGGCCTTCGCCAGCCTGGTGCGCCTGTTTTCCCGCGATGTCTACGGCAAGGCCTTTTCCATCGTCAAGAACCACCAGGATGCGGACGACGTCGTGCAGGAGACCTTCATCCGGGTCTTCCGGGCCCTGCCCGGTTTCCGCTTCGAATCCTCCTTCCGCACCTGGCTCATCACCATCGCCACCCGTCAGGCCCTGAATTTCCGGGAACGGGCGGCCCAGCAGCACGACAGCCTCGAAGGGCCGGACGGCACCCTGGACCACCCGGCCCTGCGCGTGGAGGAGACCCAGGCCTCCGCCCTGCTGGACCAGGAGGCCCGGCGCCTGCTGCGCGAGGCCCTGCCCAAGCTGCCCCGGCGCCAGAAGGAGGCCCTCACCCTGAAGCTGCAGCATGACTGGAAGTACGAGCAGATCGCGCAGCAGATGGGCACCTCCGTGGGCAGCGTGAAGGCCCACATCTTCCACGCCATCCAGAACCTCACCCGCCATGTCAAAGGAGGCCGCGCATGACTGCCCAGCCCCTCCCCCTTCCCGATGCCTGCCTCGCGGCCCTCGCGGCGGTCGAGGCCGACCCCCTGGACCCCGGCCCCATGGCGACCACCCATCTGAAAGCCTGCACCGCCTGCGCCGAGGCCCGGGTGTTCTTCCTGGCCCAGGAGGACAGTCCCGAGGCGCTGGCCCCCGCCGGGTATTTCGAGCACCTGCCGGGCCGCCTCCTCCGCAAGCTCCCCGCCCGCCCG
>DPRT01000007.1:2036-4793 GCA_003538615.1 Holophagaceae bacterium | reverse complement strand
GGCCTGCTGGACATCCAGCGCCACCACCACGGCTGGACCGGCGGCATCGTCACCAACGCCAACTGCACCGCCACGGTGCTGGTGATGGCCCTGGCGCCGCTGCAGGAGGCTTTCGGCATCGAGGCGGTGATGATGACCTCCATGCAGGCCATCAGCGGCGCGGGCTATCCCGGCGTCGCCAGCCTGGACATCCTGGGCAACGTGATCCCCTTCATCCGCAATGAGGAGCCGAAGGTCGAAGAGGAGACGCCCAAGATGCTGGGCCGCTTCACCGGACGCGAAGTGGAGCTGGCCCCCATGGTGGTGAGCGCCCTCTGCCATCGCGTGCCCGTCCTCGAGGGTCATACGGAGGCCGTGAGTGTGCGGCTGAGGGGCAACCCCTCCCTCGAGGCCGTGCGCCAGGCTTGGCTGAGCTGGAAGCCCGAGCCCCAGCGATTGAAGCTCTTCTCGGCACCCGCCATCCCCATCCATGTCCACACCCTGGAGGACCGGCCCCAGGTGCGCCGCGACGTAGAAACGGACGCGGGCATGAGTGTCCACGTGGGGCGCCTGCGGCCCTGTCCCATCCTGGGCGTGAAGTTCGCGCTGCTGGGCCACAACACGGAAAGAGGCGCCGCTGGCGGCAGCATCTTGAATGCGGAATTGGCCCATGCGAAGGGGTACCTCCGATGATCGTCCTCAAGTTCGGCGGCAGCAGCGTGGCGGATGCCGTCTGCATGCGGCAGGTGGCGGAGCTCGTCCGGGCGGCCCTGCCCCAGTCGCCCCTGGTGGTGCTGTCCGCCATGGGCAAGACCACCAACGGCCTCTTCGAGGCGGCGAAGGCCGCGGAGGCCGGGGANNCGCCTGTCCACGCGGATCTTCGCGGCCTTCGTGGGCGGCGGGTGGGTGGACGCCCGCACGGTGCTGCGCACCGATGCCGTGTTCGGCGAGGCCGCCCCCCAGCCTGCGGCCATCCGGGCCCTGGCCGCCCAGCACATCGGGCCCCTGCTGGGCCCGGGCCGGGCGGTGGTGACCCAGGGCTACATCGGCGCCACAGAGGACGGCCTCACCACCACCCTGGGCCGGGGCGGCAGCGACTACTCCGCGGCCCTCTTCGGCGCGGCCCTGGGCGCGGCGGAAGTGCAGATCTGGACGGACGTGGAGGGCGTGCTCACCTGCGACCCCCGCATCGTGCCCGAGGCCCTGCCCATTCCGGAGCTGAGCTTCGCGGAGGCGGCGGAGCTGGCGGCCTTCGGCGCCAAGGTGCTGCACCCCGCCACCATCCAGCCCGCGGTGGAAGCCCGCATCCCCGTCACCGTGCGCCACACCCAGAAGCCCCAGGGCCGGTTCACGACGATCTCCGCGGAGGTCCGCTCGGGGCGCTCCATCACGGCCCTGGCCAGCCGGGGCCCGGTGACGGTGCTCACGGTGAGCAGCTCGCGGATGCTGGCGCAAAGCGGCTTCCTGGCGCGGCTCTTCGAGGTGTTCGGCCGCCGGGGCGTGAGCGTCGATCTCGTGGCCACCGCGGAGGTGAGCGTCTCCCTCACGGTGGAGGCGGACGTGCCGCTGAAGGCCCTGCTGGAGGATCTCTCGGCCTTCGCCAAGGTGGAGATGCACGAGGGCCGGGCCATCATCGCGGCCGTGGGCGAGCGCCTGAAATCCACGCCGGGCCTGGGCGCGCAGCTGCTGTCCTCCCTGGGCGACATCAATGTGGAGATGATCAGCATGGGCGCCAACGAGATCAACCTGAGCCTTGTGGTGCGCCAGGAGCAGGCCGCCGAGGCCCTGCGCCGCCTCCACCGCGTGCTGGTGGGGGGTGCGCCATGACCGCGGACCGCATCGGGCTCTTCGGGAAGGGCCGGCTGGCCACCGCCATCGCCGCCGAGGCGGGGGGCGCNNCTGATGGCGCGGCTGGCCACGGTGATGGGCCGCTTCGCCGCCCTGGATCCCGCCCGGGATCCCTACCTGGTGGAGCACCACCACCGCCTCAAGGCCGATGCGCCTTCGGGCACGGCCAAGACCCTGGCGGCGGCCCTCATGCAGGGCTGCCCCCGCAAGACGGAGTGGACCCTCGGCACCCCGTCGCCCCACCAGCTCAGCGTGGGCGTGGTGCGGGCCGGCGCCGAATTCGGCACCCACACCGTGGGCCTCGACGCCCCGGCGGAGGTGCTGGAGCTGACGCATACGGCGCGGTCCCGGGCCCCCTTCGCGCAAGGCGCCCTGGTGGCGGCCCGCTGGCTCCNNCTTCGTCCCCCCTCGTGCTCCCCCACGGGGTCCCTGGGCAGAGCCCCGATACCCCGTCCTCTGGAGGAAGACCATGACCCTCGACCTGTCCGGCCTCGCCGTTGCCCTGGCCACGCCCTTCACGCCCTCGGGGGACGTGGACCTGCCCGCCTTCCGCAAGCTCGTGCGCCACGTGGTGGCGGGGGGCGTCGATACCCTGGTGCCCCTGGGATCCACCGGGGAGGCCGCCACCATCCTCGATGATGAACGCGACGCCATCATCACCGCCTGCCTGGAGGAGAGCGGCGGGCGTCCCGTGGTGGTGGGCACGGGCCACAACGCCACCCGCCAGGCCGCCGCCCTCACGAAGCGGGCGCAGGCCCTGGGGGCCCGGGGCGCCCTGGTGGTGACGCCCTACTACAACAAGCCCACGCCGGATGGGCTGGTGGCGCACTTCGCCGCCGTGGCCGAAGCAGCGCCGGGTCTGCCGATCATCGCCTACAACGTGCCGGGCCGGACGGGGCTGAACCTGACGCCTGCGGCGCTGCTGCGCCT
>DPRT01000007.1:0-1937 GCA_003538615.1 Holophagaceae bacterium | reverse complement strand
GGGCTGCGCCTGCCCCTGACCCCGGCCTCCGCCGCCACGCGCACCCGGCTGGCCGAGGCGCTCTGCCTGTCCACGGAAGGCACCCTTCCCGGAGTGAACTGATGTCTGTCGATATCGAGACCATCCACCACTTCTTCAGTCGCAGCCCAGAAGCCCTGGCCGTGGATCCAGAGGCCCCGGCCATGCACCAGGTGCTGCTGGTGGCCCTGGAGACCGGNNTTCGGCCTGGAGGACGCCGTGCGCCTCGTGCCCGGCGGCTCGGCCGTGCGCCGCGGCGCCCACATCGCCCGCAGCGTGGTGCTCATGCCCCCGGCCTACGTGAACGTGGGCGCCTTCGTGGACGAGGGCACCATGGTGGACAGCCACGCCCTGGTAGGGAGCTGCGCCCAGATCGGCAAGCGCGTGCACCTGTCTGCGGCGGCCCAGATCGGCGGCGTGCTGGAGCCTGCAGGCGCCCAGCCGGTGATCGTCGAGGACGACGCCTTCGTGGGGGGCCTCGTGGGCCTCTTCGAGGGCATCGTGGTGCGGCGGCGTGCCGTGCTGGCCTCGGGCGTGGTCATCACCGGCAGCACCGTGATCTACGACCTGGTGCATGGCCGAGAGCTGCGCCAGGAGGTGCCCGAGGGTGCCGTGGTGGTGCCGGGCTCACGGCCCGCCTCGGGCGACTACGCGAAGGCCCGCGGGCTCCAGGTCTCGGCTCCCTGCATCGTGAAGTACCGGGATGACAGGACCGACGCCGCCACGGCCCTGGAACAGGCGCTGAGGTAGGGATCCTTGGACAAAATGAAAACCGCCAAGCCGCCAAGCACGCCAAGGAAGAAAAGACCCTCTTCTGTTCTTGGCGTCTTCGCGTCTTGGCGGTGATCTTGTTCTTTTGAGGTTTCGATGACGCCCGCCAGCCGCCTGTCCCTGCTGAAACCTTCGCCCATCCGCGCCATCACGGACGGCACCCCGCCCGGAGCCATTCCCCTGGGCCTGGGCGAGCCCACCTGGGACCTGCCGGAAGTGGCGCGGAAGGCCCTGCTCCGCCAGCCCGGTCCCTGCGCCTACGTGCCCCACGTGGGCCTGCTGGAGCTGCGCAGGGCCGTGGCCGCCTTCCACGGCGCCACCGTGGACGAGGTGCTCATCACCACCGGTTCTCAGGGCGCGCTGTTCTCCCTGTTCCAGGCCTGGGTGGAGCCTGGCACGAAGGTGCTGATGCCCGATCCGGGCTTCGTGGCCTATCCGGCCCTGGCCCGCATGGCGGGCGCCGAGCCCGTGACCTACCCGCTGTCCAAGGACCGGTTCCGCCTGGATGCGGACGCGCTCATCCGCGTGCTCGAGGCCACGCCCGAGGCCTCCGCCGTGATCCTCAACCTGCCCTCCAACCCCACGGGTGGCGGCGGGGACCTGGCGGCCCTGAAGCGGGTGGCGGACGCCTGCGTGGCCCGGGGCATCCTTCTGATCTCCGACGAGGTCTACCGCGATCTGCACTTCGGATCGCGCTGCCCCAGCCTGCGGGATGTCACCGATCGCGGCGTGGTGACCAGCTCCGTGAGCAAGGGCTGGGGGGCGCCGGGCCTGCGGGTGGGCTGGGCCGTGGGCGATCCTGCCTGGCTGGCGCCGGCGCGCGTGGTCCATGGCTACGCCGTGACCGGCACGGCCACGCCCGCGCAGTGGGCGGCCCTGGCGCTCATCGAGCATTCCGAGGCCATCCTGGCGGAGGCCCGGGCCGCCGTGGGCGAGCGCTGGGAGGCCCTGGCCGCGGCCCTGCGCGAGGAACTGGGCCAGGCCGTGGCGCCCCCCGATGGCACCTTCTACCACTTCATGGCGCTGCCGGCGGCCGCCCACACCGATCCCCTGGCCTTCTGCCTGAAGCTGCGCGACGAGGCCAAGGTGGTGCTCATCCCCGGTCTGGCCTTCGGCGAAGGGGGCCGCGGCCACGCCCGCCTCAGCTT
>DPRT01000026.1 GCA_003538615.1 Holophagaceae bacterium | reverse complement strand
GCTGCGGGAAGAAACCGCAGGCTGAACCGCAGGCTGAAAAGGGCGTCCGGAAGCGGAGGATTGCGGAAAAGCAGAGGAGAGCGGAGAAAGGATGGGCTGTCCTCTGCTTCCCTCAGCTCCTCCGCCAACCTCCGCTTCTTGAAATCTTTTCCTTTAGATCTTCAGGTGAGCCACCAGCCAGCGGTCCAGGGGCCAGACCAGGAGGGCGGCGAGGAGGCCTGCGAGCACGTCGTCCATCACCACGCCCCAGCCGCCGGGCAGCCGCTGGGCGGCATCCACCGGCCCGGGCTTCCAGATGTCGAAGAGGCGGAAGAGCAGGAAGGGCGCCACCAGGCGGGCGGCCCACAGCGACCAGGGCTGGGGCTGGATCGTGACGGTGAAGACCAGAGGGGTGAGGGCGAACCACATGCCCGCCCACTCGTCGGCCACGATGAAGGAGGGATCCTTCTGGCCGGATTCCTTCACCACCCAATCCGCCGACCATACGGCCAGCAGCGTGAGGACCGCGGGCGCCGCCAGCAGGAGCCAGGGCGCGACGGCGTTTCCGCGCAGGGCCCACCCCAGCAACAGCCATGCGGCCAGTCCCGCCAGGCTGCCCCAGGTGCCGGGGGCCGGCCTCAGGTAGCCGCTGCCGAAGCCTGTGGCGAGCCACCAGGCGGGACGAGGCTTAAACATGTCGAAGGGCCTCCACGATGCGCAGCCGCGCAGCCTTGAGCCCTGGGAACAGAGCGCTCAGCTGAATCGTGGCTTGAAGGCCCACGGCCACGGCGAGGTAGACGCCGGGCACGAGGTGGATGTTCAGTTCGTAGCCGTGGCTGGTGCCGGGCGGGGCGGGCATCTGGAGATGCAGGGCGTTGAGGCCCGCGCGGAGCAGCAGGGTGGCGGCCAGGCCCAGGGCGCTGCCCAGGAGGCCGAGGAAGGCGCCCTCCCATTGGAGCAGCGACAGGAGCTGGCCGGGCTGGAGGCCCATGGCCCGCAGGACGCCGAATTCGCGCACCCGCTCCATGACGGACATGAGCAGCGTATTCACCGTGGCCAGCAGCACCACCAGGAACAGCACCAGGCCCATGAAGCCGAAGATGGCGAAGTAGAGGAGCTTCACCTGCCGGTAGAAGGAGGCCAGCTCGAACCAGGGCTTCACGGAGGTTCCCGGCAGCAGGGCCTGGATGCGCCCCTGCTCGGCGGCGGTGTCCTGGGGCCGCTTCAGCACGATGGAAAGCCGGGACCGGGCCGGGCCCGCATCCAGCAGCTGGCCTGCCGTGGCGAGACTCACGGTGAGGACGCGGTCATTGAGTTCCTTGAGGCCCAGGTCCTGGAGGCCCGCCACCTCCACGTCCACGGCGTTCAGGGCCCCGTCCCGGGTGGTGGACATGAGGGTGAGCAGGCTCCCCACGGAGGCGCCCAGGCTGCGGGCCAGGCCCGCGCCGAGGATCACCTCGCGGACGGCGGGATCCGGGGAAAGCCAGCGGGAACCCGCGCCGCCGGGGGTCTTGGCGCCATCCTTCAGAGAATCGAGACAGGCCATGTGCTTGGGTTCCAGCGCGGGATCCACGGCGGTGCCCAGGAAGGCCACACTGCGGGGGCCGCTGGAGAGCAGGCCCATGAACTGGATGCGGGGCAGTACCTCGGCCACGGCGGGATCCTGCCGGAGCCGCGCCGCCAGGGCTTCGCCATCCGGCAGGGCCTTTTCCAGGCTTTGGGCCTCCTCGCCTTCCAGGGCCTCGGGGGGCATCACCTGGAGGTGTCCCAGGCCGCCGCGGATGGCGCCATCGGAAAGGCCCTGGAAGGTCTGGGCCATGAAGCCCCCGGCCAGGCTGAGGGCCAGGAATCCGGCCACCACCACCATCAGGGTGAGCGCCGTGCGCCGCCGCTGGCGCAGCAGGTTGCGGAGGGCCAGGCGCGCGAGGATCATGGGCCCTCCACCAGCTTGCCGTCCGCCAGGCGGAACACGTGGTGGGCGCGGGCGATGACGGCGGGGTCATGGCTGGCCACCAGGAAGGTGGCGCCGCGTTCGGCGGCCAGCTCGGCCATGAGGTCCATGAGGGGGCCGCCGTGGGCGTGGTCGAGGCTGGCCGTGGGTTCGTCCGCCAGCACCAGCAGGGGATCCGGCGCCAGAGCGCGGGCGATGGCCGTCCGCTGCTGTTGGCCGCCGCTGAGCTGGCCGGGCCGGTGGTGCAAGCGGTCCGCGAGGCCCACCCGGTCCAGGGAGGCTTCGGCGCGGCGGCGGGCTTCAGCCTCGGCGACGCCCTGGAGCTGGAGGGGCAGCATCACGTTCTCCAGGGCGGAGAGCACCGGCACGAGATTGAAAGCCTGGAAGACAAAGCCCAGGCGCCGGAGGCGCAGGTTGCAGCGCTCCCCTTCGGGCAGGCTGGACACCTCCTGTCCATCCAGAAGGACGCAGCCTTCGTCGGGCGCATCCAGCAGGCCCGCCAGCTGGAGGAGGGTGGTCTTGCCGCTGCCGCTGGGGCCTGCCAGCACCGCCAGGCACCCCTTCGGCACCGCCAGCGACACGCCGAACACGCCGGCGCGTTCGCCGCCGAGTTCGTAGGCGCGGGTCAGGCCCCGGAGTTCCAGCATCCGATCAGTGTAGCGGTCCCCGACCTCAGAACTGCATGGCGTAGGCCCGCTTGGCGAACAGCCCCCGCTCCGCCATGCGCTCAGAGGGGAGGAGGGCCAGGGGATCCCGCCGTCGCTGGCCCGGCCAGCCCAGGTAGGCGTTGGTGAAGGCGTTGGGCTGCCAGCCCACGAAGGCCTNNTTTTCGTGATGCGTTTAGCGCGTTCGGTTCCGGAAGGCCGCTTCGTAGGCGGCGGTGCTGGCTTCGAGTCCGCCTTCCTCGACTTCGCCGATGAGGTCATAGGCATGGGCTTTCACGATGCGCACCCGCTGGATGGTGTTCACCTGGGGCGCGCCGTCCACCAGCAGCACATTGCCGTCGATCTCCGGGGCCTGCCCCTGGTGGCGGCCCTTGACGATGAGGTCGGTCTCCTCGTGGGCGCCTTCCACCAGCACGTCGATGACCTGGCCCACCTTCTCCTGGTTCTTCTCCCGGGCGATCTTCTGCTGCAATTCCAGGATGCGCCGCTTGCGGGCCTCCTTGGTGCGCTTGGGGATGGGATCCCCCAGGCCGTGGGCGCTGGTGCCCTCCTCGGGGCTGTAGGTGAAGACGCCCACATGGTCGAAGCGGGCCTCCTGCACGAAGGCCTTCAGCTCCTCGAAGGCAGCTTCGTCCTCGCCGGGGAAGCCCACGATGAAGTTGGACCGGATGGCGATGCCCGGCACGAGATGGCGCACCTTCTCGATGAGCTTCAGGAACGAGGCCCGGCTGCCGCCCCGGGCCATGGCCTTGAGGATGGCGGCGTCCGCGTGCTGCAGGGGCATGTCCAGGTAGCGGGCGCAGTTGGCCGTCTCGGCCATGGCGCGGAGCAGGCCGTCGGTCAGGCGGTTGGGATAGGCGTAGTGGATGCGGAACCAGCGGAGGCCTTCCACGGCCCCGAGGGCGCGGACCAGCTTCTCCAGGGCGTCGGGATCGTCGAAGTCCCGGCCATAGTCCGTGGTGTCCTGGCCCACCAAGCTGATCTCGAGCACGCCCTGGGCCACCAGGTTCTTCGCCTCGGCCACGACACTCTCGACGCTGCGACTGCGCTGGGCGCCCCGGAGCCGGGGGATCACGCAGAAGGCGCAGGCGTGGTCGCAGCCCTCACTGATCTTCAGGTAGGCGCTGGCCTTCGGCGTGGTGAGCATCCGGGGGCTGGCCTCGGTGTAGAGGTAGTCGGGGTTGGGATTCAACTCAAAGCTGGCACCCGCGCCGATGACCTCGGCGATCTGCTCGATGTCCCGGGTGCCCAGGCAGGCGTCGATCTCGGGCATCTCCGCCATCAGCTCGTCCCGGTAGCGCTCCACCAGGCAGCCCGCCACGATGAGCTTCTCGCAGGCCCCGTCCTTCTTCATGGAGGCGGCCTGGAGGATGGCTTCGACACTTTCCTGCTTGGCGGCGTCGATGAAGCCGCAGGTGTTCACCACGAGTATCTGGGCCTCCTCCAGCACCGGGGTGATCTGGTAGCCCTTGAGGCGCAGGTGGCCCAGCATGACTTCCGAATCCACCAGGTTCTTGGGGCAGCCCAGGGACATGAAACCGACTTTGGTCAATGGATCTCCGCACCCGTTCGAGGTGAACCTCATAGATTACAACGGCCCGCCGATACCGTCAGCAGCGCATGATAAGCTCAATGCCCCCTTCGGACTGGCCAATGAAGCTCACCCTCCAGGTTGATGGCGCTCTGCATCCCGTGACCCTCACGGAAGAAGGCGTGACCCTGGGGCGGGGCGANNCCCGCGCCGCTCCGCCCCGGCGATACCGTGCTGCTGGGCGAGGCCATGGTGAGGTGGGTTCCCGACCCGGCTTCCGGAGCGCCCACGACGGGGCTGAACCTGGCCCTGGCGCCCAAGGCCGGGACGTCCAGGATCTCCCTGGAGGACCGGGCCTTCGACGCGTCGGGTTCCATCCTTGTGCCCCACGCCAGCCTGGAAGCCATGCTGGCCCAGGCCAGCGGTCAGCATTCCGCCGGCGAGGCCGTGACCCTCTTCCAGCGCCTGGCCAGCATGGCCGGGACCCTGTTGCGGGCGGCGGGCCTGACGGAGCTGCTGGAATCGGTGATGGGCCTGGTGACATCGCAGATCCCCTGCCAACGGGGGTTCATCCTGCTGGTGGACGCGGAGGGCGAGCTGGTGCCCGAGCTGGTCTGGGAGGAACAGCCAGGCCAGAACCCCAACCCCATCAGCCGCACCATCGCCCGCACGGCCATGAAGGACCGCGTGGCCATCCTCACCACGGATGCCCGCATGGACCCCCGGTTCAGCGCGGGGGAGAGCATCAAGATCCATGGCATCAGCTCAGCGCTCTGCGCGCCGCTCATCGTGGAGAACCAGTCCCTGGGCGTGATCTACCTGGAGACCAGCCTCAGCAAGGGCAGCTTCAAGCGCGAGGACGAGCACCTGCTCAGCGCCATGGCCAACTTCGCCGCGGTGGGCATCCAGCGTGAACGCGAAGCCAAGTTCCGCCAGCGGCTGGAGCGGTACCACAGCCCCGCGGTGGTGGACCAGATCCTGAAGTCCAGCCAGAACAAGGAGGCTCCGGCCCTCCAGGCCCAGCGCTGCCAGATCAGCGTGCTCTTCGCCGACATCTCGGGCTTCACCCGCATGAGCGAGGGCATGGAGCCCCTGGTGCTGGCGGGCATCCTGAACCGCACCTTCGAAGCCATGACGGACCAGATCTTCAGCCGGGGCGGCACCCTCGACAAGTACATCGGCGATGCCATCATGGCCTTCTTCGGCGCGCCGAATCCCGACGGGGACCATGCGCAGCACGCCATCGGAGCAGCCGTGGCCATGCAGGAGACGCTGCGCAACCTGAACGCCGCCCGGCCCGAAGGCTACCCCGAGCTGAAGATGCGCATCGGCATCAACAGCGGGGAGGCCTTCGCGGGGGACATCGGCTGTGAAAAGCGCATGGACTACACCGTGATGGGCAGCACCGTGAACCTGGCCTCGCGCCTGGAGAGCGGCGTCGCGAAGCCAGGTCAGATCGTCATCGGCCCGCGCACGGCCGAGCTCGTGGGCCAGGATCAGCTTCGGCAGTTGGAGGGGTTCACGCTCAAGGGCATTGAGCAGGAGGTCCGGCCCTTCGAAGTGCTGTGGGTG
>DPRT01000214.1 GCA_003538615.1 Holophagaceae bacterium | reverse complement strand
GCCAGGGTGGCGGCGATCTCCGTGGGATGGTGGCCGTAGTCGTCCACCACCAGCACCCCGCCCTTTTCGCCCTTGAGGTGGAAGCGCCGGTCGGCCCCGGTGAAGCTGGCGAGGCTGGCGCGGATGACCTCGCGCTCCACGTCCAGTTCCAGGGCGATGCCGATGGCGGCCAGGGCGTTCAGCACCATGTGGTGGCCGGGCACGCCCATGCTGAAGGCGCCGAGGTCCGCGCCGTAGGCGTTCACCTTGAAGTGGGTGCGGAAGCCCTCCTGGCGGATCTCCCGGGCCCGGATGTCCACCTGGGGATGAGTGCCGTAGGTGCGCACCTGGCGCTTCAGGCGCGGGCGCACGGCGGCGGCATTCGCATCGTCCATGCAGAGGAACACCGACCCGTAGAAGGGCACCTTGTTGGCGAAGGTTACGAAGGCGTCCTGGATCTCCTCCAGATCCTTGTAGTGGTCCAGGTGCTCCCGGTCGATGTTGGTGATGGTGGCCAGGGTGGGGTTCAGCATGAGGAAGCTGCCGTCGCTTTCATCGGCCTCGGCCACCAGGAAGGGCCCCTTGCCCAGCTTGGCGTTGCTGCCGATGGTGCCGAGCTTGCCGCCGATGACGATGGTGGGGTCGATGCCGCTCTGGCTGAGCACCTGGGCCACCATGCTGGTGGTGGTGGTCTTGCCGTGGGAGCCCGCCACGGCGATGCCATACTTCATGCGCATGAGCTCCGCGAGCATCTCGCCCCGGGGAATGACGGGCACCTTGGCGGCGTGGGCCGCCACGACCTCGGGGTTGTCGCCCTTCACGGCCGACGAGATGACCACCACCTGGGCCCCCTCGATGGCCTGGCCCTCATGGCCCAGGTGCACGGTGATGCCCAGGCCGCGCAGACGGGCGGTCACGGCGCTTTCCTTCAGGTCCGAGCCGGACACCTGGTAGCCCAGGTTGGCAAGCACCTCGGCGATGCCCGACATACCGATGCCGCCGATGCCCACGAAATGGATGTGCTGGATCTTGCCGAACACCTGGAAGCCCCCATGATAGAGATCGCCAGAATACCCCAGCCGCTGGCACGGCCCTGGCTTGTTGATATCCCATCCCATCCAAGGAGGCATGCCATGAGGTTCTTGCAATCGCCGATCCGCCCTGGAAGCGCCATTCCCGCCCTGTTCCTCGTGTCGGCCCTCTGTGGCGCTTCGCCACAGGAGGAACGGGAGCGTCGCGCAACGCCACAGCCCCGGGGGCCGGTCGGTGGCCGGGTCATGTCCGAAGTGCCCCGCCAGCCGACGCCGGCCCCCGTCTTCCGGGGGGGGCGCACTCGCCATCCCGGCCCGCGCACCCTCGAGGTCGATCCCCGCCCCACCCCCGCACCCAGGGTGGGCCAGGTGAGCCTCTACCCGGGTACCCGCACGGTGGTCCCCCCAGGCTGGGATCGCTGCACGTCGATTCCCGACATGGGCTACTGGCGCCGGCGCGACCTCATGGCGGAAATCCAGTGGCTTTCCAGGCGCGGGTTCATTCCCGTCACCCCCCTGGGGGATGGCGTGGACACCCTGACCGACTATGTTCAGACCCCGTCCGGATGGCGGGCCTACGGCATCTCCGTGCCCGTGGGAGGCACCGTCCAGATCGAAGTGCAGCATGGCAAGTTGGGCTGGTTCCGCCTGATGATGGTGGATAAATGGGGTCAGCCGGGCCCCGGGATGCTCCGGGCCGCCAACGCCNNGCCAAGAATCCCTACACGCTGGCCATCCGCCGCGACTGGGACCCCGCCAAGGCGGACCTCAGCGGCGTGAAGATGGTGGCAGGCCTGTGGGGCGCCAGTCCCAGCGTCAGCGCCCAGTTCCGGGGGCCGAGCCTGACGGGACCAGCCGTGCGTTAGCCCGGCTGCCCCCCCGACGCAGAAACGGCCCCAGCGGGGCCGTTTCTGCGCATGGCTGCGCCTAGGTCCACGGACATGCCCCCGTCACCTGCATGCGGAAGACGCGCTGCTCCACGGTGAGCTCGGCGCGGTCCCGTTCGGCCACGGGCTCCCCGTCCAGGTGCCAGGGCAGGGGGTGGGGCAGGCTCAAGGTGGCGTGGCGTAGCCGGCCCTCCTGGCGCAGGGATGTGGATCCGGTTTCGCGGAAGAGCGCGGGCATCTTCGTCAGCAGATCCAGAAAGGAGGGCCGCGCCAGGGTGGCCCACTGGAGGCAGCCGTCCGTGGGGTCGGCGCCCGGGGCGATCCAGAGGCCGCTGCCGTAGGTGGGCAGATTGGCGAAGCAGAGGCTCCAGGCCGATCCGGGCAGCGCCGGTTGCGGGCCCTGGAAGGCGGCCCGCAGTCTTCCGCTCCGGCTGGCGGGCGGGGGCATGGGGACGGTTTCAGCGTCCCAGGCCAGATCCGCGTTCTGCCAGGTCCGCCAGAGCCGCAGGCAGGACTGGGCGTAGGTCGCGAAGCCGCGGCCGGGCAGGGCGTCGAAGTGGTGGGCCACGGCGGCCTCGAAACCGGTGCCGCAGACATTCATGAAGGGTTCGCCGTCCAGCCGCGGCAGGTCCATGCGCAGCTCCCGGCCCTCCAGCAGGCGACGCAGCGCGCCCGGGGGCTCCAGGGGCGTGCGGAGGCCCCGCACCAGGCCGTTGCCGCTGCCGCCAGGGATCGCGCCCAGAGGCACCGGGCAGCCCCGGTCGATGAGGGCCTTGGCCGCGTGGTGGATGGTGCCGTCCCCGCCCCACACCAGCAGTGGACCATCCGCCGCCAGCGCCTGCGCGATGGCGGGCTCGAAATCCCAGGGCGGGCCGAAGGGGATGGGTTCCACCTGGTCCCGCAGGTCCCTGGGCAGCGGGCGCAGCAGCGCGTCCGGATCCTTGGGCGAGGTGCCCGAGGCGGGGTTGAAGAGGATGGGGAGCTTCATG
>DPRT01000171.1 GCA_003538615.1 Holophagaceae bacterium | reverse complement strand
TTGGGAGCCTGACATGGACGTGACCCGCGAGGATGTGCTGCGCTGCGCCGCCCTGGCCCACCTGAGCCTGCGCGAGGGCGAGGTCGAGCCCATGCGCGGGGCCATGGCCCGGATGCTGTCCCATGCGGCCAGCCTGGACGACCTCGCGCTGGACCAGGTGGAGCCCATGCTGGCGGGCCTGGACCATCCCCTGCCCCGCCGGGAGGATGAACCCCGCGACACGTTCAGCCAGGCCCAGGCCCTGGCCAACGCCCCGGAGCAGGACCGGGGGCACTTCGTGGTGCCCCGGGTGATGTAGGGGCTACCAGTCGCCGCCGGAATCNNCCACCGGAATCGCCGCCGCCCGAGTCGCCCCAGTCGCTGGAACCGGAGCTGGACTCGCCCCAATCGCTGGAGGAGCCGTCGGAGGAGCCGCCGCTCCAGCTGTCTCCGCCGGACTGGCCACCGTGGTGGTGGCTGCCGCCGCCCATCATGCTGCCGATCATCATGCCCGTGAGCAGGCCGCCCATGCCGCCGCCGGGCTGGCCATAGCCGCCGGGCTGCATGGGCATCGAGCCCTGCATGGGCGCATCCATGCCCAGCCGCCGCCGGGCGGAGGGGGGCAGCTCCTCATCCTTGAGGGCCTGCACACCCGCCAGGGCGCCGCAGTAGCCGCAGGTCCACTTCACCGCGCGCAGGCCATCCCAGTCCTGCTTCATCCGGTCGCCGGAAGCCGCGCAGGCGGGGCACTTGGGATAGGGGCAGGCGAAGGTGTGGGGCTCCAGGGGGCCCGTGGGCAGGGCGCGGCGCGAGGCGCCGAGCTGTTCGGCGCGGTCCTTCTTCCCGCGCAGCACGAAGAAGAGCACGATGCCGGCGATGAGGATGATCCAGAACATGTGGGAACCCCCGAGGGCATCCAGGGTACCCGGAATCCGTTCAGGACCCGCACTTGCTGGCATCATCAGCGCATGCGCTGCCGAATCCCGCTCCCGGAGGACCGCCCCTGGCGGGTGCTGGGCCTCATGTCCGGTACCAGCGCCGATGGCGTGGACGTGGCGGCGGTGACGGTGGATCCCGCCGCCTTTCCCGATGGCCGGCCCTGCCTCGCCCTGCTGGGCCACCATGCAACGCCCTATCCCGAGGCACTGAAAGCGGAGGTCCTCGCCGCCGCCTCCAACCGGCTCGACCCGGCGGGCCTCTGCATCCTCCAGCGGCGCCTGGGGGACCACCACGCCCGCGCCGCCGCGAACCTGTGCGCGGCCCTCGACCTGAAGCCCGATCTGGCCGCCCTGCACGGACAGACCGTCCAGCACCACCCCGCCCAGGGCGCCAGCCTTCAGCTGGCGGATCCCTACGTGCTGGCGGAGGCCCTGGGTTGTCCGGTGGTGTGGGACCTGCGGCGGCGGGACCTGGCCCTGGGCGGCCAGGGCGCGCCCCTGGTGCCCCTGCCCGAGCGCTGGCTGCGGGGGGCGGACCCCTGGCTGGCCCTGAACCTGGGGGGCATCGCCAACCTGGCGGCCTGGGATGGGACGCAGCTGCGCGCCTGGGATACGGGGCCCGGCATGTCGATGCTGGACCTCGCTGCCCACCGCTGGCTGGGTCAGGCCTTCGATCCCGGCGGGGCGGCGGCCTCGGGGCTCGTCCACCAGGACCTCCTGGACCGCTGGATGCAGCACCCCTACTTCCGCCAGGCGCCTCCGAAATCCACGGGGCGGGAGGTCTTCGGTGAGGCCTGGCTCCAGGCGGAGGCCGCAGAAATGGAAACCCTCCCCGTGGCGGACAGGCTCGCCACCCTGGCCGCCTTCAGCGCCGAGTCCGTGGCCCGCGAGGTGGCCCGTCTCGGACCCCAGGTGGCCACGGCCCGGGGCCTGGTGAGCGGTGGCGGAAGCCTGCACGGGCGCCTCCGGGCCGAGCTGGCCCGGCGCCTGCCGCTCATCCTCGAAAATGACCTGACCTTCCCCACGGGCTCCCGGGAAGCCGTGAGCTGGGCCCTGCTCGGCGCCGCCAGCGCCCTGGGCCTGCCGGGCAACCTCCCCGGCGTGACCGGCGCGGCGCGGCCCGCGGCGCTGGGGAGCTGGGTCTGGCCGTGAGGTGGTCGCGCTGGATCGACCACCTGCCCCTCTGGGTGGNNNNCTGCGACTCGCCCTGCCCCGGGAACTGCCCCAGCGCCGCCAGCTGGTGCTCATGGGCTTCCTCCTCTTCCTCACCACGGCCGTCAGCACCACGGACCTGGTCTTCCTCCTCTGGGCCCTCGTGTGGCTGGGCGCCGCGGCGGCGGCCCTTCTCCAGCAGAGCTGGGAGGCTTCCGCCAGCCTCCGGCGGGGCGTCCTCACCCGCCCCCCCTATGGCCGGGTCCCGGGATGGATCGCGGGCAGCCTGGTGCTGGGCGCGGGCTTCTTCCTCGTCCTGCCCCGGCTCACCGTGGGCTTCCGCCCCACGGGGTTCCTGGGGGCCGCGAACGTCCTGGGGCAGGCGGGACTGGGCGACCAGCTTGACCTCAGCCATGGCGGCCCCATCGCGCCCAACCCTGAAGTCGTCCTGCGGATCGCCCCGCCTCCCGGCGCGGATCCCGCACGGCTCCAGGGTCTGAACCTGCTTCGCGGGGTCGTCCTCGAATCCCTCCAGGGCGAGACGTGGACCATGTCTGACCTCACGCCTGATGCGCCCTTTCCCGTGAGGCGGCGGCTTGAGGAGAACCTCCAGGCCGAATTCGTCTTTTCCCCAAGTCCCCGGGGCATCCTCACCCTGCCCTACGGGACCACCGCCATGGCGCCTCCCCGCCTTCCCCTCCTGCGAGGCGAGGGAGGCAGCCTCCGGTGGCGTTTCCCCCGGCTCCGTCCGGTGCCGGTGGACGTGTCATGGCAGCCCTCGGACACCGCAGCGGAAGAGCCCCGGCTGTCCCCGCGAAGGCGCGAGCACCTGCTCCACCCTGGCCCCGGGCAGGAGGTCGCCCAGCGGTGGAGCCTGCGCCTGGCCCCGGGCATCCTCCCCGCGCCGGAGCTGGCCCAGGCCCTGGAGCGGGCCCTGCGGGGTTTCCGCTACACCCTGGACAATCCCTCCGGCCGGGCGCCCCATCCCCTGGAGGACTTCCTGGAACGCACCCAGGCCGGCCACTGCGAGTACTTCGCCTCGGCCATGGCCCAGATGCTGCGGGTCCGGGGCGTCCCTGCCCGCGTGGTGATCGGCTACCGGCTGGGCCCCTGGATTCCCGAGGGGGGCTATTTCCGCGTGAGCCAGGACCAGGCCCACAGCTGGGTGGAGTACTGGCACGAGGGCCGGTGGTGGTGGGCGGATCCGACGCCAGCTGCGGCGGCCGGGCCGGGCGGCGGCCTGGCGTCCCTGCATGTCCTGACGCGCTGGCTGGACACCCTGCGCTACCAGTGGGACCGCCAGGTGGTGCGCTTCTCCGACCAGGATCAGCTGGCCGGGCTCTCCTGGCTCCAGGCCCGGTTCCAGGATTGGGAGTGGCGCTGGAAGGCTCCTCAGGCGGGCCTGTCCTGGGCGCTGGGCCTGTTCGCCGCTGCCTGGATCGCCTGGCGCACCCGCCGCCTCTGGCGTCCCGCGCCCGAGGGCCCCGGCCGCATCCGCGCCCTGCGCCCCCTGTTGGCCCGGACACGGAAGGTGGCCACTCCCGTGGCCGGCGAGACGGCCCGCGCCTGGCTGCGGCGCCTGGCAGCCCTCCGGCCCGAGCGGGGGCCCTTCCTGGAAGAGCTGGCAGACCTCGTGGAAGCCGAGACATACGGCGGCCGGAACAGCGCAGCCTCCGCCCTGGTGAAGGCGGAGGCTGCGGCCTGGCGGAACTGGAAACCTTCTACTTCGCGAGCTTCTCGAAGGCCTTCATGAACTCGATGGGCAGCGGGAAGACGATGGTGCTGTTCTTCTCCGTGGCGATCTCGGCGAGGGTCTGCAGGTAGCGCATCTGGATGGCCGTGGGGTTCGCGCTGATGGTGTTGGCGGCCTCCAGCAGCTGGTGGCTNNTGGATCTGCTCGGGCAGGTCCACGCTCTTCAGTTCCACGCTGGTGACTTCGATGCCCCAGGGCTCGGTGGAGCGGTCGATGATCTCCCGCAGGCGCTGGCTCAGCTTCTCCCGGTCCGCCAGCAGCTCGTCCAGGGTGACTTCGCCGAGGATGCTGCGCAGGGTCGTCTGGGCCATCTGGCTGGTGGCGTAGTAGTAGTTCTCCACGCCGACGATGGCGGCCGTGGGATCGAGGACCTTGAAGTAGACGACGGCGCTCACCTTCAGGCTCACGTTGTCGCGGGTGATGATGTCCTGGCTGGGCACATCCATCACCACCGTGCGGAGGCTCACGGTGACGGAAGTCTGGAAGGGCCGCCACACGAAGCAGAGGCCGGGGCCCGTGGGCCTGTCCTGCACCTTGCCCAGGGTGAAGATCACCAGCCGCTCGTACTCATTCACCACCTTGAGGCAGGAGAGCAGGTAGATCACCAGGAAGATCGCGACGGGGCCGAAGCAGCCGAAGGATGTGGCGAACAGGTCGGGCATTGAGGACCTCCGGGGAATGATGGCCCCAGTCTACGCCGGTCCTACGCCTTCACGAATGGATTGGTGGCCGCCTCTTCGCCGAGGGTGGTGGCGGGGCCGTGCCCCGGGATNNCCTCGAAAGAGGGTGTCCCCCGCCAGCAGCACCTGGCCCTGGGAGAAGGCGCCGTGGAAGCAGCAGGAGCCCGGCGTATGGCCCGGCGTGTGGAGGGTGGCGAGGTCCAGGTGCCGGTCTCCGGCGTTCAGGGCCGCCATCTCGGGCTGGGGGATGGCGGGCATGCCGAACCGGCCCGTCTGCTGGGGCAGCGCCTCGATGAGGAAGGTGTCGTCGCCATGCAGGTGGGCGGGGCACTGCCAGAGGTCCTGCAGCTCGCGGGTGGCGCCCACGTGGTCGAAGTGGGCGTGGGTGTGCAGCAGGGCCGTCACCTTGAAGCCCAGGGCCTCCACCCGCTTGCGGATCTTCGCGCCATCGCCCCCGGGATCCACCACCACGCCTTGGGCGGTGGCCGGATCCCACAGCAGCGAACAGTTGCAGCCCAGGGGGCCCACGGGGAAGGTCTCGAGGTTCAGCATCCCCCCATTGTCCCAAATCCCGGTCGCGCCGATAGCTACACTTGACCGGTGGCCGCCGTCCGAACGAACCTCGACAAGTCTCCCGCCCTGAAGCGCAAGCTGGCGGATCTGCCCACGCGCCCAGGCTGCTACCTCTACCGCGATGAGGGCGGCAACCTGCTCTACGTGGGCAAGGCCAAGGTGCTGCGGAACCGCGTGAAGTCCTACTTCCAGCAGAAGCGCCTGGACGCCAAGACCCGCCGCCTGGTGGCCCGCATCTGGGACGTGGAGCTCATCGTCTGCGAAACGGAGCTCGAGGCGCTCATCCTCGAGAACAACCTCATCAAGGAACACCTGCCGCCCTTCAACATCCTGCTGCGGGACGACAAGAGCTACCCCTACGTGAAGCTCACCTGGAAGGAGGCCTTCCCCAAGGCCTATGTGACCCGGAAGGTCCGCAAGGACGGCAGCCTCTACTTCGGGCCCTTCTTCCCCGCGAGCACGGCCTACCGCACGGTGGAGCTGGTCTACCGCTTCTTCCAGATCCGCGACTGCGACATCGAGATCGACGGCAAGCGGGGCCGGGCCTGCATGAAGTATCAGCTGCACCGCTGCACGGCCCCCTGCATCGCCACCGTGGACCAGCAGGCCTACCGCGAGCAGGCCAAGGAGGCCCGCCTCTTCCTGGAAGGCAAACGGGACGAGCTGAAGGCCCGCCTGGAGGCCGCCATGTGGAAGGCCGCCGAAGCCGCCGCCTTCGAGCAGGCCGCCCAGCACCGGGACGCCCTCCAGCAGGTGGACGCCTGGTTCACGCGCCAGAAGGCCGCCAGCGCGGACCTCGACGATACCGATGTCTACGGCAGCGCCGTGCTGGACGGCCAGGCCTGCGTGCACCGGCTGCTGCTGCGGGAGGGCCGCATGGTGGGCCGCCAGGAGTACCTGCTCGACGACGTGGAGGCCTTCGATGGCGCCGTGCTGGCCCAGGTGCTCCAGCGCGTGTACAGCGCCGATCCGGCCCCCGCGAAGATCCTCGCGGAGGTCGAGCCCGAGGATGGCGATCTGCTGCGCGCCTGGCTGTCCGGTCTCCGGGGCACCAAGGTCCGCATCCTCACCCCGCAGAAGGGCGAGAAGGTCGATCTGCTGGCCATGGCCCAGGAGAACGCGCGGCTGGCCCTGGAACGCAAGTTCGAGCCGGCGCGGCTGAATGAGGCGGTGCTGGAGGGCCTGCAGGCCTTCCTGGGCCTCAGCCACCTGCCCCGGCGGCTGGAGTGCTTCGACATCAGCCACGGCCAGGGCCGCGAGGTGGTGGCCAGCTGCGTGGTCTTCAGCGACGGCGTGCCCGACAAGGCCCGCTACCGGCGCTTCAAGATGACCAACGAGCAGAACGACGACTTCGCCAACATGCACGAGGCGGTGATGCGCCGCTACAAGCGCATGAAGGACGAAGGCCAGGCCTTCCCGGATCTGGTGCTCATTGATGGCGGCCTTGGCCAGCTGCATGCGGCCGAGCAGGCGCTGAAAGAGCTCGGACTCGAGCACCTCGAACTCGCCAGCCTGGCCAAGAAGGAGGAGCTGGTGTTCCGCCCCGGATCCAGCGAGGCCCACCGCATCCCGAAGTCATCACCGGTGCTGCAGCTGCTCCAGCGCATCCGGGACGAGGCCCACCGCTTCGCCATCACCTACCACCGGGCCCTGCGGGCCAAGCGGACCCTCCAGACGGAGCTGACCCAGATCCCCGGCATCGGCCCCGCCACCGCGAAGAAACTGCTCCAGGCCTTCGGCAGCGCCGCCCGCGTGCGGGAAGCGGAGGAAACGGGCCTGGTCGAGGCCGTCGGCAAGGCCAGCGCGGCAAAAGTCCTGGCCTGGCGGCGTCCCAGCTGAAGCTATTGAACGGCTGCGCCCAGTTTTTCCAGCTCGGACCGGGCCGCGTCGCTGCCGTGCTCAACCGCTTTCCGGTACCAGTAGAGGCCCTTTTCGCGATCCTGCGGAACATTCAGGCCGTAGTAATACATCACGCCCAGCATGCGCATGGCGTGGGCGTCGCCGGCCTTGGCCTGCTCCAGGTAGGTCTGGGCGCCGGGGGCCACCACCTCGGGCACTGAGGCCGGCGCCACGGAGGGCCGGGCCGCAGGGCCCCGGGTGAACAGCAGGTAGGCCCCACCGCCCAGCAGGATGGCTCCGCCGAAGGCCACCGGCAGCTTCCATCGGCCTGGCCGGGAAGGTTTGACGGGGGGAGGCGGCATCTGGGTCTGGCCGGCGGTGCCTGCCGGAAGGGAGAGCTTCTGGGTCCGGATGGGGGGCTCGCCCGTCACCGGAAGGACCAGGCGCTGGGTCTGGTCGGGGGGATCTTCATGACCTGGGTGCGGTGCTTCGGGTTCACTCATGGGGCCCCCTCGGGGTCGCGGCTGAAAGCACCCAGGATAGCGCCAGGAAGATCATGGAGCCTCCCCGGGAGCCGGTTCCGCCGCCCTCATCCATTGATCAAGCCGGGGCGTGAGCACCAGGAAGAGGAGGGGGGCCAGGATCACGAAGCCGGCCACATGCCGCCCCGCATGCTTTCCCACCAGGATCCAGTAGACCAGGCCGTAGAGGCTGCTCAGCTCCAGCAGCGCGGCGTAGAGCAGGGTTTCCCGCAGCAGCACCCCGGCCCGGCGCGGTTCGGGAATCCGATGGAAGCGCCTCAGCGCCGACCCGCGGCGCCAGAGCACCCAGGCCGCCGCCAGGAAGACCAGGCCCGTGAAGGCGTAGCCCAGCTGAAGGTAGAGCCCTTCGGGCCGGTGCTCGCCCGCCGGGAGGAATCCCGACAGGATCAGCCCACCGATGAGCGCGGGCGTGCCCGCACAAAGCGCCCATCCCATCAGGCTGGCCTGGCGATGGGCGAGAACCAGGAGCCCGGACGCCGGATTCATGCAGCCTCGGCGGCTTTGACGCGGATCTCGCCGAAAGCCTCGCCCTGCACCAGGGCGATGCGGCCCGTGCGGACCAGCTCCAGCAGGGCCAGGAAGGTGAGCACCAGCTCCTCCCGGCTGCGGGCCTGGCCCAGCAGGCCCTGGAAAGGTTTCCACAAACCATCCTGGAGGTCGCGCAGCACCTCCATCACCCGCTGCTCCAGCGTCTTGGGCTGGGTGCGGACTTCCACCGGGGGCGGGGGAAGGAGCCGCATCAGGGCCTCCCGGTAGGCGCCCAGCAGATCAAACAGGGTGGCGCGGATGGGCTCCTCCTCCACGCGCTTGTGGTCATCGAGGTCCATGCCCGGCGCGAAGGCGATCTTCTGCCAGTCCGATTCGCGATCCGACAGCACCATGGCCGCGGCCTTCACCTGCTGGTAGTCCAGCAGCCGCTGCACCAGGGCCTCGCGAGGATCCTCCTCGCCGGTCTCCTGGGGCGGGCGCGGCAGCATGAGCCGCGACTTGATCTGCAGGAGCTGGGCGGCCATGGCCACGAACTCGGCCGCGATCTCCAGGTTGAGTTCCTCCATGAGCGCGAGGTAGTCCATGTACTGCCGCGTGACATCCGCCATGGGCAGGTTCAGGATGTCCAGCTTCTGCTCGTGGATGAGGTGCAGCAGCAGATCCAGTGGCCCGTCGAAGGCCGACAGGTGCAGGGCCAGGCCACGGAACTTCGTTTCGAAGCCTTTGGGCGGTTCGAAGCTCCTCGAAGCCTCTGGCGCGGGCTCGGCCACGGATTCGGGGACTTCCTGGGGGGTGTCGGACATGGGTTGATTTTACAGCCTTCGGACGCCAGCCCATCACGGAAACAGGCGCCCCGCAAAGGCGCCTGTTTCCAACAGAAAGACTGTAAAGCTAGCGGCAGACCACCGCGTGGGCCACGATCCAGACACCGCCGCCGTTGGCATCGACCAGCGGAACCGTGTAGGTGGCGGTGGACTCATACCCGAAGAGGTAGCCGGTGTGGCCGTACTGTCCGGGGGCGATGGTCGCCGGGGCATCGTCGCCTGCGTAGACGTGGGTCTCCTTGAGGTGATAGCCCGACGCGGTGATGGTGTAAGTCACGGTCGCCTCGGCTCCGTCCCAGAGGACGGTGACAATGCCCACCTTCACGCCATTGGCCGTATTGTTGAGGCCCGCGCCCGCCCACAGGTCGAAGGTGTAGGCGTCAGGCGCAGGCAGGTTGCTGGCCCAGCCCCAGCGGTTGCGCGTGAGCCTCAGGGAAGGCAGGTTCTCCGGGTTGCTCTTGCGGTCCGTGGTGAAGACGTAGCCACCCTTGCCATAGGCCGTGGCGCAGGTTTCGACCGGCGGGGGCCCGAAGTCGCAGCAGACGGTGTAGACGCCGTAGAACCACCAGCGGGGGCCGCTGCCGGCCGTGGGCCCGCCGAAGGCGGTCTCATGCTCGCCACCCGGGATGCCGTCCATGTCGACCTCGGCGTGGGTCACCACGTACAGGGGCACGCCGCAGGCGCCGTTGGCATCCTGGATGAGCAGATCCGTGAAGGGGACCGTGAAGGTGTAGGCCGTGGCCCCGGTCGCATCCTGCTGGTAGGGAAACTGGCCGGGGATGGGGGCGCCGTTTCCGGCCTTGGGCAGCGTGAGGAGGTCATTGCCCACCCAGAGATGCAGGGTGCCGAAGCTGGCGCCGGGGTAGGTCAGGGTGTAGGTCACGTACAGGTTGTCGAGGTCATTGCTCACCGTGACCGTGCCGACATTGGTGGTCTGCCCGGCGGTGAGGTCCCAGGTGGTGGTTCCGCAGGGGGTGGTCTGCGCCTGGGCAAGTCCCGCGCCCAGGAACAGGAGGACCGAGAGCAGCCTCAGGGTTTTGAGGCCGATCCTGCGGATCGTGTGGATGAGAGGGTGGGTCATGGCGGGTGCCTCCGTTGATAGATTAATAATCCGTTCGAGAAGCCTAAGCCCAGTCCTACAGTCATTCAAGTAGTAAAAAAACATTTCTTTTACCTACGCAAAGCTCCTGAATCCAATCCCTGCACCTCCACCTTATTCCATGCGAATCCCCATGGACGGCGCGCCCCCGGCGGGGGAGCGGCCGTGCAGGACCGGGGCGGTGGCCCTGGGACCCCGGCGGGGGCCACAATGAAGGGCTATGGCCCGCCCCCCTGTCCTCCCCGGCCCCCGTCCCGACTGGCTGAAAATCCGCGTCCCGGCGCCGGAGGTGATGGCGGAGGTCGAGAGCCTCATGCGCGAGCAGCGGCTGGTGACGGTCTGCGAGGAGGCCCGCTGCCCGAACCTGCACGAATGCTGGGGCGTCCACCGTACCGCCACCTTCATGCTCATGGGCGACATCTGCACCCGCCACTGCGGCTTCTGCAACGTGGGCAAGGGACGCCCCGGCCAGCTGGATCCGGGTGAGCCCCAGCGCGTGGCCGAGGCCGTGGCCCGGCTGGCCCTGAAATTCGCCGTGGTCACCTCCGTGAACCGCGACGACCTGCCGGATGGCGGCTCGGCCCATTTCGCCGCCACCATCCAGTGGATCCGCACCCTGTCGCCCCGCTGCGGCGTCGAGGTCCTCATCCCGGACTTCCGCGGCAGCGAGGCGGCCCTCCTCGCGGTGCTGGAGGCCCGGCCCGAGGTGCTGAACCACAACGTCGAGACGGTGCCCCACCTCTACAAGCGGGTGCGGCCGGATGCGGACTACGCCCAGAGCCTCCAGGTCCTGTCCCGCACGGCCCACTGGCGGGACATCCACGTCCCAGCCATGCGCGTGAAGAGCGGCATCATGGTGGGCCTCGGCGAGACCCCCGAGCAGGTGCTGGAGCTGATGGCCGACTGGCGGAAAAACCGCGTGGACATCGCCACCCTCGGTCAGTACCTGCCGCCCTCGGAGCTGCACCTGCCCCTGCACCGCTACGTGGAGCCCGCCGAGTTCGACATGTACCGGCGGAAGGGCCTGGAGATGGGGTTCCAGCGGGTGGAATCCGCGCCGTTGGTGCGCTCCAGCTACCACGCGGGAGAGAGCTTCGAGGCCTGAACCCCGAAGCTCTCTTCAGCGGTGCTCCAGGTATCAGGCCCTGGCGTGGTCGTTCAGGCCCAGGAACTGGCGCTCGAAGGTGGACCAGTCCACCGTGTCCGTGCCCGCGGCCTGGGGGGTATCCGTGGACCGCAGACGGGTGATCTCGTCCTGGTACCAGTCGATGACGGGCTGGCCGATCTTGAGGGCCGGCAGTTCGCCAGCGAGATCGCTCGGCGTCATCAGGCAGACCCAACCCCGGTCATAGGGGCTGTGCATGAGTTCGCCCGGATCCGTCAGCAGGCCGGCGTTGTCGTGCTCAATGCGCCCGCTCAGCGGGGCGGCCACATGCACCACGCCCGTGGCGCCCTTCAGCGTGAACAGCGTCTCGCCCTGGCGGAAGCTCTTTCCGCGCTCCGGCAGCGCCACACTCTTCACGGAGCCGAGGGCCTTGCGCACGAAATCGTCGATGCCCACGCGAACCTGGCCCTCCGGCTCGATCCGCACCCAGGCGTGGCCCGCGGAAATGAACGCGCCGCCCGGCACGCAGAACTCGCTGGCGGACACCACCTCGGCCATCTCCGGCGCCACCACGCGGACATTGGGCCGCCGCTGGGCTTCGATGCGCGCCTGGCGCTTGATGAGGAGCTTCCGGGCGAACTCCGCCAGTTCGTCGGCGGTGAAGGGCTTCTGGATGTACTCGCAGGCGCCGTGCTGGAGGGTCTGCACCGCGGTCTCGATGCTGCCGTAGCCCGTGATCACGACCACGTCCACGTCGGGGCGCAGGTGCTTGGCACCCCGCACCACCTCCACGCCGTCCATATCCGGCATCTTGAGGTCGGTGAAGAGGAAGTCGTAGTCGTGCCGCTGGATGAGGCCCAGGGCCTCGGGGCCGTGTTCGACGGTGTCCACACTGAAGCCCTCGAGCACCAGGATCCGGCGGAAGGAGTCGAGCACCACCGCCTCGTCGTCCACCGCCAGGATGCGGGCCCTGGGATTGGGCACCTCGACGCGCTTGAGGCTCTTGGCCTCGTGGGTGAAGTCCAGGTGGATGGACGTGTTCAGCACGGCCTCCCGGGCCTGCCGCTCCCGGTTCTCGTGCAGGCGGCGGAGGCTGGTACGCACCAGGAAGTCGATGCCCACGAAGGCGACGAACATGAAAAGGATCAACAGGGCGGTCATGGGAACCTCCTAGGTGGTGGTGGGAATGATGGGTTGGCCGGCGTCCGTGCCCTCGCCGGGATGGGCGGCCGTGGGGATGCGGAGGGTGAAGCAGGTGCCCTGGCCGGGTTCGCTCTGGACTTCCAGGGCCCCGCCATGGGCCTCGACGATGCCCCAGCTCACCGCCAGACCCAGGCCCGTGCCGTGGCTGCCCTTGGTGGTGTAGAAGGGTTCGAAGATCCGGGGCAGATCCTCCGCCGGGATACCGCGCCCGTTGTCCTGGACCAGCAGTTCCACCGAAGCCCCGGCCCCCAGGCGCGTGGTGGCGCGGATGGTCCCGCCTCCGTTGCCGATGGCATCGCCGGCGTTGAGCAGCAGGTTCACGGCCACCTGCTGGATCTGGTTCGCGTCCGCCTGGACCAGGGGCAGTTCCGCCGCCAGGTCCAGCGACAGATCCACCTGGTTGAGGGAGAGCTGAGTCATCACCACGGACACGGCCCGCCGGACGACCTCGTTGAGATCCATGGGCTTCCGGGCCGGCGGCGAGGGCCGGGCGAAATCCAGGAGGCCCCGGATGATGCCCCGGCAGCGGACCGTCTCCCGCACGATCACGTCCAGGTCATCGCAGGATTCGCTGTCTCCGTCCAGCCGCTTCCGCAGTAGGCTCGCGTAGCTCAGCACGCCCGTCAGGGGGTTGTTGATCTCATGGGCCACGCCCGCCGCCAGGCGGCCGACGGAGGCCAGCTTGTCCGCCTGGGCCAGCTGGCGCTGGGTCTCCGCCAAACGCTGGGTCATGGTGTTGAAGGCCCCGGCCAGCTGGCTCAGCTCGTGGTTCCCGTGCACGGGGATCAGGGTGCCGAGATCCCCTTCGCCCACGCGCCGCGTGCCGGCCACCAGGGCCGCCACGGGACGCACCACCAGCTTGCGGTTGAGCCACCACGTGATGAGGCCGCCCGCCAGGATGGCCAGCACAGCCGAGGCCGTGATCAAGATCCGGCTATGGGAGATCTCCCGGTCCACCTCCGCGAGGGAGACATTCACATCCAGCACGCCCAGCAGGCTCTGCTTGGGGCTGTGGGCGTGGCAGGCGGAGGTGGAGCAGGAGGGCTCGTTGGGGATGGGGTTGATGAGCCCCAGGACGCGGGTTCCGTCCGGCCCCCGGAAGGTCCGGGCCCGGGCCTGGATCTCCAGGCGTTCGAGGGGGCGGCCCTCCGCGTGGCAGGCGTAGCAGGCCTCCCCCCGGATATCGAGGCTGGTGCCGATCTCCGCCTCATCGGAGGAGAACATGACGCGCCCCTCCTTGTTGAAGACCCGGACCTTGCGGATGCCCTCCGCCTGGAGCCCGCCCACGGCGCGGATCTGCCGGTGCAGGTTCTCCCGGCGGTTCTCGAGCATGTCGAAGTGGGTGGCGCTCTTGATGGTCTCGCTCAGCTGGTCGGCGCTGCGGGTGCGCTCCGCCAGCAGCTGGGCCGTGTGCGACCGGAGCATCACCACCGCCATCCCGCCGATGACCAGGGCGGTGGCGAGGCCAGCGCCGAGGATCAGACGGGTGCCGATGCGGGTCCGCATGGTTCAGGCCTCCCCTGGATGTCCCCTGCGATCGGCCACCGGGCCGTCGGGGAAGATGGAGAAGTTCCGGACCGCGAAGGCGAAGACCGCCATGCCCGTGGCCACCAGGCCCAGGGAGACGATGATCTCCATGGCCGAGGGGAGGTAGCGCGTGCCCGAGGCAGTCTCCATGCCCGTGATGCTCACGTTCAGGCGGTTCATGACGAAGCCCAGCACCGCCAGGAAGGCCCCGCCCACCAGCCAGTCGGGATTGGTGCGCAGCCGGCGGAAGGACATCAGGGCCACCGGCAGGATCACGCCCAGCGCGAACTCCACCATGAACATCTGGCCCTCATAGCTGTTGAAGAGGGTGCCGAAGGCGTGGTTGCGGGCGATGGCCTGCAGGCGCATGAGACCGTAGATGCCCAGGGCCACCACCATGCCGCGGGCCAGGGGCTCCAGCAGGTCCATCTCCAGGTGGCGGTGGAAGGCGCGCTTGCTGAGGTAGGACTCCAGGATCACCATGCCGATGCCCGCGCCGATGGCGGAGATGTAGAAGTGCAGCGGCAGCATGGGGGAGTACCAGAGCGGGTGGAGCTTGCTGGGCACGATGAGGTAGAGCGAGCCCAGCGAGGACTGGTGCAGGGTCGAGAGGATCACGCCGAGGATCACCAGGGGCGTGATGAGCCGGTGGATGAGCCGCGCCGGGGCGTGGAAGCCGAACCGCTCGAAGACCACGGGTGAGAACTCCACCGCCAGCACGGTGGTGTAGAGCATCACGCACCAGGCCACCTCGAACATGACGGAGTGGGGATTCCAGTAGACGATGGCGTGCCAGATGCGCCAGGGCTGTCCCAGATCCAGCAGCAGCGCCACGATCACGAAGGCGTAGCCCAGGAAGCCCGTGAGGATCGTGGGGCGCACAATGGGTTCGAAGCGCTTGAGGTTGAAGAGGTGGACGACGGCGGTCAGCGTGAAGGCGCCGGCGGCCAGGCCCACGCCGCAGAGCAGGTCGAAGCCGATCCAGAGGCCCCAGGGGAACTGGTCGCTCAGGTTCGTGACTGCACCCAGCCCCTTGGTGAAGCGGATCACCGTGACCGTGAGGAAGGCGAGGAAGAGGACGGCGAAGACCGCGGTCCAGAAGCCGGGGCGGAACCGGCGGGGCGCGAGGGTGGCGAGGGTGTTCATGAGCGGTCCTCCCGTCCATTGCCATGGATGTTGCCGTTGCCGTTGGATCCGGCCTTCGCCACGTCCTCGCGGCGGGCGGTGATCCAGTGGACGCCGTAGAGGAAGACACCCCAGACGGCGACGAAATCAGGAATGTTGGACAGCACCTGCCAGGTGCGCATGGCCGGTGGTTCTGCGGGCAGGTTGGACTTGAGGCCCAGCTTGTCGAAGGGCACGTTGGAGATCATCAGCACTGAGGTGCCGCCTGCCTCCGTCAGCCCGTAGATGTGGTCCACATAGGCGCCGGGCTTCTGCCGGATGCGCGTCCGGGCCTCCCAGATCAGGTCCTCCTTCTTGCCGAAGATGGTGGCCTCCGCGGGGCAGGCCTCGGCGCAGGCCGTGGGCTTGCCCTCCTTGAGGCGGCCGGCGCACATGATGCACTTGCCGACCACCGGCACCGGGCGGTCCCACTGGTACTTCGGGATCTCGAAGGGGCAGGCCATCATGCAGTAGCGGCAGCCCATGCAGCGTTCGGCGTCGTAGACCACCGGCCCCTCGGGGGTCTTCACCAGGGCGGCCACGGGGCAGACCGAGGCGCAGGTGGGCACCTCGCAATGCATGCACAGGCGGCGGACGTTGAGGCCCTCCCGTTCCTGGAGGGTGGTCCAGGTATAGGCCGTCAACACCTCCTCTACCTTGCCCGGCAGCTTGTTCTGCTCCTTGCACGCGGAGCTGCATGCGCCGCAACCGATGCAGCGCGTAGCGTCGAAGAGAAGGCCCATGCCCATGGGTTCTCCTGCCTGTCAAAGGCCCCGGGAGAC
>DPRT01000040.1 GCA_003538615.1 Holophagaceae bacterium | reverse complement strand
CGCGATGGCGGCCTCTGCCCTGTCCGTCCGCAGGCGATGGATGTCCATGGCCGGGATTATCGTCGAGTTTTGTTGGATCCCCTTACATGGTAGATTGCCCGCCTAGCCTGCCTGCATTCCTCCGGGAGCCAGCCATGTCATTCACGGCGGACGTCATCGCGACGACCCTCCACGCGCCCCTGGCGAACGTGGAGAAGCACTGGCCGCTGGTGGTGGAGGCCCTGGCCAGCCTGAAGATCCTGGACCCGGCCACCGAGGCGGCAG
The DNA here is from genome assembly GCA_003538615.1 of Holophagaceae bacterium. GTDB lineage: Bacteria > Acidobacteriota > Holophagae > Holophagales > Holophagaceae > Geothrix. The sequence goes on along the minus strand of DPRT01000040.1, from coordinate 3,209 downwards.
CCATCGCCACCATCGGGACGGAGAGCTACCTCTTCGCGCCCGAGCGGGAGCAGGGCAGTGAAGCCTATTTCCGCCGCATGTACGAGTTCAAGCGGGCCCTGGGCAATGCTGAGCCCGGTGATGGGGCCCGGTACTGCGGCCGGGGTTTCATCCCGGTGCTGGGGCGGGCCGAGTACGCCCGGTTCGGGAAACTCGTGGGCGCCGATCTGGTGGAGGATCCCGAGCGGGCCCTGGATCCCGCCGTGGCAGCGAGGATCCTGGCCTACGATTTCATGCTCAAGGGGGTGCCGAAGGCCGCCGCCGAGGGCGACTGGGTGAAGGTCCACCGCCTGGTGCGCGGCGACCTTGCGGGCTGGAAGCGGTTCAACGGGATCCTGATCCCGCTGCTGAGACTGCTGCCCGGGCAGGGGTAGGTTTCTGGTGCGCCCGACCAGACTCGAACTGGTACTCCGTTGCCGGAAGCGGATTTTAAGTCCGCGGCGTCTGCCATTCCGCCACGGGCGCGTGGTTCCAGCCTAACGGCGGTTTCCCGCCCGTGGTAGCGTCGAACCATGGGGATCCGTTCCGCCGCACTGCTGCTGGTGCTCCTGCCGGCCGCCCTGTCCGCCCAGGTGCGGGATCTGCGCGCATTCTACCGGGAGCGCTGTGTGGCCTGCCACGGGGTCGATGGCACGGGCCGCGGACCCACCGGCGTCCGCCTGGGCGGTCGGAACCTCGCGGACGCCCGGTGGATGGCGCGGCAGGATGATGCGGCGCTGGTGGCCTCACTCCTCAAGGGCCGCGGTGCCATGCCGGGCTTCGCCCGGCAGCTCACGGAGTCGGAGGCGAAGCGCCTGATGGCCGAGGTACTGCGGCCCATGGCGGCGAAGAAAAAAAACTGACGGAGCCTTGCCCGGAAACTGGCCGGGCTCATCCTGTCAAGGTGTTTGAACATTCATCGAGGTGGCCATGCGGATGCTGCTGCTCCTTCCGACCCTTTTCGCTGCCGGCGCCCTGGGGGCGCAGGCGGCCCCGGCGAAGACTGTGGAGGGCCTGAAGGCCTTTTACGCCCAGAGCTGCGTGAAGTGCCACGGGGCCGATGGCTCGGCCCAGGGCCCCGGGGGGAAGAAGCTGGGTGGGCGCGATTTCACGGATGCCGCGAAGATGGCCAAGGACCAGGATGCCGACCTGGTCAAGACCATCCGCAAGGGGATCTTCTTCGGGATGGTCATGCCCTCCTTCAAGGACCAGCTGTCGGAGGAGGAGGCCGGCCTGCTGGTCCGGGAGGTCCTGCGAAAGGCGGAGAAGGGCAAGGCCATCGTCCCGGAGGGAGGGACGGCCCGATAGGATGAGGGGATGCCCGATGCGCTCCCGCCTCCTTCCGACCACCCGCTGCTTCGCAACCTGAACGCCCCCCAGCGGGAGGCGGTGTGCCATGCCCATGGGCCGCTGCTGATCCTGGCGGGCGCAGGCTCGGGCAAGACCACGGTGATCACCCGCCGCATCGCCTGGCTCATCGAGGAGGAGGGCGCCCATCCCGGCTCCATCCTGGCCATGACCTTCACCAACAAGGCCGCGGAGGAGATGCGGGAGCGCGTCCAGCGCCTGGTCTCCGTGCCCGCCGCGCAGATGTGGGTGAGCACCTTCCACAGCTTCTGCACGCGCATCCTGCGCCGCGAGGGCGAGCGCACGCCCGTGGGCCGGGATTTCGTCATCTTCGATCCCTCGGACCAGAAGAGCCTCATGAAGCAGGTGCTGGCGGAGCTGAAGCTGCCGGAGAAGCAGTACCACCCCAAGCGGGTGCTGGAGATGATCAGCGACTTCAAGAACCGCTGCCTGCTGCCGGAAGAGGCCCGGGAAGAGGCCCTGGACCCCTGGACCCGCAAGGTGCTGGATGCCTACGACCTCTACCAGAAGGGCCTGAAGAACCACCGCGCCTGCGACTTCGACGACCTGCTGCTCTGGACCGAGCGGCTCTTCCGCGATCCCGTGATCCAGGCCCAGTACGGCGAGCGCTTCAAGTTCATCCTCGTGGACGAGTACCAGGACACCAACCGCGCCCAGTACCTGCTGGTGCAGCACCTGGCCCGGCGGCACCACAACCTGTGCGTGGTGGGCGACGAGGACCAGTGCCTCATCAAGGGCACCAAGGTGCTCATGGCGGATGGGTGCGAGCGGCCCATTGAGAGGGTGGCCCCCGGGGACCTTGTCACGGCGGCCCATGGCAGCGGAACCTTCAAGCCCGCGAAGGTCCTGAAGGCCGCCGTGCGGACGCGGCAGGGGGCGGGCATCCGCCTCAGCACGGCCTCGGGCCGGGTCCTCACCAGCACGCCGGAGCACATCCACCTCGCGGGCTACCGGCTCGGAGTCTCTCCCCAGCTGCACTTCGTCTACCTCATGCGCAAGCAGGGGGTTGGCTGGCGGCTGGGTACCAGCCAGACCCACACCCGCGGCCAGGTAAGGCCCGTGGTGGGCTTCCTCCAGCGGGCCCGGCAGGAGCATGCGGACGAGCTGTGGGTGCTGTCCACCCATGCCAGCGAGCAGGAGGCCCGGCTCCAGGAGGAGATCTGGTCGCTCCAGTTCCAGCTCCCGACGCTGCCCTTTGTGCCCCGCAAGGGGGGATCCACCAAGGGCCTGGTCCATGATGCCGAAGCCATCCGCCGCGTGTTCGCCGCCGTGGATTCCCAGGCCGGTGCCGAGCGGCTGCTGGCGGACCTGGGCATGGCGGTGGAAGCGCCCCACCACCGGGCCCAGGCCAGCGACGGCCTCCGGAGGCAGGTGACGGTGACGCTCTGCGGCGACCGCCGGGGCAAGCGGCCCATGCACCGCATCTCCATGGTGGGCCGCAGCCTGGAGGATCGGCGCGTGCTTGAGGGGCTGGGCTTGTCGGTGCGCCCCGCGAAAGCCGGATCCCAGAGCTGGCGCATGGAGACCTGCGCGGCCTCGTTCGGGGACATCAGGCGCATGGCTGATCGCATCCGGACGCACCTGGACGCGGAGACCCACCTGCAGGCCCGCCTGGGCGCGAGCCCTGGCCGCGAGACCAGCAGCCTGCCCTTCCTCCCGGCCTGCAACCTGAAGCCCGGCATGGCCTTGTTTGACGGGGAAGGGGCCCTGGATGTGGTCACCCGCGTAGAACGCGTCTCCCTCACGTCGGAGGTCCATGATCTCGACATCGAAGGCGTCCACAATTTCGTGGCCAACGGCCTGGTGACGCACAATTCCATCTA
>DPRT01000152.1:8574-16040 GCA_003538615.1 Holophagaceae bacterium | reverse complement strand
GGAGGTGCCGCATGAGGCTCTGGAGCGACCGCCGCCTGCGCCTGTCCCTCACGGGCCTGGGTGCGCAATGCCTGCTGGCCCTGCTGGCGGTGGGCGCCTTCTCCGTGAACACGGGCAACAACCTGCTCTACCTGGTGTTCTCCCTCATGCTCGGCCTGTTCCTGGTGTCAGGCGTCCTGAGCCGCCGGGCCCTCCAGGGGCTGAAAGTGGCCGGGCTGGAGGAGGGCAACCTCTTCGCCCGGGTGCGGGGCGGCCTCCGGCTCCGCCTCCAGGACCCGGGACGGCGCCGGATCCGCGGGCTGGAACTCCACCTCACGCTGGAGGACGGCCAGGTGGAACCCGGCTTCCTGGGGCAGACCAGCGGCGGCGGGGAAACCCCGGTGGTGCTCCAGGTCCGGGCCGGGCACCGGGGCTGGACCCGGGCGCGCCGCCTCGAACTGCGCACCCGCTTCCCCTTCGGCCTGCTGGAGAAGTCCCGCTTCATCGAGCTGGACCACCCCCTGCTCATCCTGCCCCACCCCCGCACGCCGCCGGCGCCTCCTGCCGGATGGCGCGGCGAAGGGCACCGCACCGTGGTCCTGGAAGGGGCCAGCAGCCCGGAAGGGGCCAGGCCCTGGCGGACGGGTGATCCGCCGGGCCGGGTCCACTGGAAGCGCACGGCCCAGCGCAGCCAGCTCTGGGTGCGCACCTTCCAGGAGGACCGGCCCCAGGGGCTGCACCTGCGGCTGGATCTCACGGCCTGGGCACCGGGCCGCGCCTTCGAGCGCGAGGTGGAGCGCCTGTCGGGCGCCGTGCTCCAGGCCCGCCTCCAGAAACGCGAGGTCAGCCTCGAGCTCCATGCAGCCCGGGAGGTGCGCGAGCTGCGGGGACACACCCCCTGCTGGCGGGCCCTGGCCCTGGCGGCGGCCGAGGGGGCCGCGGACCGGACCGGCGAAGCTCCGCTAAGCTGAAGGTCTCCCAAGAGGCCGCCGTGTTCGATGATCCTCAATCCCCCGCATGGACGCCGCTGCTGGAGGCCGCCTGGCGGGCCCGGGCGAACGCCCACACACCCTATTCCCATTTCCAGGTGGGCGCGGCCCTCCTCACGGCCTCGGGCGANNGCCGAGTTCGCAGGATCCCTGCCCGTGCTCCTCGCCAACCGGACCGCCCGCGCGCTGCACCGGCTGGAGGACCTGCTGCCCCACAGCTTCACGGGCCGCAACTTCCTGTAGGCGCCTCCGCCGCACTATCCAAGGCAGGCGCCCCCGGCCTACACTTTCCGAACCCGCAGGCATCCCGAGGCGTTGAATGGCCATTGATCGCGTCAAAGTCAAGAAGGAAGCCGACAAACTCTTGACGGCGGGGAAGATCGAGCGGGCCATCGAAGAGTTCCACAAGCTCGTCGAGGACAACCCCAAGGACTATTCCACCCTGAACCAGATCGGCGACCTCTACGTGCAGATCGGCCGGGTGAAGGAGGGCGTGGAGATCCACAAGCGCCTGGGGGGTTCGTACGAGCGGGACGGCTTCCACGCCCGCGCCGCCGCCATCTTCCAGAAGGTCGTGCGCAACGCGCCCGATGACATCGACGCGGCGCAGCGCCTGGCGGACCTCTACCGCCAGATGAACAAGACCACGGACGCGGTGAAGGTCCACCTCCAGGTGGCCGAGCACTTCCAGAAGAAGGGCCTCATCAAGCGGGCCCTGGAGGAGTTCAACAAGGTCGTCGACCTCGATCCCAAGAACCTGAAGATGAAGGTCAAGCTGGCGGACCTCTACAACAAGGAGGGCATGAAGGACCGCGCCGCCGGCATCTACCTCGAGGTGGCCGAATCGCTGGCCATGGAGCAGATGCACGGCGAGGCGAACCAGATCCTCGAACGCGCCAAGGCGATGATCTCCACGCCCCACGTCTTCCTCACCCAGAGCCGCCTGGGGGTGATCCAGGGTGACTACACCACCGCGGCCCAGCACCTGCGGGAAGGCCTGACCCTCAATCCCAGGAACACGGAACTGCTGGAGGCCCTGGCGGAAATCGAGCTGCGCAGCGGCCATCCGGATCGGGCCCTCGAGTCCCTCGCCGAGATCGCGCAGCTTCCGGAGAAGACCCTGCCGCTCTGCGAAAAGGCGCTCCGCAACCTGGTGAACGCGGACCGGGCCGAGGAGGGCCTGCGGCTCTTCGCGCCCATCGCCCGCGAACTCGCCCGCCGGGGCTCCGGTGACACCGTGGGCCGCACGCTTCGCGGGGCTCTGCAGAACCACATGAACGTGGAGGCCTGGACCCTCCTGGCCGAAATCGCCCACCAGAGCGGCAACCGCGCCGACCAGATCCACGCCCTCCAGAGCGCCTACAGCCTGGCCCACCAGGCCAACGACCAGGCCCTCATCGGGCGCCTGTCGGGCCAGATCCAGTCCCTGGGTGCCGTTCCCGATGCCTCCGGGCAGCCTCCAGCCGCCGCTCCCCAGCCCGGGTTCTCCGGCGGCTTCCAGGCGCCCGCCATCCAGGAGACCACCCGCCACGGCGGCGAGACCGAGCTGGATCCCATCCGCCGGCTGCGCATCGAGCAGCTGTCCCGGGAGGCCGAGGGCCTTCTCCGGGGGGGCAGCCCCGACCGCGCCGTGGAGACCTACAAGAAGGCCCTGGAACTCGATCCCGCCGACATGGGCATCATCGAGGCCATCGTCGCGGTGCATCGCACCACGGGCCACCTCACCAAGGTGCAGATGCAGTACGCCCAGAGCGCCCAGGCCCTGGCCCAGCTCGGCAAGAAGCGGGAAGCTTCGCTGCTGCTGGACATGGCCGAGCAGCTCTTCCCCGGCTCCACCCGCATCTACCGCCGGTCCATGGGCCTGCCCGAACCAGGAGCGGCCCCTCCCGCGGCCCCGGCCGCCTCCATCGCCCTGCCGCCGCCCAGCGACTTCGACATGCTCATCGGGCTGGATGTGCCGGGCTTCGAGCCGCCTCCCCCGGCCCGGGCCGCCCAGGCCCCCGAACCCGCCCCCATCCCCCTGGGCGAAGGCCTGCCCGTGCTGCCGGATCCCTTCGCCCCAGCCGAGGCGACCGCCATGCCCCCCATGGAACCGGCCCTCGACGCCGCCGACCTGGACTGGATGGACGAGACGCTCACGGAGCTGCCGGCCGACCTGCCCCCCCCCTTCTCCGCCCCCACCACCCCGCTCCCGCCCATGCCCACGGGCATCCTGCCGCCGGAGGTCATCGAGGCCCTGCCCCCGCTGTCCGCCGACGACGAGGTGCCCGAGGAGCTGGCGAACCTGCTCGGCGACATCGACTTCCAGCTGGACTACGGCAGCCCCGAAGAAGCCAAGGCTGAGATCGAAACCGCCCTCAGGCAGTTCCCGGGGCATCCGGAACTGGAGCAGCGCCTGGCCCGCGCCACGGAGGCCCTGCAGAAGCTGGGGCACGCCGCCAAGGCCAGCGCCCTCGAGGAGAGCGACTTCGCCAACTCCTTCTTCGACCTCACGGACGTGCTGGGCACGGCCCTCATGGANNTTGTTCAGCGCCTTCCGGGAAGGCGTGGAAAAGCAGGTCAAAGGCGACGATTACGACACCCACTACAACCTGGGCATCGCCTACAAGGAGATGATGCTCATCGACCCGGCCCTCGAGGAGTTCAAGATCGCCATGGGCGATCCCGAGCGGACCCTGGAGTGCTGCTCCATGCTCAGCATCTGCGAGCAGGCCCGGGGCGACCTCGCCGCCGCCGTGGAGTGGCTCCGCCAGGGCATCCTGGCTCCCGGCTTCCCGCCCGAGGACAGCATCGGCCTCCGCTACGACCTGGCCGAGATCTACCTCCAGCAGGGCCACACCGCCATGGCCGCCGAAGAGTTCAAGGCCGTCTACGAGATGGATCCCGATTATCGCGACGTGGCGGCGAGGTTGGCATAGCCCGACGGAAATGCGGGGACAGGATTAACAGGATTGCGAAGGATTAACAGGATTCAAAAGCGCAATAACAAAGCTTCAATCCTGTTAATCCAGCTTTTCATCCTGTTAATCCTGTCCTCGTTTTTCTTTCAGCCGAGCGTCCGGCTGCCGCTGGCACCCCAGGGCTGGAGGGCCTGGAGGGCGGGCTGGACGGGCTTGCCGGGGCGCTGGAGCTGGGTGAGTTCCAGGGCGCCATCGGGGGTGGTGAGCCAGGCGCCCTCCTTGCTCCAGACCAGCTGGCCGGGATCGCGGTAGCAGGCGCGCAGCGCGCCCACGCCGCAGACCTTGAGGGCCTGGCCCTCCAGCTGCAGCTCTGATCCGGGCCAGGGCCAGAGGGCGCGCACCTGGCGGTGGAGGTCCGCCGCAGGCCGCCGCCAGTCCAGGTGGCCCATGTCCTTGCGGAGCTTCGAGGCATAGGTCGCCGCCTCGTGGTGCTGCTCCAAGGGCTTCGCGCAGCCGCAAAGCAGCAGGGGCAGCTGGTCCATGAGCAGGTCCGCGGCATCCAGGGCCAGATCCGCCAGCAGCTGTTCCGCCGTGTCCTCGTGGCTGATGGCGCGGTGGCTCTGGGCCAATACGGGCCCCTCGTCCAGCCCTTCGGTGAGGCGCATGAGGCTCACACCGGTCTCCTCGTCCCCGGCCAGCAGGGCGTGGTTCACGGGCGCCGCGCCGCGCCAGCGGGGCAGCAGGGAGAAGTGGAGGTTCCAGACCCCCTTGGGGCAGGAGTCCAGCATCCATCTCGGCAGGAGGTGGCCATAGGCCACCACCACGGCCAGTTCGATCTCCAGGGATTCCCACAGGTCACGGGCCTCCGGCGACTTCCAGCTCAAGGGCTGATGGACCGGGAGGCCCAGCTCCAGGGCGGCCACTTTCACGGCCGGGGCCTCCAGGTGGCGTCCCCGGCCCGCAGGGCGGTCCGGATTGCAGAACACGGCCTCGATGCCCTCCTCGGCCAGAGCCCGCAGGGCCGGAACGGCCGCACGGGGGGTGCCGAGGAAGGCGATGCGGGTCATCCGCGGACCTGTTTCTGGTACTTGCGCTGGATGACCTGGCGCTTCACAGGCCCGAAATACTCCACGAAGAGCCGGCCCCGCAGGTGGTCGATCTCATGGCAGAAGGCCCGCGCCAGCAGGTCTTCGCCTTCCAGCTCGTGCCAGGTGCCATCCTTGGCCCGGTTGCGGATGCCCACCTTCTGGGGGCGCTCCAGCACTTCGCGGATGCCGGGAATGGACAAGCAGCCCTCCGTTCCCACCTGCACGCCCTCCTCCCGGATGATCTCGGGATTGATGAGGATGATCCGCTCGGCCGGATCCTCGCCGCAGGAACAGTCGATGACGGCCAGGTTGAGGTTCACCCCCACCTGGGGGGCGGCCAGGCCAACCCCCTCCTCGTCGAGGGCGGTCTCGAACATGTCCGACACGAGCTGCTCCAGCTCAGGGGTCCAGGCCCCCACGTCTTCGCTGTTCTTCTTCAAGCGGGGATCGCCCCAGGTCAGTACGGGCAGGACGGCCATGCAAACACTCCAGCATTCCAGTGTAATCCATCGCCCATCCCTTGTTAATCTGGGGGGTCCGCCCGGAGCCCCGCATGCTGCGTTCATTCCGCCAGGTTTTCAAATCCAATCGCACGCCCATGGCGGCGGTGATGATCGTGGTCCTCCTGGGCCTGGTGGCCTACCTGGCCCCCTCGGGCCAGGTGGATGCGCCCGACACCGTCGTGGCAAGGATCTACGGCCGCGAGGTGCTGATGCGCGACCTGGCCGAGCACATGCAGGAGCTCTACCAGCGCTACGGCAAGCAGGCCAGTCCCGAGGCCCTCAAGCCCTTCGTCCAGTCCCAGGCCCTCCGGGACCTCACGAACCAGAAGCTCATGGAGGAGCTGGCCGAGCGGCATCACGTGGTGGTCACGGACGAGGAGGTGGGCGCCCGCCTGCGGGCCTTCCTGCGCCAGTATCCGGTCCTCCTGGATGCCCAGGGCAACCTGAAGCCCACCGCCGAGCTGAAGCAGATCTTCCAGGAAAACGGGTTCAATCCGGCCATCCAGGAACGGAACCTCCGCAGCGAGCTGCTGCGCAGCAAGCTGATCCAGCAGGCCGCCCTCCAGGTGCCCGTGGACGAGCCCTGGCTGGCGATCGAGCACCGCCTCCGCCAGGAGAAGGTCAGCTTCCAGCAGGCCACCCTGACCGTGGATGCCGCGTCCGTCGCCGATCCCGGCGATGCCGCCCTCGAGGCCGTCTACAAGGCCGGCGGCGAGCGCTTCCTCCAGCCCCCCCGCCGCGTGATCCAGTTCGTGGCCGTGGATCGCGCCGCCCTGGGCAAGGATGCCCAGGCGGACGAGGCCACCCTCAAGGCCGCCTTCGAGGCCCGGAAGAACGATTTCATCGAATTCAAGGCCCGCCACATCCTCTTCAAGGCCGAGGGCGATGCCCAGGCCCAGGAGGCCACCGCCAAGGCCCTGCTGCTCCGCGAGCGTCTGACGAAGGGGCAGAGCTTCGCCAAGGCCGCCGAGGAGCTGAGCGAAGACCCCAGCGCCAAAGGCAACGGCGGCGACCTGGGCTGGTTCCGTTTCCCCCAGATGCAGAAACCCTTCTCCGAGGCCGCCGCGACCCTCAAGCCCGGCGAGATCAGCCAGCCCGTGCGAACCGTCTATGGCATCCACCTCATCCTGCTGGAAGGCCGCCGGGAGAAGCGCTTCGAGGACGTCAAGGCGCAGCTCGCCAGCGAGATCGCCGACACCCGCTTCAACGCCCGCGCCCAGGAACGGCTTGAGCAGATCCGCAAGCGCGCCAACGGTGGCGACCTCGCCGCGGCGGCCAAGAGCCTGGGCAGCCAGGCCCAGCTCAGCCAGCCCTTCAGCAACGAGCCTGGCGTCCAGTCCGAGGGCCTGCCCGAACTGTCCCAGATCGCCGGCGAGGCCTTCCGCCTGAAGTCGGGCGAGGTCTCCAAGCCGCAGCGCATCGGTGACCGCCACCTGCTCTTCCGGGTCCAGGAGGAGCTGCCCGAGGCCGTGCCGCCCTTCAAGGAGATCCGCGCCAAGGTGCTGGCCGCCTACCGCATCGAGGAGTCCCGCAAGCAGGCCCTGGCCAAGGCCCAGCAGGCCCTCCAGTCCGGCGGCCTCCAGGCCGTGGGTCCGGTCAGTGACCAGGCCGCGGCGCCCCTCAGCGGCCTCCGCGACCTCGTGGCCCATCCCGGCATCCGCAAGGCCCTGCTGGAGACGGCCGTGGGCCAGACGACGCCCCTGCTCTGGACCCAGGATGGCAAGCTGTGGGTGGCCCGCATCGGCTCCCGCGAGCCCGCCCCCGCCCTCACCTTTGAATCCCGCCGGAGCCTGATCCAGGAAGTCCAGTCCGCCGAGGCCCAGAAGCTCCTGTCCGCCGAGCTCCAGGCCCTCGACCAGCAGGGCCGCCTGCGCCCCGGCCTCAGCAGCTTCTGGGGCCACTTCGGCGGCATCTACGTGAATGCCGAGGCGGTCCAGGTGACGGTCGAAGAGTAGCCTTCAGCCGTCAGCCTCCGGCTTCTGCCCCCCGGAGGCTGACGGCCGAGAG
>DPRT01000152.1:0-8515 GCA_003538615.1 Holophagaceae bacterium | reverse complement strand
TGCGCAAGCCCACCGGACCAGGCCGACGGACGCTGATCGAGCGCGGCCTCCGGGAACTTCACCCGCGCGGCCATGCGCGCCGCGGCCTCGCGCCGGTCCCGCATGGACCCGCGATGCCAGATGTCCAGGGGCTCCTGGAGGATCTCCCAGCCGGTGCGGTGGGGCGGCAGGCTGGCCAGGGGATCCTGGAAGACGGCCTGGATCCGCGGACGGCGGCCGCGCCGCGCCCGTTCCGGCAGGGGTGACCAGGGCGCTCCCTCAAACGTGATCCGGCCTTCCGTGGCTTCCAGCAGCCCCAGCACCAGGTTCAGCAGGGTACTCTTTCCCGCCCCGCTGGCCCCGGCCACGCCCACGGCCTCGCCCTGCGCGATGGAAAAGGAGACATCCCTGAGCACATCCCTTCCCATACGCTGAAGGCGCAGGCCTTCAGCGCACAGAAGGGGAACGGCTGTCAGCGGATCACCTCGGCGCCCAGGTAGGGGCGCAGGGCCTCGGGCACGCGGATGGTGCCGTCGGGCTGCTGGTAGTTCTCCAGGATGGCCACCCAGGTGCGGCCCACGGCCAGGCCGCTGCCGTTCAGCGTGTGGACGAAGGCTGGCTTCCCCTCCTTGCCCTTGACCCGGATGTTGGCGCGGCGGGCCTGGAAGTCACCGAACCAGCTGCAGGAGCTGATCTCCCGGTAGGTGTTCTGGGAAGGCAGCCACACCTCCAGGTCGTAGGTCTTCTGGCTGCTGAAGCCCATGTCGCCCGTGCAGAGCAGCACGCGGCGGTAAGGCAACCCGAGGGCCTCCAGGATGGCCTCGGCGTCCGACGTGAGCCGCTCGAGCTCAGCTTCCGCCTGGTCGGCGGCCGCGAACGTCACCAGCTCCACCTTGTGGAACTGGTGCTGGCGGATGATGCCCTTGGTGTCCCGGCCGTAGCTGCCGGCCTCGCTGCGGAAGCAGGGCGTGAAGGCGCAGTGGCGCAGGGGCAGGGTTTCCGCGGGCATCATCTCGTCGCGGTAGAGGTTGGTGACGGGCACTTCCGCCGTGGGGATGAGGTACAGCGCGCCATCGCCGTGGGGCGTCTTGAAGAGGTCCTGCTCGAACTTCGGCAGCTGGCCCGTGCCATACATGCTCTCGGCGTTCACCAGGTAGGGTGGGATCACCTCCAGGTAGCCCGCGGCGGTCTGTCGGTCCAGCATGAAGGCGATGAGCGCCCGCTCCAGCTTGGCGCCCTGCCCCTTCAGCACCGCAAAGCGCGCGCCGCTGAGCTTGGCCGCGCGGTCCAGGTCGAGGATGCCGAGGGCCGTGCCCAGCTCCACGTGGTCCTTCGGCGCAGCGATCTCCGGCACCTGTCCCCAGCGCTTGATCTCCACATTCCCGTGCTCATCGCGGCCCGCGGGCACACTGGCGTGGGGCGGATTGGGAATGCCCGCGAGGAAGTCCCTGAAGGCGGCTTCGACCTCGCGCTGGGCAGCTTCCAGCGCCTTGAGCTGATCGCCCACCTCGCGCTGCTGGGCGATGAGGGCGTCGGCATTCTCCTTGGCCCGCTTGAGGCGGCCCACCTCATCGCTCACGCGGTTCCGCTCGGCCTTCAGGGCCTCCAATTCCTGCAGCACCGACCGGCGGCGCTGGTCCAGCTCCTGGTAGCGGGCCCGGTCCAGCGCATAGCCCCGCTCGGACAAGCGGGCCGCCACAACGTCGGGGTCATTGCGCAGGAGGTTGGCATCGAGCATCTGGGCATCCCGGAAACTTCCATTCTAGCGGGCTCACAGGCCCCTGCGGCGCATCGGGAGATGCCCCGGGGATCCACGATCAGTTCTGCGACCAGGTCCCGTCCGGCATGGGTTCGCCCGCCCAGGAAATCCCAAACGCCTCCCGCACCTCCTCCATTCCGCCTCCGGCCCCCAGCACCAACCCGAGCTTGGCGAGGGCGGCCCAGCGGGTGTGGAAGCCTCCGGAGATGGCCCCCGTGGCCCCGATCTTCCGGCCCAGTTCGTAGGCAGAGAGGTCCACGCCCCCGTAGGGGCACTGGGAGGTCACCACCACCGGCAGCCGCCGCCGGCGGGCATCCTCCAGGGCCGCTTCCAGGTCGGCCCGGCCCATGGGCAGGTTGCCGGCTCCGAAGGCCTGGATCAGCATGGCCCGTGCGCCTTCGGGGGCCAGGCTCCAAACCATGCCCGGATGGGGGGTCACCGTATGGATGGCGAGGTCGAGCCGGGCGCCCAGCCCCTCGGGCACCCGGCGGATGAACTGGCCCACCTCGGGATGCAGGCGGATCTCGGCGCCCAGCTCCGCCAGGGGCGGCAGGTTGGGGCTCTGGAAGGCTTCGAACTGGTGGACGCTCAGCTTGTCGGCGGCCACGCCGCGGATCCAGTGGGTACCGAAGCAGATGCCCACTTCGGGGATTCCGTGGCAGGCCAGATCCACGGCGTTCACCAGGTTGCTGCGGGCATCGCTGCGCACGAAGGCCAGGGGGCGCTGGCTGCCCGTGAGCACCACGGGCTTGCCCAGGTCCGCCAGGAGGAAGCCCAGGCAGGAGGCGGTGAAGGCCATGGTGTCGGTGCCGTGGATGATGACGAAACCATCGAAGTCATGGGCGGAGGCCCTCACGCGATCCGCCAGCGCCAGGATGTCCGAAGGCTCCAGGCAGGAAGAATCCTGGTTGAAGGGCACCTCGACGGAGAGGTCCGCCAGCTGCCCCAGCTCGGGAACCTGTTCGATCAGGTGGTCTAAAAAAGGCCCGGGCGCCAGCGAAGCGGGTTTCCCGCTGGGAGCCATACCGAGCGTGCCGCCAGTGTGGAGGAGCAGGATCTTTCGCATGAGAGGAGTCTACCGCCTGGCGTCCAGGGCCTGGAGTCTCCGCGCTCCGGGCCGCCCCGGCCCAGTAGACTGGAAGCTCTCCATGCGCCGCATTCCCCGCTACCTCCAGCTGCTCGCCGACCGCTACCTCCGGCGGCTGCTGAAGAACCGCCTGACGGGCCACCAGCTGCAGGCCGCCGTGGAAACGGCCCTGGCCACCCTCCCCATCCAGGAGAACCTGCTGGTGCGGGAGGGCGCCCTGCGCTCGGAGGCCCTGAACCGCCAGCTGGCCTGGGCCATGGCCTTCGTGGCCGGGGCCGTAAACGCGGGCGGATTCCTCGCCGTCAGCCACTACACCTCGCACATGACCGGCGTGGTCTCCTCCCTGGCGGACGAGCTGGCGGTGGGCGACCTCGTCACGGCCCTGGCCGCCCTGGCCATGATGCTCAGCTTTCTGGGCGGGGCCCTGGTCTGCACACTGCTGATCAGCTTCGGCCAGCGGCGGCGCATGCGCAGCCGCTATGCCCTGACCATGATCTTGGAAGCCCTATTGATGCTGGTGTTCGGGTTCATGGGAAACCGCCTGCAGCAGGAGATCCGGTTCACCCTGCCCAGCACCGTGATGCTGCTCTGCTTCATCATGGGCCTGCACAACGCCGTGACATCCATCATCTCCGGCGCCGCCGTCCGGACCACCCACCTCACGGGCACGGTCACGGACATCGGCATCGAGCTGGGGCGCCTCGCCTACGTGAATGTCCACCACCGGCAAGGGCGGGACCGCATCCTCGCCAATCGCCAGAAACTGTCCCTGCTGATCCTGATCCTGGCGTCCTTCCTGGGGGGCGGCGTCGCCGGGGCCCTCGGGTTCAAGCACATCGGCTTCAAGGTCACGGTGCCCCTGGCCGGGTTCCTCTGCTTCCTGGCCGCCCGCCCCCTGCTGCTGGAGGTCCGCCTGCTCATGCACCGCCTCCGCCGGCAGTGGGCTCCGGACGAACCCGGGTCCCCGTCCTGACCGGACACGGCCAGGGGCTTTACACCACCTCCAGCCCCACCAGCCGGTCCACCCCTTCGATCCGCCGCGTCCGGGCCGCACCCTGGCCCCCGATGAGCAGCCGGCAGCCCGCGGGAAGCCGCTCCTTCAGGTCCAGAAGCAGCCGCCGCGAGGTCTCCCCGGCACTCTGCACCGAAAGGCCCACGGCCACCCGGTCCACCTTCAGCGCGCGCGCCGCCTGGGCGATGCTGGCCACGGGCAGATCCACCCCCAGCAGTTCAGCGCGGGTGCCCGTGGCCGCGTAGGCCAGGGCCGCCATCAGAAGCCCCAGCCGGTGCCGCTCGCCAGGGAGCGTGGCCAGCAGGACGGCGCCCTTCCCGGCGAGCGGCTGGCAGCCCAGCCGCAGCTCACGCAGGAAGTCCTCCAGCACCTCCGACACCAGATGCTCCTGATGGACTCCGAGGCTGCCGTCGGCCCAGGCCATGCCCACCCGATCCAGCAGAGGGGACACCACCTGCTGGAGGAAGGGCCGCCAGTCCAGCCCGCCCAGCGCCTCCCGCAGCAAGGTCCGCATGCGTTCGGTATCCATGGCCGTGGCCGCCTCGAACAGCGCATCCACCCGGGGATCCCCGGCGGGGATCAGCAACCGCTTCAGGGCTTCTTCGCTGGATCGCGCCACCACCGAGGGGCGATGGCCCTGGGCCACAGCCTCGGCCATGAGCCGGAGGCGGTAGAGGTCCTCCTGGCGGTAGCGCCGGTGGCCCGAGGGCAGGCGGACCGGCACCGGAAACCCGTAGCGGCGCTCCCACACCCGCACCACATCAGCGGAAAGACCAGTTTCCGAGCAGATGTCCCCGATGCTCAGCAGATCCGGTTCCACCTTGGCCATGGCCTCACCTCCAGGACGGGGTCCTGGCATGAAGATCCATCCCGCAGTCAAAAAAGTCCAGATCTTTATCTAGCCAATTATAGTGCCACCACGGCCGCCTTGAGTTCATCGAAGCCCTGGTCGGAGCCGCAGCTCACCAGCACCGCACACTGGCCCGGCTGGCTGGGCGGCAACTGGACCTCGCCGGCAAAGCGGCCTTCAGCATCCGTGCGCCCCGACAGCAGGCTGGTGGCCTTCTTCAAGCTGGAGACGAGCTTCACCGTGACCTCGGCATTCGCCACGGGGCTCTGGCTTTGGCAGAGGCGCGCCCGCACCTGCACCCGGAAGGCTTCGCCGAAGGCCGGCTTCAAGGGCTGATCCAGCACCAGCTCCAGGGTTTCGACATCACCCTCCTGCTGGAGGAACTCCAGGATGGCCTGGTCCAGCGGACGATCGTTGAAGGCCTGCTGCTCCAGCAGATCCGGCGGTGTCTGGTCGTACTTCCCGTTCTTGATGTCCCGGATGACAGCCCGGTGCTGCTCGTCCATGCGGCTCTGGATCGCCGTCTCGGGCACCGGCGGGCTGGCCAGCAGGTCTTCGTAGGAGGAACGGTAGTTGTCGAGGATCTCGCCGCCCACGTAGATGAGCGTTTCGATCTTGGGATTGGACAGCCCCTTGTCCTCCGTCTGGACATGGTAGACGCGGTTCCCGTGGCGGACGTCCGTGTTGTAGCCAGTGATCATGGAAGCAGTCCAGGGAACGGGAAGGCAGGGCGTGTCATGAACCTACCTTTGCAATCTTCCCGCCAGATCGGGCATGACTTCCCAGGCGATTTCCCGGATGGCCTGATCGCCCAGGCGGGCCACCACGGCCTTGGTCAAGGCTTCCATCAGGGCCGGATCCGCCAGAAGCGCCTGGATCTGTTCGGGTGTGAGGGGGGCCTGACCGGACGCGGCAGGGATTGGCCCGGGCACGGCAGGCACCGGGTCCTCCGGAGCCCTGTCGGAATCCATGGCAGGCGGCGGCCACGGCGCCGCCTCGAGGGCCGCCGGCACCGGGATGGGCTCCACCTCATCCGGAAGCCCGTCGAGGGCCTCCAGGCCCGTGAAGGAGAGCAGGCTTTCTTCGCCCAGGGCCTCGGCCGCGGTCGTTTCGGGCTCAAGGCTCGTGGTGATGGGGGCTTCGAAGGCGGGAACCTCCGGTTCCGGAGCCGGGGCTTCCATCTCGGGAAGCTCGAAGGCCCCGGCAGGCGCCGGCATGGCCAGGGATTCCGCGGTGAGGGGCTCGAACGGGGGCGCCGAGGCCAGTCCCTGCAGGCTGTCCAGATCCAGCTCTTCCAGTTCGAGGCGCATCTCCGGCGCGGTACCGGATTCGAGGGCCAGCGCGGCGGGTTCCTCGGGCCAGAGATCCTCGGCGGTGAGCGCCAGCAGGTCGCTTTCGGATTCCACCGGGGCGGGTGTCGCTGGAAGCTCTTCCATGGAGAAGGGCGCCAGCTCCGCCGCAGCGGGCATGGACGGATACTCCGGACGGAACTCCGGCAGGGAGGATTCGGCCATCCTCACGAGGTCCTTGGCCGGGGTGGCCGGCACCGTGGTGAAGGCTGAGGGTTCGGAGGCGATCACCACCGGCATGGCCAGCAGGGCCTTCACGCGGTCGCCCAGCTCGCGGAGCTCGATGGGCTTCTTCAGGAAGCCCTGCACGGGGGCCTTGGCCAGCTTGGCCGGGTCCACGGGATCCAGCACCCCGGCCATCAGCGCGATGGGAAGGTGGGCCGTGGCCTCCAGCTCCCGCAGGCGGGTCAGCAAGGTCCAGCCATCCATGCCGGGCATGGCCGTATCCACCAGGAGCACGTCAAAGCGCTCCCCCTGGCCGATCCGGTCCAGGGCCTCCGCACCCGAATTCACGCAGACCAGTTCCACATCGGTGGGAGCCAACAGGGATTCAGCAATTCGGTGAATGCTGGGGTTGTCGTCCACGAGGAGGAGGCGCGGCATCTGGGTACCTCGGGAGGCCGGGAGGAAGAAAGAGTGGCTGGCCACAACGCTACCAGAAATGCGCACTTCCAACGCAAGAATGGATCAGCGCAGCAGCTTCTTGAGGGTGCGCACCCGCTCGACTTCCACGAGGCGCACCAGCAGCACGCGGTCCCCCACCCAGATCCAGGCGGCACCGAGGGGTTCACGTACGGCGACCTCCGGGCCCCTCGGCAGCCAGCCCTTCACGGAAGCCCGCAGGCTCAGGGCCGTGCGCCACTCGGGACGATAGGCTTCGAACAAAGCCTGGCGCTGGCGCTCCGGCGGCAGGGTGCTCTCGTTCCACCGCTGGTCCCAGGCATCGAAGGCCCCATTCTCCCGCCAGGCCCAGGCAGCGTCCCAAGCGGGCCAGGGCAGCGAGTCCTCGGCCACGGGAGCCCAGGCCACCGAAGCCACCGGGCTGGTGCGCCGGACCATGCCTTCGTCCGGCCGGGGAGCCGCCAGGGCCATGCGCTGGGGCGGATGGGCTGCGAGAAGCCCCGGGCCTGTGGCCTCGCGCCGCCACCGCCCGCCTTCCTGCGACCAGGCCGTCCACCCTTGGGCGCCTCCGTGCCAAAGGCGGTCCACCTGGGGGAGCCAGAGCCGGTCCCCGCCGCGCCAGGGCAGCGCCAGGCGGGCGCCAGGCAGATCGCGGCCATCCTCTGACAGGGCCTCCGGTTTCGTGGCTATGCCCCGGGCCGGCGATGGGAGGCCCGGCTCGTCCCAGGTCGCCAGGGTCGCCTCCCCCAGGTCGGATTCCAGGGGCAGGACACTGAGCAGAAGGCTGGACTCCCCGCGGGTTTCCACCTTTTCGAAGAATCCCAGCAGGGCGGCCTTCCCGTCCCAGCTGAAGCGGCTCCAGGGGCCGGACTGGGTGGACCAGATCACGCGGCCTTCAGGCACCTCCAGCAGCCGGGTTTCGAAGCGCGTGGATCCCATCTGCAGCGTCACCAGCAGGCGGTTGCCCTTGACGGGATCCAGCCGCGCCGAGCAGAGGGGCGCATCGAAGCGGTAGCGGCGCCACTCCAGCCCCCGCCACAGCACCACTTCGCTGCGTCCACCCGGGCCGTTCAGGGCCAGTCCCTGGTCGCCGAGGTAGGGCGAGGCCGGTTCCCAGGGCGTGCCGAAGCCCCCCTCGAAGGGCCAGGCCTCGGATTGATCAGGGTCCTGGGTGCCCTGGAAGCGCGGCGCCCAGCCGTCCTCCATGCGCAGCTCCGCCAGGGTTTCGTAGCCGCCGAGGTTCATGATGGCCGGCGTTTCCGCCGCGGCCACCCCCCCGGCGCTCACCGGACGCGGCGCCTGCACCACCGCGAAGAGCAGCAGCATGGCGGCGATGAAGAGGGTGGCGATGATGTACCGTTGGGGGATCACGTTGGGGCCACAAAGAGAGCACCATCATGACCGATCGGAGACGCGCCGCGATGAAGCACAAGCCCGCCGTGGAAACCGAGCTCAAGCTGCGCATCCCCGCCACGGGCCCCTACCGGCCCCTGCTGGAGGCCCTGGGCTTCCGCGAGGCCATTGCCGCGCAGGCCGAGGTCAGCGTGCTCTGGGACCGGAACGGCGAGCTGCGGGCCGCGGGCTCGGCCCTGCGGACGCGGCGGTTCGCGGGCGCCTTCCGGCTGACCTGGAAGGGGCCCAAGGTGCCCGATCCCATCCTGAAGATCCGCCCCGAGCGCGAGACCGGCATCGAGGACGGCGAGGCCCTGGAGGCCATCCTCACCGCCCTGGGCTATGCGCCCGTCCTGCGCATGGAAAAGGTCCGCGCCGTGTGGGAGCGCGCCGAGCTGGAGGCCTGCCTCGACGAGACCCCCTTCGGCTGCTACCTGGAACTGGAAGGCGAGCCCCAGGCCATCCG
>DPRT01000006.1:5153-6220 GCA_003538615.1 Holophagaceae bacterium | reverse complement strand
ACGCGGATCTGGTGGGTGCGGCCCGTGTGGATGCGGGCCACGACGTAGTGCCCGGGGACGAGGCCGGCGGTCTCTTCTTCCGTGGCGGGGCGGAAATCCGTGCGGGCGGACTTGGGCTCCATGAGGTCGCCGGAACATCCGAAGCGGCCCGGGTCGGCCCCCCGCAGGCGGCCGATGGGGGCTTCCTCGGTGCAGGGCTCCAGCGGCGCGGAGATCCGCGCCAGGTAGAGCTTCTCCAGGTCCCGCCCGGCGAAGGCCTCNNGTGCCCTGGTCCAGGCGGTGGTGCAGGAACAGGCTCAGGTCCGGCCGCTGGGTCTTCAGCAGAGCCAGCAGGTCGTGGCGGTCCGTGGCCCAGGTGCCCTGGGTGGCGATGCCCGCGGGCTTGTCCACGGCCAGCAGCCAGGTGTCCTCGAAGACCACGGGGATGGCCGTGGTGGGCACCGGCGGCAGGTCGGGATCGAAGGCCACGCGGATTTCGATGCCGGGCTTCACCAGCTTGCCCGCCACCTTCACCCGCTTGCGGTCCACCTGGACGCCCCCCAGCTTCAGGGCCTCCCGGGCCGCCCGGCGGGACAGGTCCGTGCGCTTGGCGATGAGCTGGTCCAGGCGCAGCTCCGCATCGTCGGGTTCCACCGTGAAGGTCCATTTTTTTAACGTCATGGCTCCAGCGTAGCGGATGCGCCAAATTGCCTCAAAAAACGAGGCAATTTGGCGGTGGGTTTGGCATGCTGGGGGGTGGAGGCTCCCATGATCCGAATGCTTCGCGCCGGCCTGCTGATGGCCCTGACGATGGCCGCTGTGGCCGCCGACATCCCGGTCACCGGATTCACGCTGAAGCCGGGNNTGGGCGCCTGCCTCTCCATGGAGAGCTTCCCCTTCACCAACGCGTCCCAGAGCGTGGCCGGCACCTCCGAGCGCCGCGTGTCCCTGCTGTTCCTCGCCACGGCCCCATCGGACCGCGTGCAGCTGCACCTGGGCCGCAACGGCAAGGCCACGGGCGCGGCCACCTTCAGCGATGTGAAGCTGGAGAAGGTGGAGGACGTCACCGCCTTCATCCCCCTGCAGAC
>DPRT01000006.1:0-5131 GCA_003538615.1 Holophagaceae bacterium | reverse complement strand
ATCGCGGACGGCGCCGGGAAGGCGGGCGCCCAGTTCAGGGGCCGGGCCATCGACCTGCTCGACATCGTCACCTTGAACAGCGCCGTGGACATGAGCTCCCTGCAGGACGGCCTGACCCACGCCGCCCACCCCCTCAGCGGGCGCACCTTCATGACCGGCGACGACGAGATGGAGAAGGGCGGGAAGGGCGACCACTGCTCGTCTTTCGTGGCCACCAAGGGCGCCACGAAGAGCGGCCGGTTCCTCTTCACTCAGATGTTCATGTGGAACGGCTACACGGGCACCGAGTGGAACGTGATGCTCGATGTGGTCCCCGAGAAGGGGCACCGCTTCGTCATGCAGACCTTCGCGGGCGGCATCCACAGCGGCACCGACTGGTACCTCAACGCATCGGGCCTGGTGATGGGCGAGACCACCGTGGGCCAGACGCCCTTCAACGCGGACGGCACCCCGCAGAGCAACCGCATCCGCAAGGCGGCCCAGTACGCCAGCGGCATCGACGAGGCCGCCGCCATCCTCTTCAAGCAGAACAACGGCCTCTACACCAACGACTGGACCATGGCCGACACCAAGACCGACGAGGGCGCCTGCTTCCTGCTGGGCACCGAGAAGACGCGCATGTGGCGCACCGGCACCAAGGGCAAGCCCGCGGACACGCCGGGCAACCACAAGGACTTCATCTGGGCCAACAACAACAACCGCGACCTGGAGGTGCGCAGCGAGTACGGCGCCAATCCGGACAACGCCCCGGCGGACCTGGCCTTCAACACCTGGAACCGCGACATCGCCTTCCAGGAGGCCTTCAAGGCCATGGGCGGCACCGGCTTCGACCTCGACAGCGCCACCCGGCTGCTGGCCACCAGCCCCATCAACCGCCCCCACGCTTGCGATGCCAAGCTCACCACCTCCGAGATGGCCGAGAAGCTCGTCTTCATCGCCCACCAGGGCAAGACCACCCTGCGCGAAAAGATGGTGGGCGGCCGCTGGATCGCGGATCTGCCGGGCGCCACGCCGCACCTGACCCACGGGTACACCGCCTTCAGCCCCATCTGGGTGACNNTGCTATGGACAGGCACTGTCAAGCCCGGCTCGGATGCGGAGAACTGGTTCGTCAGCGGCTCCGCGGCCTACTGGCAGCAGATGAAGCACCTGCCCGCCGCTCCCGCCAAGGCCTTTGACACCCAGAGCGCGGCCCTGGCGGATCTGGCCACCCGCCACCTCTGGCTGGATGCCAAGGAAGGCGCCCAGGCGCCCCTGGCCACCGCCACGGCCTACGACCGCTACGGCGCCTATCAGATCCCGCGCATCCGCGGCGTCTTCGCCCTCCATCAGCTGCGCCTGCACCTGGGCAACGCCGCCTTCGGCAAGGCCATGCAGGCCGCCCACGGCCGCTTCAATGGCAAGGCCGCCCGCACGGCGGACCTCCTGAAGGCCCTGTCCGAGGGCGCCGGCCGGGACGTGGCCCCCATCCTGAAACCCTGGCTGGAGCGCGCGGACCTTCCGGCCCCCAAGGTCCAGGCCAAGGTGGAGAAGACCGGCGACGCCTACGAGGTGAAGGTGGAAGTCGAACAGACCGGCTTCGCCTATCCCTTCGTGGCCTTCGCCAGCCTGGAGACGGAGAAGGGCGCGAAGCTGGAGCGCCTCGACGTGAAGGGCGCCAAGGCCGCCTTCACGCTTCGCAGCGAGGCCCGGCCCACGCGGCTGGTCTTCAATGCGGGGAACGACATCCCCACGCCCCGCGCCAACTTCTGGGTGCCGGGCAACGTGCTGGACGACTGGAGCGCTACCCTGCTGGTTTTCGGCACGGCCCGCGAAGTGGAAGCCCAGCGCACCCTCGCCCTGAACTACCGCGAGGCCCTGGCGGACAACATGACCGAGGTGCTGCTGCCCGTGAAGGCTGACGGGGAAACCAGCGATGCCGACCTGGCTGCCAGCGACCTGATCCTGTTCGGCGGGCCCGCCGACAACGCCCTGGCCGCCCGCCTCCAGGCCGAAGGCAAGCTGCCCTTCGAAGCCGGCAGCGGCTGGTTCACCTGGCAGGGCCGGACCTACGGCCGTCCCGATGACGGCCTGCTGGCGGCCTTCCCGAATCCCTGGAACGCGAAGCGCATGCTGGTGCTCGTGATCGCCAACAGCCGCACTCAGCAGTGGGCCATGACCAAGGCCATCCCCCGGGGCTTGCCGGGCTGGGCCCTCTACCGCGGTGGCGAAGTGAAGGCCAAGGGACACGCGGCGGTGGATGGGATGACGCTGGCCTTCAAGCCCTGAACCGCACCTGGGACTGAAAAAAGAAGCCGCCCCCGGGCGGCTTCTTCGTGTGGGGATGCCGGGCACCGGCGCTAGAGTGATCCCATCCCTCTGACAGGTGAGCCATGTTCCGTCGCCTCGCGTCCGTCCTCCTGGTCCTGCTGCCGCTCTGCGCACAGGAGCGCATGCCCATGCCGCAGATCCAGATCCGGCAGGAGGACCGCACCCAGCCGGCGAAGCTCCACGACCTCCAGATCAGCGTCAAGGTGGTCGGCCATGTGGCCACCACCACCTGGGATCTGACGGTCCACAACCCCCAGGACCGGATCCTGGAGGGTGAGCTGGTCTTCCCCCTGGGCGAGGGCCAGACGGTCACGCGGTTCGCCATGGATGTGAACGGCCGCCTGCGGGACGGCGTGGTGGTGGAGAAGGCCAAGGGCCGCAAGGCCTTCGAGGAGATCGTCCGCCGGGGCGTGGATCCCGGGCTCCTGGAGAAGACCGCCGGCAACAGCTTCAAGGCCCGGGTCTATCCGATTCCGGCGAAGGGCTACAAGCGGGTGGTACTGGCCTACGAGCAGGAACTCGCCGACGCGGGGCCCACGGACCTGCTCTACCGCCTGCCCCTGGCTTTCACGGAGAAGGTGGCCACCTTCGGCCTGCGGGTGGAGGTCCTGGATCAGCCCGAGGCCCCGAAGGCCACCAGCAGCCCCCTCGCCAACTTCACCTTCAAATCGGTGCGCCGGGGATTCCTCGCGGAGGAGACCCGGAAGGATTTCGCGCCGGAGGCCCCCCTCGCGGTGGTCATCCCCCGGGGCGCGGACAGCAGCCAGGTGTTCGTCGAACGGCGGGACGGCCAGGCCTACTTCTTCGTGATGGTCCATCCGCGGCTGCCGCGGGAGCCCAAGGCCCTGCCGAAGCACCTCCTGGTGGCCTGGGACGCCTCCGCCAGCGCCCGCAGCCGCGACCTCAAGCGGGAACTCGACCTCCTGGAGGCCTACCTGCGGCGCCTGGGCACCTGCCAGGTGAGCCTGGCGGTGTTCCGCAACGAGGCCGAGCCCCTGCGGACGTTCCGCATCCAGGGCGGCGATGCCCGCGACCTGAGAAAGCATCTGGAGGCCTTGCCCCAGGACGGCGCCACGCGCCTGGGGGCCCTGGATCTGAAGGGGGTGAAGGNNCCCTCACGAGCCGTCCCCTGGCCTTCCTCCGCGCGGCCTATGGTTCGAAGGACCTGGGCGAGGTGGTTCCCAGCGCCGGCCGCGTCGTGCGCGGGCCCTTCGGATTGGCGGGCATCCTCAAAGCCCCCAGCGCCAGGCTGACGCTGCACTTCGGTTTCGGCGCCACTTCGCGGTTCACCCGGACCTTCGACATCGATGCCGGCCAGGCCGCCGTGGATGCCCCCGTGGCCCGGCTCTGGGCCCAGCGGAAGCTTGCGGAGCTGGAGCTGGACAAGACCCGGAACGCCCAGGCCATCACCGCCCTGGGCCAGGCCCACNNTCGATCTGTCGAAGCAGCGGGACAAGGAGCACCTCGAAGCGCTGGTGAAGCAGTTCGAGGAGCGGAAGACCTGGTGGAACACCGTGTTCAAGGCGCCGGACAAGGCCCATGCCGCGGTCCCCGGAGGCGTTCCCGGTGGCGTCATCGGCGGCGTGGTGGGTGGCGTGGTCGGCGGCCAGGCGAGGCCGACCGCGGCGCCGCCAGCGCCTGCGACGGGCGCTTCACATTCCCGGCAGGCCATGGTGGAGGTGGTGGCCTCTGCGGCCTCCCTGGACCGCACCGAGGTCCGATCCGGCCAGAACCTCGCTCCGGGCGCCCATCGCGCCGAGGACGAGGGCTCGCCTTCCGCCGCCTCCATCGACCTCAAGCCCTGGTCCCCCGAGACGCCCTACCTGAAGGAGCTGAAGGTGGCCCCGAAGGCGGAGCGCTACGCCCTCTACCTCCGGCAGCGGGACCTCCACGGGAAGACCCCCGGGTTCTTCCTGGACGTGTCGGATTTCTTCCGGGAGCAGGGCGAGAAGGACCTGGCGCTCCGCATCCTCTCCAACCTGGCGGAACTGAAGCTGGAGGATGCCCCGCTCCTGCGGGTGCTGGGCTACCGCCTGCGGCAGCTGCGGCTGCCCGAGCTCGCGGTCTGGACCTTCGAGGAGGTTCTGCGCATGCGCGAGGAGGAGCCCCAGAGCAGGCGCGACCTGGCCCTGGCCCTGGTGGAGGCGGACCGGCCCCAGCGGGCCCTGGACCTTTTCTGGGAACTGGTGAAGACCCGCTGGGACGGGCGCTTCCATGATGTGAACCTCATCGCCCTCGGCGAGCTGAACGCCCTTCTGGCCACCTCGAAGGCGAAGCTCGATGCGGCTGCGGTGGATCCCCGCCTGCGGGCGAACCTGCCCGTGGATGTGCGGGTGGTCCTGAACTGGGATACCGACAACAGCGACATGGACCTCCACGTGGTGGACCCGAGGGGAGAGGAATGCTTCTTCTCCCACACCCGGACCGCCATGGGCGGGCGCATCAGCGGGGATGTCACCGGCGGCTACGGGCCCGAGGAGTTCCTGCTCCGCCGGGCCAGGCCGGGGCTGTTCAAGGTGAAGGCCAAGTTCTACGGCACCCGCCAGCAGACGGCCATCGGGGCCACGACGGTGACGCTGGAGCTCTACCTGCGCTACGGCACCGGCCGCGTGGAGAACAAGTCCATCACCCTCCGCCTGGAGGGACAGGGGCGCATGGTGGACATCGGATCCTTCCGCTTCGAATAGGCGGGCCTTCAGACCGCTCAGATCGAGTACCCGTGGCTGTCCACCTCCAGGGCCTGCTGCTGGGCGGCGAGGTCGGCGAGGGTGGCGCTCCGCAGGACGGCGCGGGCGGCTTCGGTGCTGCGGGTCCAGAGGTC
>DPRT01000199.1:466-22051 GCA_003538615.1 Holophagaceae bacterium | reverse complement strand
CCTTCTTCACGACCTTCTTCGCGGCCGGCTTCTTGGCGGCGGCCTTCTTCGGCGCGGCCTTCTTCGCAGCGGGCTTCTTGGCGGCAGCCTTCTTCGGCGCGGCCTTCTTCGCGGCGGGCTTCTTCGCGGCAGCGACCTTCTTCTTCGGCGCGGCCTTCTTCGCCGGCTTCTTGGCGGCGGGCTTCGCGGCCGCGGGCGCGGCGGGGGTGGCGACCATGTTGGTCAGTTCGGCCATGGGTGGCTCCTTTACGCCCTTTTGGGCGGGGTTGGAAGGGGTCGTGCGGAAAGTCGGCTTGGCCTTAGCACCTTTTGTGCCAGGTTGGTCCGTGTCTTTCCGCTGGGTGGATATGCGTTCCTTGGCTGCGGCAACAGCCGCGGGGGGATGCGCCGCATCGGCGGCAGAGCCGGTCTTGCCTTTGGGCTTCGCGGCTTTTTTCGGGGGCTCAACGCCTGCCAGGATCTGCGCCAGGCGCTTGCCGGGATAGTAGTCATCGAGGAGGGCGTCACCGATCAGCAGCCCGTGGATGCCGAGGACCTCCATCTGCTTGATCTGCTCCAGCCGCTGGATGCCGCCCTCGACCAGTTTCAGGCAGCTCTTGGGGATTTTCTTCACCAAGGCCACCGCCTGATCCCAGGAGGCCGTCCAGGTATCCAGATCGCGCCCCACGGCGCAGATGATATCGGCGCCCGCATCCACGGCGCGCTGGAGTTCGACCTCGGACGTGACTTCGACCACCACGTCCAGGCCCTTGCTCATGGCGAACTTCAGGAGCGCCTGCAGCCGGTCCTGGCCCAGAAGGGCAGGCATGAGGAAGATCGCGTCGGCACCGAGGATCTTGCTTTCCTCGACCTGGTACTCCTCGAAGATGAACTCCCGGCGGATCAGGGGCAGCTTCACCTGGCTCCGGACCTCGGACAGGTGCTTGTCCTCGCCGTAGTAGAGGAACTTGTCCGTGGCGATGGACAGGGCCTTCGCTCCGTTTTCGGCCAGGCTTTTGGCATGGGTGGAGGCCTTGTAGGACTCCCGAACCTGTCCCCGACCGGGATCGCCCCCGGCCACTTCACCCAAAATAGTGATTCCAGGCTGGCTGAGCTCTTCCTTCAGGGAGTGGTGACCCTTGTAGGCATCCTTCACCGCCACGGGGCCCCTCTGCTTCTTGATTTCTACATCAAGGGCCTTGAAGATGGCGACTTTCTTTAGCATTTCCCACGCTCCAAATCTCAGATACCTCACTGTTGGCCCTATGGGGAAGATGATCGGCCGTTTTTCCTCTGATTCAACATGAAACCAGTGATCCAGATGAGGTCAACAGAGAAATCTGAAAAATCTTCATTTTTTTTGACGCTACCTCTCCGTCATCACCCATTCGATTCTGACCCGAGAACCTCCCGTTCTTCGCAACCAGGTGTCAGAGCCATGCGTCGACCCGAGTGTGCGACACCGTCGTGCACCTGGAACCACACCCGCTGAAACCCTCGCCACCAGACCATCTGCGGACACTTGCCTACGACCTCGCGCATCCTTTCCCACGCGCCAGATTGCGAAGAGGCCCCCCCGGGCGAGGGTTGCACACACACCTTCGTGCCTCACGCCACACCCCATGCCTGCTACGCTTCAGGTCGCGCCTTCCGCCCGAGGACGCCGTGTTCGCGGCCCCGGAACTCCACCGGAAGCGTCGAGAGGCACCCATGACCATCCACGTGCTCGACCACCCGCTGGTACACCACAAGCTCTCCCTCATCCGGGACCGGAAGACCCCCGGCAGCCTCTTCCGGGCGCTCATCGAGGAGGTTGGCCTGATCCTCGCGGTGGAATCCACGCGCGATCTTCCGGTGGAATCCGTCGTCGTGGAAACGCCCATGGAGCGCACAGGCACGCTGCGGCTGAAGTCCTTAGACCCCGTGCTGGTGCCGGTCCTGCGCGCGGGCCTCGGCCTCCTCCCTTCCTTCCTCCAGCTGCTGCCGACGGCCAAGGTCGGGCACCTCGGGCTCTACCGCGATCACGATTCCCTCGTGCCCGTGCCCTACTACCGGAACTTCCCCCCGATGCTTGAGGCCCGGCCCGTCTTCGTGTTGGACCCCATGCTCGCCACCGGCGGCAGCGCCTCCGAGGCGGTGCGCCAGCTCAAGGATGCGGGCGCCGTGAACCTCACCCTGGTGGCCCTGCTGGCGGCCCCCGAGGGCCTGGAGCGGCTCCATGCGGACCATCCCGATCTGCACATCGTCGTCGGCGCGGTCGATCGCCAGCTCAACGAGAAGGGCTACATCCTTCCCGGTCTGGGTGATGCGGGCGATCGCCTCTTCGGCACCGCCTGACCGCCATCAGTTGGTCCTGATCAACGCGTTGCGGCGCCGTAGCCTTTCAGCGCCCGCCCGCCAAGGGCCTGCGCGTCCAGGGCCTTCCGGAGCTCATCGCGCTCCACGGATAGCAGCGCGGCGCGCCCGCCCAGGCTGCCTGCGAGCGCATGCGCCCGCGACAGCAGGCCGGGCCACTGGGGCCCGCGCTCAGCGGCCGCCACTGCGGCGTTGAATTCGCGATCCCATTCCGCCAGCCTGTCCGGATCCAATGTCTGTTCCGGATCGCGCATCCAGGACTCCATCTGCTCGATGGCGGCGAGAACCCGTGCGTCGCTCATCCGACCAGGTTTCCAGCCTGGAATCCCGCTGTGCCAGCGTTCCCCGCCCGCTTCTGGTGGGCCTGCTCCCAGGTCTGCCGGAGGTCCCCCATCTGCCGGGAGACCCGGTCCAGGCGCGAACGGTCCAGCAGTGAGCCCGCTTCGACGACTTCCCGGCCCCACCAGTCGTAAAGTCGCATGAGGTTTTCCACCAGCTCGCCGCCCTCATCCAGGTTGAGGCGCACCGCCAGTTCCTCGATGATCGCGGAAACCCGGTTCAGGGCCTGGCCCTTGGCCTGGTAATCCTTGCGATCGAGCGCCTGGCCCGCCTGGGCCAGGAATCGCTGGGCTCCCTCCAGGAGCATGGCGACAAGCTGTTCGGGGCTTGCCCCCATCACGCGCTGGGTGAGGTACTGGTCTCTGGCATTGGCGTAGGGGGTCATGGCTCGGTTTCCAGGGTCAGTTTCGGCAGCTTCCGGCGGATCTCAAGATTCAGCGGATGCTGCCCAGGCTCTGTCCGGCCGCCTGGAGTTGCCCGATCGTCGCTTCCAGCTTCGAAAACTGCGCCTGGAGCACCTCTCTCCGCCGGTCCAGGCGCTGCTCGCCCAGGGAGATCTGCTTGCTGAGGGCGGCGTTCTGCTCGTTGATGCCCGAGAGAAGCACGGACAGGTTGCCCGTGGTGGAAGCCGTGAGCTCGGAAATCAGGTCCTGCGCAGCTTGGCCAATGCCACGCGTCAGGTTCAGCGTGCCCGTGCCCGTGCCCGTGACCGAAAGGATCAAGCCTTCCAGTGGCGTCCCGGCGGCCCCCGACAGGGTGCCGTTGGTGCCTGAGAGGAGGTAGTCTGTCCCATCCACCGTGAAGGTGCCCGAGACCGCACCCCCGCTGGCGAAGGATGTGATGTTGAACCCCACGGCGCCGGTGGTGGTCTTCGCCCCGCCGCCATAGACCGTCACGGCACCATTGGTCGTATCCCCCGTGAAGGCGAAGACGCGCCGGGCGGCGGCGGAATCCTTGTCCAGGGCCGCCTGGAAGACGGTGACATCCAAACTCAGGCTGCCATCCCGGTTGGTCTTGATGCCCAAGTCGGCGGCGGAGGAGAAGGGAGATGACGCCGGCATGCCCTCGGGCACGCCCGACAGCGCGGCGCGCACCTGGGCGATCAGGCTCCGCGCGGAGGAATCATTCGACAAGGCCCCGTTGAAGGCCGAAGCGTCCTTGTAGGTCTTCACCAGGGTGTTGAACTTGCTGATGGTGTCCTGCATGGCGCTGGTGATGCCGCTCTTGTCCAGAGCCACCGTGAGCGTCGTGGCCGTCGTCTGGCCACCCTGCTTGAGGGTGAAGGTGACCCCATCCACCGCATCGGTCACGGTGTTGGATTTCCGCGTGAGCTCGATGCCGTTCACCGAGAACAGTGCATCCTTGGCCACATCTGTGGCCCCCGACGTCAAGCCTCCTGTGAGGGTCGTCGGAGCGGCCATGCTGTCCACCGTTCCAGCCCCGATGCCGAGCGTATTGACGGCGCCGCCCCCCGTGACGTCCGCGATGGTCACCACGCCGCCTGTGGTGCCCGTTCCGGTGTCCTTGGCGGTCAGCACCAGCTGGTAGGGATTCGCGCCTGTTCCCGTGTTCACCACCGTGGCCACCACACCCAGGCCCTTGGAGCCGGGCACGTTGGGATCCGCGGCCCCCAGCGCATTGATGGCATCGCGCAGGCCGTAGAGGGTGTTGTTCGTGCCATCCAGAGTCAAGGTCTTGATCACGCCATCGGTACCCTGAATGGCGAAACTGGCGCTGCCTCCCGAGAAGACGGGGGTGGCCAGGGGATCCGCCACGGCCAGATTGGAAGGCACGCCGCCCACCAGGGTCGGCGAAATCCGCCCTTTGGTGGCGATCTGCGACACTTTTAGGTCATAACTGCCCGTCGAACTGCCTGAGGCCGAGGCTGATACATAGGTGTTGTTGCTGTCCGTGCTGGACACCGTACGGGCATTGAAACTGGTGCCCCCAAGGCTGGCCAGGCTGGTGGACAGGGCGGTCATGTTCGATTTAAGGGCCTGAAATGCGGCCACCCGCTGGTTATTGCGGGTTTGCTTGTTTTGCAATCGCTGAAGTGGCTGAGCTTCCTGCTGCAGGATGGCATTCACCAACTGGTCCGTCTGCAGACCCGTCGAAAGGCCCTGGAAGCTGATGGGTGATGCCATGGGATACCTCCGCCTGCCGGGAGAGCTCAGCCCTCCTTGTCCACCAAGGCGCCGGAGGCGCCCTTGAGATCCGTCAGTTCGCGCAATTTGCGCGCCATCGCCAGGACCTCTTCAGAGGGGACCTGGCGGATCACTTCTTGGGTGTTCGCGTCGACCACCTTGAAATAGAACCGTCCGCTGCTTTCGTCCACCTGGAAGGACAGGGCCGCATTGGACTGATCGAAGAAGGCCTGGAAGGCCTTCGCGGCGCCATCCATCGCTTCGGGAGACGGGTCTACATCCCGGCTTTCCAGCCCTTCGGGCTGGGGATCAACGGGCTTGGCAGGGCGGGGTTTTTCCGGAACCGGCTGGGGCTTGGCGGCGGCCAGAAGGGTGAGCGGAAGTCCCGGTGCCAAGCTACCCATGGGGTTGACTTGGTCGACCATCTCGTCGCTCCTCACCAAAGACCCGGGAGGGCGGGCAGTGCCCACCCCCCCGGGAACTCAGGAACCCTACTACCGGAGGAGGGCGAGGATCGACTGGCTGGACTGGTTCGCCTGGCTCAAGGCGCTGATCCCGGCCTGGCCAAGGATCTGGAACTTGGACAGGTTCACCACTTCGTCAGCGATGTCGGCGTCACGGATCTGGCTGTAGGCCGCCGTGAAGTTCTCCACCTGGATGCCGAGCGAGTTGGAAACGCTCTGCAGCTGCTGCTGGCCGGCGCCGATGGTGCCGCGCAGGGTGGACACGGCGGTGATGGCCGTAGCCACGCTGGTAGCGGCGGTCGCGGCATTGGCCGAGGTGTCGATGGTTCCCGAAATGTTCGTGATGGAACCAAGGGCCACGCCCACGGTCGCGAAGTTGCCCACGGCCACGGACACGGTGGAACCGAAGACCGCCGTCCCGTTGAACTTGGTGTTCGTGTTCAGGTCGGAGATGGTGGTGATGATCTTCGCGAATTCCGCGTTCAGAGCGGTCTTGCCCGTGCCGGAGTCGGCGCCGGCGGTGGTGCCCTGGGCCTGCTGGGCCAGTTCGGCCGCGCGGGTCAGGAGGCTGGTGACTTCTTCCAGCACGCCGTCAGCGGTCTGGAGGGTGGAGATGCCGTCGTTGGCATTCCGGCGCCCCTGGGAGGCGATGCGGATGTCCGCGCCCAGGTTGTTGCTGATGGCGAGGCCCGCGGCGTCATCCGACGCGCGGTTGATGCGCTTGCCACTGGTGAGCCGCTCGATGGTCTTGTTCAGACCAAGGTTGGTGGAGGCCAGCTGACGGGTGGCGCCCAGAGCGGAAACGTTATTGAGAATAGAAGCCATGGCATCCTCCGTGATGCGCAAGGGCAGCGTCCGTGCTGCCGGTTGTTTTGCAGGGGGAATCCCCAGCTGGATCCTGTTTCGGAACATCCAGCCCTTCCCTTTAGCTTTTTTATTTCCGTGGCCTAACACCAGCCAAAGCTATGATTCCGCCATGACCACCCTCTCCCTCGCCATGATCGTGAAGAACGAGGAGGCCAACCTGCCCCGGTGCCTGGCCTCGGTGCAGGGGCTCGTGGATGAAATCGTGGTGGTGGACACCGGTTCCACCGACCGCACCGTGGCCATCGCAGAATCCTTCGGCGCCAAACTGAGCTCGTTCACCTGGATTGATGACTTCTCGGCCGCCCGGAACGAGAGCCTGCGCCGGTGCACCGGCGACTGGATCCTGGTCCTGGACGCGGACGAAGCCATCGATCCACAGGATCACGCCCGCATCCGGTCGGCACTGGATCAGACCCCGTGTGCCGCGTTCAACCTGATCCTTCGGAGCTACGTGCTGGACGGAACCCTGGTCTGCATGGACGTACTTCCGACGCCCAACGACGGTGCCTACTCCCTGGGCTCAGAGTTCTCCCATTACGCGGATGTCCCGGGACTGCGGCTTTGCCGGAGGGTCCCCGGCCTGGCCTTCGAGGGGCGCATCCACGAACTGCTCACCCCGTTCTTCCTTGCGCGCAAACTGCCCGTCGGATCACTCGATGCCGTCATCCACCACTTCGGAAAGGTGGACGTGGGCCGGGAGGCCGAGAAAAAGGTGGCCTACCTCCACCTGGCGCAGGCCCAGGCCCAGGCGAATCCGACATCTCCTCAGGCCTGGTTCAACCTCATGTCCCAGGCCGCGCTGGCCGCCGAATGGCCCCGGGTGATCCAGGCCGCGGAAGCCTACCTGCGGCTCCAACGCCAGATCCCCCTTCCCGTGCTGACCACCCTGGCCCTGGCCTACCAGGAGACGGGAAATCCCCGAAAGGGTGTCCCCCTTCTCCAGAAGGTCCTGACCGCTGAGCCGCGCCACCGGCTGGCCCTCGCCCTCCTCCCCCAACTGCTGCTGCAGGCCGGACTGCTCCCGGAGGCCATCAAGGCCTTCCGCCAGGCCCTATCGATCCAGCCCGATGTGACGGATCTGCACCTGGGCCTCGCGGGGGCCCTGGTCGAGTCGGGGAAATCCGCCGAGGCTGTCGAGACCCTGCGGGCGGCCCTGGGCCTTTTTCCAAAACACCCTGCGCTCTGGGACCGTCTCCTCCAGCTCCGCCTCGCCGAGGGCCAGCAGGCCCAGGCCGCCGCGGAGGCGTGGGAGGCCCTGCGGGCCCTGCCCGAAGGCGGCGGCGGCCACTGGCATGCCCTGGTCGCGGGGTTCCTGATGCAGGCTGGGCAGGTTCCACAGGCACGCGCCATCCTGGACCTGGGGCTGAAGCTGCACCCTTCCCATGAGGGGCTTCAGCGCCTCCGCGGGCTGGGCCCGGAAGTGCGCTAACCCTTCTCCCGCCCAAGCATGGCGCGCAAGCGGCCCATGAGCCCGCCCTGGCCCTCCCGGAGCCCATCAGCCTCATCGTCGTCATAGCCCGGCGGCACCGCCACCGAAGGATCCAGTTCCAGGGCGCGCCGGAAGCAGCCCTGGGCGTTGGCGCGGAACCCCTTGCGGTCGTAGAGCTCCCCCATCAAGGCCCAAGGTTCGGCGGCCCGCGGCCGGATGCGTGAAGCCACCTGGAGCGCTTCCACCGCCCGGGTGGACCAGGCGGGATTCCCCAGCCGCAACCGGCCCAACAGAAGCCAGGCCTCGTAGGCCGCGGGGGAGTCCCCATCCAGCTTGATGGACTGCTCCAGGGCCCGGATGGCCTCACTGGTGCGGTCCTGCATCAGGTAGGACTTGGCCTTCACCACCAGACGATGGGCCCGGTCCGGCGCGGAAAGTGATTCCTCCTCGGCCCGGGAGGGAAGGAGGGGCAGGGTCGCGGGCGACGGCCCGGAGAAGGCCTGCTCCAGCGCCTCCGCGGGCGGCAGGGGAGACCTGGGCGTATGGGCCAAGGGCGGCGGGAAAAGATCCTCCTGGATCAAGAGAATGGGCTCGGGGTCCGCCTCCGGTTCCAGGATCTCCTCGACCTCCAGCACCGGCACCGGCGGAAGCTCGGGGACCGGGGCCGCTTTCACGGGCTCCTTGGGAAGCAGCAGCAGATCGCCCCGGACCAGGTTCAGGCCGCCCAGGGCCCACAGGGTGGCCACCAGGCGGGCAGAGTCCTCCGAGGGGAGGCCCGAAAGGGAGCCGATGGTTTCGTAGCCCAGCGGCTCCGAACCCAGCAGGGATAACGCATAGGCCAGGGCCGGCGTGAGGGGCAGATCGCTGAGAGACTCCAGCAGGTCCGGGCGGGCCTCCCATCGCCAGTCCGGTTCGCTGCGGAACATCTCCTCCAGCTCTCGGCCCACCTTGGCGCTCTGGAAG
Source organism: Holophagaceae bacterium (assembly GCA_003538615.1). Lineage (GTDB taxonomy): Bacteria > Acidobacteriota > Holophagae > Holophagales > Holophagaceae > Geothrix. Next base: position 13,511 of record DPRT01000199.1, on the reverse strand, counting down.
GTGTCCCAGATCAGCCGCCGGTGATCCAGCCGGAACTGGAGGTCGCCGCTGAGGTTCTCATCCAGCGCCCCTGGAACCCAAGTCATGGTCAGGATCGTGTGCTCCATGGCGTGCAGCAGGATGGAGCCCAGCAGTTCGTGAAGGCGGCTGTCCCGCTCCTCCACGGTCATGAGCCCCCACTGCACGACCCGGTCACCCATGCGGGCGCCCTCGCCATCGGCCAGCAGCTCCTTGAGGGAGGCCATGTCCAGCACACCGCGGCGAATCAGGAAGTTGCCGAACTGCTCGCCAACCGCATCGCTCCGCAGGTAGACGAGGTCCCCCCCACTCCAGTAGATCCGGCGGATGCCGTCATTCTGTTCCAGCACAAGCTCCCCCTCGGCCTGCTGCTGATGCAGGGACCCGATGAGGGCTGGCAGGAAGTGTCGAAGGCGGACTTCGTGCACCAAAGATCTCCGGAACGTGTTTCTAGTTTGCATGATCCTTGCCAGGGCGCCAGCTGGAAGCAACCAATGTGTGCCGGATTATGCCAAGTCTATTGGCCCCGGAGAAGACAGGGCCTATGCTGTCCATCCATCCTCTATCCCATGTTCGGGAAGGCTTTTTCATGTTCGAGAAACTCGGAAAATTCGAGATCAAGCGCGTCCTTGGCAATGGCGCCATGGGTGAAGTCTATCTGGGCGTGGATCCCTCCATCGGCCGCGAGGTGGCCATCAAGACCATCCTCCCGGCTGCCGCCCAGGGGGGCGAGGCCAAGGAACGCTTCGCCCGGGAAGCCCGGGCCGCGGGCGTTCTGAATCATCCCAATCTGGTGACCATCTATGAGTTCGGTGAGGACCAGGGCGTGCTCTACATCGCCATGGAGTTCGTGAAGGGACACGACCTCGACGAGCTGCTCCAGGAGCAGTCGCTCTCCCGCTCCGAGGCCCTGGAAATCCTGGCCCAGGTCTGCGACGGCCTGGGCTTCGCCCACCGGCAGCACATCGTCCACCGGGACATCAAGCCCACCAATGTGCGCGTGCAGCGCGATGGGCGGCGCCTCCACGCCAAGGTCATGGACTTCGGCGTGGCCAAGATCAGCAACTCCGACATGACCGCCACGGGCATGGTCATGGGCACCGTGAGCTACATGGCGCCCGAGTACATCCGCACGGGCAAGCCCGACCCGCGCAGCGACCTCTTCGCCGTGGGTGTCATGCTCTACGAGAGCCTCAGCGGCCGGAAGCCCTTCTCCGGGGACACCACCCCCACGGTCCTCTACAAGATCGTGAACGAGGCGCCAGAGCCCATCGAGACCGACAACCTCCACGGCATCAGCCCCGCCATCCGCTCCGTGCTGGACCGCGCCCTCACGAAGAACCCTGACGAGCGGTTCCAGACCGCCGAGGACTTCGCCAAGGCCTTGCGCGCCGCGAAGGATCCTTCCTGGACCGGACAAATGGAGGAGGTGACCTCCCTGCTCCAGGCCGCCGCGCCCACCGGGTCCGCGGTGCCGTCCGCATCGGCTCCAACCCTGCAGGCCCTTGCCGCCCCCACGGCCCCGGTGCCGGCGGTCGCGCGGCCAGTGGCCGGGCCTGCCCGCGGAAACCGGGGGCTCTGGCTCAGCCTCGCGGCCCTGCTCCTGGTGAGCGCGGGAGGCGCGGGCTGGTGGGTTCTCCGCCAGGCTCCCGCCCCCGCCGGATCCACGGAAACCCCCACCACCGATTTCACAGCTCTCGGTGCACAGCCCCCCCGTGCGGCCGGAGCCAAGCCGGCTGGGCCCCAGGTAAAGCCCGGGTCGCAGGCCGCGCCCTCCGGTTCCGTACCGACGCCCACAGAGCCCCCACCCCAGGAAACCAAATCCTCCGGGCCCAGACCCGCCGAGCCCCGGGCCATTGATCAGCCCGAGCGCTACGAACCCGAGAAACTCGACAAACTCCAGACCCATGAGCGGCTGAACCTCGGCAACGTCTCCCTGAGCGAAGCCATCCAGCTGGCGGACAGCCAGCCTGACAAGGCCATCCACGGCTTCCGTCAGGCCATCAAGGCCGACCCCACCAACGTGAACGCCCACGCCTGGCTGGCGGTGGTACTCCATGACCAGGGCCGCACCGGCGAATTCGTCCAGGAACTCCGCGAGGCCCGTCGCCAGGGCATCCTGGGGCAGATGGCCACGCGCAACATCCGCTTCCGGTCCGCCCTCAACCAGGCCCGGTTCAACCGCAAGCTCCCGCCTGATCTCGTGGATTGATCATGGCGAAGCGCAAGGATGAACTGGGTGAGCTGGAAACTCGCCTGGGCTACCGGTTCTCGGATCCGGCCCTGCTCCAGGAGGCGTTGACGCACACCTCCGCCGCCAGAAGCCGGGACAACCAGCGGCTGGAATTCCTGGGCGACGCCCTGCTGAACTTCTCCGTGGCCCTGCTCCTCCACCGGGAGCGGCCAGACTGGCAGGAAGGCCCCATGAGCAAGTTCCGGGGCGTCCTGGTGCGCACGGACTCGCTGCACCAGTGGGCGATGGACCTCGGCCTGGACCGCGCCCTGGCCGCCACCCACCCCCGGAAGGCCCCGCCCATGGGGCCCAAGCCCCTGGCCGATGCCCTGGAAGCCCTGCTGGCCGCCATCTACCTCGATGCCCAGGCGTCCGGCCGGGACGGGGCGGCCACCGTGCAGGGGGCCGTGGAGGCCCGGTTCCTGGAACCCGTCCGGTCGGCCCATCCGGAGGCCTGGACCCTCCTGGACCCCAAGACCACCCTCCAGGAAGCCGCCGCCCGCCTGGGGCTGCCCGCGCCCGTCTATGCCCAGATTTCCCAATCCGGTCCCGGCCACGCCCCGGTTTTCACGGTCCAGGCCACCGTGGGTGGTCTCAGCGCCGAGGCCTGCGGCCCCTCCCGCAAGCGGGCGGAGAGTGATGCCGCGCGCCAACTTCTCCCGCAGCTCACGGAATCCTCACCGGCGTGACCCTTGCGTTACACTCCCTATCTGCCGGTCTACCGGGGTGTACGTTTGAAGATCTATCCGACCTTAAACCTTCAGCATGGCCGCGTCGTTCCGACTTCGGGGCCAGGCGGGGCTTCCCCTGAAGCGCCCCTGGACCTCGCGGTCCGGCTCCTCGACGAGGGCGCCACCCGCATGGCCCTGGTGGATGTGGACGCCGCCATGGGCAAGGGCAACAACCGGGACCTCATCGCCCAGATCCTCCAGCGCTGCCACGCCCGGGGACGCAAGGTCTGCATCCAGGTGGCCGGTGGCATCCGCAGCTCCGACCAGGCTCAGTTCTTCATCGACCAGGGTGCCGTCTGGCTCGTGGCGGGCACGATCCTCCACAAGTCCTCCATGGTCTCCGAACAGCTGATGGCGCGCTTCCAGCCCTTCCTTACCGCGGCCATCGACGCCCGCGGCGGGAAGGTCCATCGCTCTGGCTGGGTGGACACCGCCAGCCTGAGTGCCCTCGACCTCGCCCTGCGCGCCAAGGCTTACGGGTTCAAACGGTTGCTCTTCGTGGACATCCCCGAGGATCCCAACGCCGATCCCGATTTCGATACGGCCCAGGCGCTGGTCGCGGCCACGGGGCTTCCCCTGGTCATGGGCGGCAGCATCACCACCCTCCAGCACCTGGATGCGGCCCAGGCCCGCCTCGGCCTCAAGGGCGCCCTGGTGGATGCCCTGCTCTTCCGCGAAGATCCGGGGCTCCGGGCCCTCCTCCAAGCCGCCTGCGCCTGAGGGAGGATCTGTGATGGAGCCGGAAGGCGCGTTCCTCGCCAGCCTCGCGGAACCAGATCGGGTCCACTTCCGCCACCTGGCCCTGGTCCGACCCCAGCTCCCGACGGAAAGTCAGGTCCACATGCTGGAGGGCCTGGCCAGATCCCTGGGCTCGCCCCGCCTCCTGACGCTCATGGCCCGCACGCCGCATTGGCTGGCCCACTGGCCCATCCTCCTCGGCTTGGCGGAGAACGAGGCCACGCCTGAACCCATCCGCCGCGACCTTGAGATGGTGGTGTCCCTCTTCGACCAGATGCGGGAGATGGACCACGCCTCCGCAGCGGAGAAAGACGACCGCTCCGAAGCCGTGAAGGCGCTCTATTCGCAGCTGAGCCCGGCCCTCAAGCCGGTGGCCAAGCTGCTGGCGAAGCAGATCGCCAAGACGGTCTCGGCCACGGGAAACACGCAGGAGCTGGCCCCGCTGCCCGGCGAGCACCCCGACTGGGACGCCCTCACCACCCCGCCGGATCCCCTTCCGCCCCAGGCCTCCACCCAGGGTCTGCACCGGGAGGACCGCCTCGCGAGGGCCCAGCAGACGGCCCAGCCCGACGAGCTGCTCGGCTTTCTCGTGGATTCCGATGCGGACCTCCGCCTGGCCGCCCTCCAGAATCCCCTCATCTCCGAGGATCTCGTCTGCCAGGCCCTCGCCCAGAGCGCCGTGGCCGCCTTCTTCGAAGAGATCTATGCCGAAGCGCGCTGGTACTTCCGGGAACCGGTGCGGGAGAGCCTCCGGGAGGCGCCGGGCTGTCCAGCGGACCTGTCGCGGCGCCTGGCCCTCTCCGGACGCCTGGTGGCCGCGCTGGAACAGGGCAGCCAGGACCGGGCCTTTCTCCGCCGCGTCGTCTCCCTTTTCACCCAGCTGGAGGAAGGCGAGTACCAGTTCATCACCTATTGGGCCAAGCGGCAGTCGCCGCAGCTGCTCCGAGTGGTGAAGCATTTCTATGACCGCCTGCTGCGCCAGCGGTCCGGGCTTTCCTCCGCCCTGCCCGAGCGCGGTGAGGACGGCCGCTGGGCCACCCTGGAGGAGCGGGTGTTCCTCGCCACCCAGGCCACCCAGGAGGACCAGATCGTCCAGGTGCTCAAAGACCCGGACCCGCAGGTCTTCCGCCTGGCCCTCGAGAATCCGGCGCTCACCCCGCGGATCCTCGCCTCCACCCTGCCCGTGCTGGACCGCGGCCGGGCCGAACAGGTGGCCGCCCACGCCGCCTGGCAGGTGGATCCCCTGGTGGCCGAGGCGCTGGTCCACCATCCCCAGGTGGCTGAAGCCACCGCACTCCGCCTGATGGCGCACCTTCCTGGCCTGAAGCCCGCCCTCGAGATCCTCCGGGATCCGCGGCTCCAGCACCTGGAGGTCAAGCGCCGGGCCCTGGAGACCCTCAGAGCTCTCTACCTCGGCATGGACGTGTCCGACCGCATCACCGCCCTGCGCACGTCCGGCGGCGAACTCATGCGCCATCTGCCCCAGGAGGTGCTTCAGGACGAGGAGACCCTCCGTCGCATGGTGTCCGACCGGCAACTGGATCCGGGCATCCTCCTCCGGCTGGCCCGCAACAAGCTGACCCCTCGCGCCGTGCTGGAGCAGATCGCCGCCCATCCCGTGCTCATGGCCCACGCGGCGATCATGTCCGAGCTGCTGCTGAACCCGAAGACCCCCAAGGATGCCTCCGCCCGCATCTGGGGTCTCCTGTCCGAACCCGAGCAGCAGCAGCTCCTCCGCAGCCCCCATCTGCCGGCCTCCCTGCGCACCCTCGGGTAAACGCCTGCCCCAGGACCCCGTAGCCCAAGATCTGGAGCCCCCATGCGCCGCCCCGCCGCCAACCTGATTCCCGCCGCGGTGGCCCTCATCTGCCTCCCCTTCGCCTTTTCCTGCCGCCCCAAGCCCCGGGTCCCCGCCTGGGTGCAGGCAGCCCCCAACGGCAGCGTGGCCGCCTTCTCCGGCGAGGCGGCCTGGATGCTCACCCACAAGGACGTGCAGTCGCTCATCGCCCGGGAACCCATGGTGGAGCGGGCCCTCGACCTCTTTCTCCAGAAGGCCCGCATCAATCCGCGCACCGAAACGGGCCGGGTGACCTTCCATGTCATCGGAGTGCCGCGACAGGGCCAGCAGAACCTCCAGAAGGGCCTCGAGCAAGTGCTCATCCAGTTCACCCAGTTCAAGGACCCCGCGGCCCTGGTGTCGGCGCTGGCGGAGTCCTTCCCCCAGGAGGGCAGCCTTCATCTCCAGGGCCGGGACTGGCCCCTCTACGTGATCCTCGATCTCGAGACCCAAGACACAAAGGCCCATATCCGCGCCGCCAGCGACGAACAGGGGCAGATCTGGATCGGCTCCCTCGAGGCCCTCAACGGCATGGCCTCCCGCGGCAGCCTCTCCGCACAGTCCGACGCGGCCCTCGCCGCGGAGTGGATCAGCGCCCGGGCCCCCTTCCAGGGCTACCTCCAGCCCGAGACCCTGCTGGACGGGCTGCGGCGGAACGTGGAAGGTAGCCTCCTCAGGGAGCTGCCCCAGGGCGTCAACGCCCTCTTCTGGAGCATTACACCCTCCCCCGAGAAGGATCAGCCCATCCGCTTCGAGCTCTCCCTCGGGGGCACGCCCGAAGGCATCAACCAGGTCGCCCCCTGGCTCCAGCGGCTGGTGGCTGCCGCCAACGCCGTGCAGGCCGCCCCTGGTGCCGCCCCGGAACTGATGCAGGAGAAGCGTCGCATCGGCCTGCGCTGCGCCTTCACGCCCGAGCAGCTCAAGCTGGTGATGGAGAAGCTGGGCCAGCCGGGCTTCTCCATCACCTCCCTGGCCGGAGGCCCCAAGGCATGAACGCGGCTCTGCCCCAGCCCGCGGGTCCGGGTGGCGGAACCGCCGCCCCGGAAGCGGAGTCCCCCGAATACTGGATGGCGCAGCTCAAGGCTGGACGGGAGGAGGCCCTGGCCCACCTCATGGCCCGCTTCGAACGGCCCCTCTTCGCCTTCCTCCACCGGCGCCTCCAGGGCGAGGCCGGGGTTGTCCAGGAGCTGGCCCAGGAAGTTTTCCTCAAATGCCTCCAGCATTGCCAGCGCTTTGAGGAGGGCCGGCCCGTGGCCGCCTGGCTTTTTACGCTGGCGGCTAATGCAGCGACCGACCATCTGCGTAGACGGGGGCGAGAGGTATCCCCTCCCGAGACCTTTGACGCTCCGGACCCCCACCAGGCCTCACCCTGGGAATCCGTGGACCAAAGCCGGCGGATCCAGGCCCTTCGCGGGGCCCTGGAAGGTCTGACCCCCCGCCAGCGGGCCATGGTGCTCGCCTACTACGTCCATGAACATCCGGTGAAACGGATCGCGCTCGATCTGGGCTGCGCCGAAGGCACCGTGAAAGCCACCCTGTTCCAAAGCCTCCAGAAGCTCCGCAAGACCCTTGGACCCCAGCCATGACTTCCGCCCCTGATCCCAACCGCCTTGATGCCACCGAAGAGGCCCGCTGCTTCGAGCTGCTCGAGCAGCCCGAACTCTGGCCCGACGATCCCGCGCAGCAGGCCAAACTGGCCAGCCTGCTGGAACTCCACCTGGCCCTGGGAAGCCACGGCCCCGCGCTGGCCGAGGGCCTGGCCCCCGCGCCCCGCACCCGCTGGACCGGGTCGTGGACCCTTGCCGCCGCGGCCGTGCTGCTCCTGGCCCTGGTCCCCGCCGCCTACACCGTGCAGCGCACCCAGAGTCTCCGGGCCCAGGCCCGGGACACGGCCCGCCTGGAGCAGGTGGCGCGCAAGCGTACCCAGGACCGCGCCTGGATCGCCTTCTTCCGGCAGAGCACGACCCTCCTCCAGGACTTTGAACAGAACCCGGCCCTGTGCAAGAAGGGTGAAGAAGACCGGCGCCAGGAACGCGAAATGGCCATGACCCTCCTGGAGGCCAGCCACCAGCTCGCCGCCCAGGGCGCGCCCATCCAGGAGGCCGAGGCCATCCGCGCCAGCCTGCACACATGGTTGTCCGAAGTGGCCTTCGAGGACAGCTGCCTCAGCACTGAGCGGGCCCGCGAGCTCCGCCAGTGGGCCGCCGCCCACAACCTGGAAACCCAGGCCGAGCGCATGGAACGCCGCCTGAGGGGAGAGGGCGCATGATCCTGTCCCTTTTGTTGGCCGTGGCCGCGCCCATGGCGCCCGCCCTGCCCGAACCCTTCGTCCTCGTGTCCAGGGAGAACTCTGCCGACGCGCTGTTCCGGCAGGGCCGGGATCTGCGCTATGCCCAGCGCTGGTACGAGGCCGCCCAGGCCTACCGCTCTCTGATCCGCGAATTTCCGGCTTCGTCTCGGCTGGCGGACGCCCGCTACTGGCTGGCTTCCAGCCTGGAGCAGGACCAGCGGTGGGATGAGGCCGCTGAAGCCTACACCGACTTCCTGTCGAGGCACCCCGACCAGCGGCTGCTCGGAAAAGAAGCCCGGCTCAACCGGGTGCGCTGCTGGGGGGTGCGCCAGTGGGACAGCCCCGCCGCCGTGGCCGGTCTCGTGGAGGCCCTCTCCGAGGATCGCGAGGAGATCCGCATCTCCGCAGCCCTCCAGCTGGCCAAGCGAAAGGATGCCCGCGCCGTACCCGTACTCCAGGCGGGCTTGCGGGCCGGCACCTCCTCCGAAGCCTGCCGGCTCGCGCTTCAGGCCATGGGCGTCCAGCCCCAGGCCCCGGGTCCCGCCCAGGGCCGCTTCCTGGTGGTGCGCGTGAAGGAGCGGGCCAAGGCCGAGGCGTTGACCGTGCGGCTGGCCCTGGGCCTCGCCCGGGCCGTGGGCGGCTACCTCTCCGATGAACAGCTCCGCCAGGCCAAGAAGAAGGGCGTGGATCTGGAGCAGCTCATGGACCAGGCGCTCAACGCCCCCAAGGGCACCGAACTCTTCAGCCTGGATGACGGCAAGAGCACCGTGACCGTGACCGTGGAATAGACCGGCTAAGCTGGACCCTGACCATGTCCAGGATCCTGCGCTTCTTCCGAGACCACCTGCGTCCCCACGCCCCCCTCATCGCGGGGGCTTCCCTGCTTCTGCTCCTGGCGGGGCTCTGCCAGGGCGCCCTCATCGCCTCCATCAAGTTCGTGTTCGACGACGGCAAGAGCCACGCCCTGGGCCTCGCCCAGCCGGGCCTCTTCGGGCAGCTGGAGCAGCTCCGGGCCTGGGCCATGGCGCGTCTGCCCGAGGCTTCAGCCCTCCGCACAGGCCTGCTGGTGCCCCTGGTCCTGGTTTCCCTCTTCGCGCTGAAGGGCCTCTTCACCTATGCCGGCACCCTGCTCATGGTCCGCAGCGGCATCCGCGCCACCCAGGCCCTGCGGGAACGCCTGTTCGCCCACCTCCTGACCCAGGACCCGGCCTTCTTCCAGAAACACCCCGTGGGCGAGCTCATCACCCGGAGCATCAGCGATGTGGGCGCCGTGCAGGGCATCGCCAGCAACCAGCTGGCGGAGGCCGTGCGCGAGATCTGCGTGGCCGTGACCATGCTGGCCACGGTCCTCTACATGGACTGGCAGCTGAGCCTCACCCTCTTCCTCGCCGGCCCTTTCGTCGTCATCCCCGTGAAACACCTCAGTCAGCGCATCCGCAAGGTGAACCACCGGAACCAGGAGGCCTCCAGCCGTCTGCTCCAGCGCCTCAAGGAAGTCTTCAGCAACATCCGCGTGGTCCAGGCCTTCGCCCGGGAATCCTACGAGGTGGGGCGCTTCCAGGCACAGAACCAGGAGCTCTACCGCCTGGGCATGAAGAGCGCCCGGGCCTCGGCCCTCTCCACACCCATCATGGAACTGGTGGGCGGCTTCCTGCTGGCGGGGCTGGCGGCCTACGCCGCCGGGCGCTTCCGGGCGGGCACCCTCACCACCGAGAACTTCCTCACCTACATCCTGGCCATCTACGCCCTGTATGATCCCCTCCGCCGCCTCACCAAGCTCAACAACGAGATCCAGGTGGCCTCCGCCAGCCTGGACCGCGTCTACACCATGCTGGACCGGAAACCCGACCTGCCCGTGAACCCGGATCCCAGGCCCATGCCCGCCCGGCCGGGACTGCTGCGTTTCGAAGGCGTTGAGTTCACCTACGACGACAAGCACCCCGTCCTGCGCGGCATCGATCTGGAAGTCCGGGCGGGCGAGACCGTGGCCCTGGTGGGCGGCAGCGGGGGCGGCAAGACCACCCTGGTGAACCTGGTGCCCCGCTTCTTCGACCCCACGGCGGGGCGCATCACCCTCGACGGCGTGGACCTCCGCGACTTCGATCCCCGGGAGCTCCGCAAGGTCATCGGCATCGTCACCCAGGAGACCCTGCTCTTCATGGACACGGTGCATGACAACATCGCCTACGGCATGCAGGCCAGCCGCGAGGCCGTCGTTGAAGCCGCCCGGAAGGCCCATGCCCACGACTTCATCCTGTCCCTGCCCAAGGGCTACGATACGCCGCTGGCGGAGACGGGCTCGAGCCTCAGCGGCGGCCAGCGCCAGCGCCTCGCCATCGCCCGGGCATTGCTGCAGGACCCGCCCATCCTCATCCTCGATGAGGCCACCAGCGCCCTGGATACGGAAAGCGAACGGGCCGTGCAGGCGGCACTGGAAGCCCTCATGCAGGATCGCACCACCCTCGTGATCGCCCACCGCCTCAGCACCATCCAGCGCGCCACCCGCATCTGCGCCATGAAGCAGGGCCGCATCGTCGAAGTGGGCACCCACGACGAGCTGCTGTCCCGGAATGGCGAGTACGCCCGCCTGCACAAGCTGCAGTTCGCCGAAGCCTGATGAAGCGCGCCGAGTTCCATTTCGATCTGCCCCAGGACCTCATCGCGCAGCACCCTGCCCCCGACCGGGATGGCGCCCGCCTGCTGGTGGTCGATGCGAAAAGCGGAACCTGGTCCCACCGGACCATCCGCGATCTGCCAGATCTGGTTCCCGCGGGCGCCCTCTGCGTGCCGAACGATGTGCGGGTGCGCCACGCCCGCCTGTTCCTGCGGCGCTCCGGCGGTGGCGCGGGAGAGGCCCTGCTGCTGCGCAGCCTGGGGAGCGGGATGTTCGAAGCCATGGTGCGCCCCGGCGCCCGCTTGAAGCCCGGCGCCTCCGCGGTGGTGGTGGATCCGGAGGGCGGCGCGGAGCTGGCCCGCATCGAGATCCTCGACACCCTGCCTGAGGGCCTGCGCGCCGTGCGCGTNNCCCGCTACCAGACGGTGTTCGCCGCCCGGGAGGGCGAGGCCGTGGCCGCGCCGACGGCGGGGCTGCATTTCACGCCGGAGCTCATCCGGGCCCTGGAGGTGCGGGGCTGCAGCTGGCGCCCGGTGCGGCTGCACGTGGGCCTGGGCACCTTCCGGCCCATGACCGCCGAACGGCTTGAAGACCACGCCATGCACGAGGAGCGCTTCGAGATCCCCGAAGCCACAGCAGAAGCCCTCGAGCCCGTCCTCCGGGACCGCTCCCGTCCCGTTCTCTGCGTGGGCACCACCTCCCTCCGCACCCTCGAGGGGGCCTGGGACGGCTCGCATCTGGCCCGGACTGGCGCCACCCGCCTCTTCATCACGCCGGGCTACCGGCTCCGCACCGCGGACCACCTGCTGACCAACTTCCATCTGCCGGAAAGCACGCTCTTCGTGCTCGTCTCCTCCCTGCTGGGATTGGACCTGGCCCAGGCGGCNNTATGCCGAGGCCGTGCGGGAGCGGTACCGGTTCTTCAGCTACGGCGATGCCATGCTGATCCTGAACGCCGGACCCGGCGCATCTCTCTGATGGTCAGAAACCTGGCGCCGGATGCGGGCTTCGCCCGCGGCCGGGCGGTCCCCCCGGAGTGCTACAAGTAGTCGATGAACTGGTGGATCACGGGGATGCGGTGCTTCTTCCCCTTGGTGGCCTGGAGGATGCTGGTCACGGACATGCCCAGGCACCAGAGCAGCCACAGAGGCAGGATGAAGCGCACGGACACCGAGCCGAAGATGGGGAAGAGGCCGAGGATGATCAGGGCCAGCGTCACCGTGCATTCGGCAAAGGCCAGGATGACGCCCTGGCGGGCGTGCCAGAGCATGTCCGCGTCCTCGCGGTTCCGCATGTAGGGCCGGAACGCCCAGGGGCCCGCATAGCACAGGACCAGGTCTCGCAGGCGCTCCCCCACGTAGAGGGGAGTCGGGGCATCCAGGGGCACGGCCACCTCCGCCTCGAGGATAGCGCAAAGCGGGGTGGCTACTGCCCCCGCAGGAGCACGAGCAGGGCCATCAGCAGGATGATCCCCGCGTAGATCTGTTTCAGCTTCGCGCCGCGCATGCGGGTGGCCACCCGGGCCCCGGCCAGGGCCCCCGCGGCGAAGCCCACGGCCACCCCCGCGATGACCAGCCAGGGAAGGCCGCCCTGCGCCTTCGCGTAGACGTAGACGCCGGGCAGGCCGATGGGGGGCAGCAGCATGGCCAGGCTCGTGAGCTGGGCCTCGTGCTGGGTCATGCGGAACCGCCAGGCCAGCAGCGGGATCACCACCACCGCGCCCCCCAGCCCCGTCAGCCCCGAGACCACCCCTGCCAGCAGGCCAATGGGAAGCCCCGAGCGCCAGAGTCCCGTCGACAGCTCCAAGGGTTCCACCGCCCGGTCCACGGGCGCAGGTTCGCGGCGGACGTGGGTCATGACNNGTGGGCAGCAGCATGGCCGCCAGGGTGGCCCCCTGGGCGCGGTGCTGGTCCAGGCCCAGCACCACCGCCAGCAGGGGCACCATCACGATCCCCCCACCCACCCCGAAGAGGCCGGACAGCAGCCCCCCGCATAGCCCCGTCCCAAGTCCTGCCAGCAGTTGGATCAGGTCCGGATTCACAGCCCCTCCCGCGGATGGGCCTCGAAGAAGGCCCAGATGAGGTGCGCCGCCGACAGATCCGCCACAGGGCGGTCCGCGCCCGGCGCGTAGGGCCGCCCGCCAGGCCAGGCGTGGCCCATGCCCGCCACGGTCCAGAGGCCCACCTCGCAGCCGCCGCCGGACCACAGATCCCTGTGGTGGGAGTCGAGGGAATCCCGGACGGGGCCCTCCCCGCAGCCCATGAGGGCCGCCCACCGGGCCACAGCCTCCTGGGCGGACAGGGCCGGGATCCTGCGCCCCTGGGACCCCACCCCGCCGCCGTAGGGTATGTGCTGGTCCTCCGTACCGTGGAAGGCCAGGGTGGGCACCGCCCGCGCCGGGGCCTCGCCCCAGACCGGCGCCCCGGCCACCGCCGCGATGGCCGCCACCCAGGGCGCGGCCAGGGCCATCCGGTAGGCCATGCGGGCCCCATTGGAGAAACCCGCCACGTAGAGTCGCTGGGGATCGATGGGCGCATGGCGGGCCACGCGCGCCACCACCGCGCCGAGGAAGGCCACGTCATCC
>DPRT01000199.1:0-363 GCA_003538615.1 Holophagaceae bacterium | reverse complement strand
TGTGTTCCAATGGAAGCCGGGAGGCACCAGTGCAGGTCCAGCTCAGCGACGATGTGGTGCTCGACAGCCGGCGGGCCGTGTGGCTTCCCCGGCAGAAGACGCTGGTGCTGTCGGATCTGTTCCTCGGCCTGGGCGCCGCCCGCCGCCGCCGCCCGGACCCCCTGCCAGCCACCTCGCAGATCGAGATCTGGGAACGGCTCTTCAGCCTCATCGATGACCACGACCCGGCCCAGATCGTCCTCCTGGGCGACCTGAAACCCAGCCAGGGCGCCGTGGAGGGCGACGAGGCCGAGGAACTGCGCACCCTCTTCCGCAAGCTCAAGGGCGGCAGACGGCAGGTGGTCCAGGTGGTGGGGCACCCCG
>DPRT01000166.1:23915-24278 GCA_003538615.1 Holophagaceae bacterium | reverse complement strand
GGGCCATCGCCTTTCTGGCTGTGGCACTGGCCTGCGGGGGCAATAGTGCGGAATCCACCGCCACCGTCACCACCACCATCAACGTTTCGGGCCTCGTCACCTACACCCGCGTGCCCCTCGCGAAGGACGCCAATGGCGTGCCCACCGGGCTTGCGGACAGCTCTGTGGCGGCGAATCTCCAGACGAAGCCCGTCCTGGGCGCCGTGGTCCGGATCTACCAGCGCAACGACCAGACCAATGCCGATGGATCCGCCGCAGCTCCCGTCTGGCTGCTGCTCAAGGCTGGATTCACCGACATCAGCGGCGTGTACACCATGACGGTCCCCAAGGACAAGCCCCTGATGGTCGAACTGATCAGCAGCT
>DPRT01000166.1:0-23909 GCA_003538615.1 Holophagaceae bacterium | reverse complement strand
GACCGCAGCAGCATGGTGGCCACGGCCGCCGCCAGCCCGGTCCTGGAAACCACCCTTCCCGGGCGGACCCAGGGCACCGGCAGCCGCATCCTCGCCATCGGGGACACGGTCACCACCTTCATGAGCGTATACGGCGGCGCCACCTCGGGAACCACGCTCGACCTCCACTACGCCCCGGGCGTATCGGAACCCCGTGGCTCCTTCGTGGAATACGACCGCATGGTCTATCCCCTCGCCTACAACGGGTACCTTTCCGACCTGCACACCTTCGGCTCCCTCCGGGGCGAGGCCGCCAACGACGATGCCTGGGACGAGGGCGTGATTCTGCCGCTCCTCGCCCGGAATGTCCTCTTCGCCAGCAACAACGGCCGCACCTTCTCGGTTGACTTTGCGCCCCTGTTCCCCCAGGCGGCCGCCCTGACGGACCTTAGCCCGGATATGGCGCGCATTGAAGGCCTCGCCGAAGCGATGGCCGCGAACCTCCTCAAGTCCCCCTATCTGGCGGATACCCATGGCACCGCGCTGGCCGCGCCGGTGCTGGACATCCGGGACCTCAGCGGCCTGACCGCCGCTCAGCTCTCGCCCTATTCCGCCCCCGCCATCCGCGCCCTGGCCTGGGAGATCATCCTCAAGGCCAACAACCTCACGGGCTCCAGCATCCCGGCGGACTGGTCCAACCTGAACCCCGCCGCTGCCGCCCGCTTCTTCCATGCCCCAGGCCTGACCCTGAGCACGGGCACCCGGGACATGGAACCCCTCAACATCTACTCCCAGCTCACCCGCCTCAAGGAGGCCAAGACAGCCCTCGAGCCGGTCGATCTCGCGGCGACCTTTTCTGACACAGTGCTGACCTCCCTGGTCGCCCCCTTCGGCCTGACCTGGCCCCGGCCCACCACTGGAGCCCACGCCTCCTTCGTGGCCGACTGGGGCACGGATCCCAATGCCCTCACTGCGCCGCTGGCGCCGTTCACCCTGAGCATGGCCAAGGCCGTCCAGGTGCATGGCAGCTTCCCCAACCTGTCCCAGGGCGAGGTGTTCTACAGCGGCTTCAGCTTGAACGCGGACAAGCGCTACGTGATCAGCGCCACCATCACGCCCGCCCTGGCCGCCGGAAGCGAAGTCCTGCTGGACCTCCCCCTGCTCAGCCGGTCCTTCACCTTCACCGGTTCCGGGGGGGCCCTGGGGGCCACCACCCTCACCGTCAACAACACTGCGCCAATCTATCATCCCGTGAGGATCCGCCTCCGGAATCCGGCAGCTGTGCAGCCGGATGTCACCGTGACCCTGGCCTTCACCCCGAGCCTCTAAGCCGCCCCAGGAACTGCCATGACCGCTTCTGCCGCCCTCCAGGCCCTGCGGGCCCGGGCTCCTTTCGTTCCGGAACTCGCTGTGGTCCTGGGTTCGGGCCTGGGCGCCCTGGCCGACAGTCCCGAAGCCAAAGCCGGCCTATCCATCCCCTTCACCGACCTCCCGGGCTTCCCCGCCCCCACGGTGGCGGGCCACGGCGGCAAGCTGGTTTTCTGCGAGTTCGAGGGCCGCAAGGTCGTGCTGCAGGCCGGCCGCTTCCACTTCTACGAGGGGCACCCCATGCCCCTGGTGGTCACGCCCATGCGCCTCTACGGGCGCCTCGGCGTGAAGGCCGTGCTGCTCACCAATGCGGCGGGCGCCCTCAACCCGGACTTCGGCGTGGGCGACCTCATGGCCCTCACGGACCACATCAACCTGTTCGGCACCAACCCCCTCATCGGCCCCAACGTGGAGCCGGGCCCCCGCTTCCCGGACATGACCGCCGTCTACGACCCGGCCTTCCGTGCCCACCTCGCCGCCTGCGCGGCAGGGCTGGGCCAGACGCTCCGCCAGGGGGTCTACCTGGGGCTGACGGGACCGAGCTACGAAACCCCCGCCGAAATCCGCGCCTTCCGCATCATGGGCGCCGATGCCGTGGGTATGAGCACCGTGCCGGAGGCCATCGTGGCGCGGCACGAGGGCATGCGGGTGGCGGGGATCTCCTGCCTCTGCAACATGGCCGCCGGCATCCTGCCCCAGGCCCTCACCCACCAGGAAGTCCTGGAGGCCGGCGCCGCCGCCGCGGGCCGTTTCGAAGCCCTGGTCCGCACCTTCGTGCGGGGCATGCCGCTNNCGTCAATGCTGATTTTTCTGGTGTTCCTCGATGAGGCGGGCGACCACATCCGGCTCGGCCAGGGTGGAGATATCCCCCATGCCGTCGTACTCCGCGGAGGCGATCTTCCGGAGGATGCGCCGCATGATCTTGCCGCTGCGGGTCTTGGGCAGGCCCGAGGCGATGTGGATGACATCCGGCGCCGCGAAGGCCCCGATGACCTGCCGCACCTGCTCCTTGAGGGCGCCGATGAGCTGCTGGTTCCCGTTCTCCGCGTAACCGTGGTTGAGCAGCACATAGCAGTAGATGCCCTGGCCCTTGATGGGGTGCGGGTAGCCCACCACCGCGGCTTCCGCCACAGCCTCGTGGGCCACGAGGGCGCTCTCCACCTCGGCGGTGCCCAGGCGATGGCCGGACACGTTGATGACATCGTCGATGCGGCCCGTGATCCAGTAGTAGCCGTCCTCGTCCCGGCGGGCACCATCGCCCGTGAAGTAGTAGCCCGGGTACTGGGTGAAATAGGTCTCGCGGAACCGCTTGTGGTCGCCATGCACCGTGCGGGCCTGGCCCGGCCAGGGGGCGCCCAGGCAGAGGGCCCCGGACACGTCATTGCCTTCGATGGGGATGCCTGTGGCCGGATCCACGATGATGGGCTTCACTCCGAAGAAAGGCAGGGTCGCGGACCCGGGCTTGGTGGGCGTCACGCCCGGCAGGGGCGTGATGAGGATGCCGCCGGTCTCGGTCTGCCACCAGGTGTCCACCACCGTGCAGCGGCCTTCGCCGACGACATCGTGGTACCAGCGCCAGACTTCCGGGTTGATGGGTTCACCCACGGTGCCGAGGATGCGCAGCGACTTCCGGCTGTATTTCTTGATCCAGTCGTCGCCAGCCTGGGCCAGGGCCCGCAGCGCCGTGGGCGCCGTGTAGAGGATGTTCACGCCCAGATCGTCCACGATCTGCCAGTAGCGGCCCGCATCGGGATAGAGCGGCGTGGATTCGAAGATCACCGAGGTCGCGCCATTGGCGAGGGGGCCGTAGACGATGTAGCTGTGCCCCGTGACCCAGCCGATGTCCGCGGCGCAGAAGTAGATGTCCTCCGGGTGGTAGTCGAAGACCAGCTTGTGGGTGAAGGCGGCATAGGTGAGGTAGCCCCCGGTGGTGTGCAACAGGCCCTTGGGCTTCCCGGTGCTGCCCGAGGTGTAGAGGATGAAGAGCGGATCCTCCGCACCCATCCACTCGTTGGTGCAGGTGGAGCGCTGCTTGGCGGTCTCCTCGTCCAGCCATAGGTCCCGGCCCGGCTGCATGGGCACATCGCCGTCCGTGCGGCGGGCCACGAGCACGCATTCCACCAGAGACATGCCTTCGATGGCGCGGTCCACGGTACGTTTGAGGGGCACCTTCTTCCCTCCCCGAAGGCCTTCATTGGCGGTCACCACCACCTTGCAGCGGGCATCCACGATGCGGTCCCGCAGGGATTCCGCCGAGAACCCGCCGAAGACCACGGAGTGCACGGCGCCGATGCGGGCGCAGGCCAGCATGGTGTAGACCAGCTCCGGGATCATGGTGAGGTAGATGCAGACGCGGTCGCCCTTCTTCACCCCGTTGTGCAGCAGCACGTTCGCCACGCGGGCGACGTTGTGCTTCAGGTCCCGATAGGTGATGTGGGTGTAGACGCCGGGTTCATCCTGGGCCCAGATGAGGGCGGTCTTGTCGCCCAGGTGCGGCAGATGCCGGTCCACGCAGTTGAAGCAGGCGTTGATTCGGCCGCCCAGGAACCAGGAGAAGTCCACCTCCTTGTAGTCCGCGTCGAAGACCGACTGCCAGGGGTGGAACCAGGTGAGCGTCTTGGCCTGCTCGCCCCAGAACCATTCGGGGTTGTCCAGCGACAGGCGGTACAGCCGCTGGTATTCCTCCATGGTCTTGAGGTGGGCCCGCTCCCGGATGTGGGGCTTCACGGGAAAGAGGTCTTCGGACATGGGTCGACTCCGTGCCAGGAAGGTGGTGGAGATATGGAACGGGGTGAGTGGGGCTGGAGAAGCCGGGCGATGGATGGCTCCGTTCGCCCGGCTTCTCGTCAAGGTTTCCGGCGGCAGGACCGCCAGGGGTTCAGGTCAGTGTTGGTAGGTGCTGATGTCCCGGTCCTTGGTTTCCTTCAGGAACAGCCCGCCGATGACCACCGTGATGAGGGCCACGATGATGGGATACCAGAGTCCGTAGTAGATGTTGCCCTTCAGGGCCACGATGGCCGTGGCGATGAGCGGCAGCATGCCGCCGAACCAGCCGTTGCCGATGTGGTAGGGCAGGGACATGGAGGTGTAGCGGATGTTGGTGGGGAAGAGCTCCACCAGGAAGGCGGCGATGGGCCCGTAGACCATGGTCACGTAGATGAGCATGATGAACAGGATCAGGAGGGTCATGGGGTAGTTGACCTTGGACTTGTCGGCTTCCTTGGGATAGCCAAGGTCGTCCAGGGCCTTCTTGAGGGCGGCTTCGGAGACCGCGTTCCAGCCCTCCACACGGGTGGTGGTGAACTGCCCCGTGACGGGATTCTTGCCTTCGATGGTGGCGACCACCATCTTGCCGGCCTCCGGCTTGACCTTGTTGAAGTTCAAGCCCTGCTTGCCGAAGAAGTCGTTCACCCGGTCCAGTTCCGTGAACTTGCTCCAGGGCCCCACGAAGAGGTTGAACGTCTCGTCCTCGGGGTTGCCCGCCACCGTGATCACCGTGGTGTTCTGGAAGGTCTCCAGGGCCGGATTCACGTAGTGCGTCAGGGCCTTGAACAGGGGGAAGAAGGTGAGGGCGGCGATGAGGCAGCCGGCCAGGATGATCTTCAGGCGGCCGATCTTGTCCGACAGCCAGCCGAAGAAGATGAAGAAGGGCGTGCCCAGCAGCAGCGAGGCGCCGATGAGCATGTACGTCGTCTGGTAGTCCAGCTTCAGCGTGATCTGCATGAAGAAGAGGGCGTAGAACTGGCCGGTGTACCACACCACGCCCTGGCCGGCGGTGGCGCCGAGCAGCGCCAGCAGCGCGTACTTGTTGTTGGGGTACTTCAGGAAGCTGTCGCTGAGGGGGGCCTTGGAGGTCTTGCCCTCGGCCTTCATCTTCGTGAAGACGGGGGATTCGTGCAGCTTCAGGCGGATCCAGACGGACACGCCGAGCAGGAAGATGGACATCCAGAACGGGATGCGCCAGCCCCAGGAGGCGAAGGCTTCCTTGGTCATGGCGGACCGGCAGGAGAGGATGATCCCGAGGCAGAGGAAGAAGCCCACGGTGGCCGTGGTCTGGATCCAGCTGGTGTTGTAGCCGCGACGGTCATGGGCGGAGTGTTCCGCCACATAGGTGGCCGCGCCCCCGTACTCACCACCCAGGGCCAGGCCCTGCATCAAGCGCAGGGTCACCATGATGATCGGCGCCCACCAACCGATGGAGGCGAAGGTCGGCAGGAGGCCGACGCCGAAGGTGGACAGGCCCATCACGACGATGGTCACGAGGAAGGTGTACTTCCGGCCGATCAGGTCGCCGATGCGCCCAAAGACCAGGGCGCCGAAGGGGCGGACCAGGAAGCCGGCGGCGTAGGCCGCGAACGCGGAGAGCAGCGCGGCCGTCTCGTTCCCCTTGGGGAAGAAGAGGGTCGCGAAGAAGGGCGCCAGCGTGGCGTACAGGTAGAAGTCGTACCACTCGAACACCGTCCCCACGGACGATGCCACGATCACCATGCGTTCTTCCTTGGTGAGGGGGGTCTTGGTCGCGACTTGCTCGGTTGCAATGGCCATATCGTGTTGCCTCCTAGAGCGTTCCTTTGGGATGGAGCCTGGATGGTCGGTGATTCGGCTGCGGTCGGGCCGGACGACGCTTCAAACTGCGGAACCTGGGGTTTCCCCTTTCTGGATGCCGGATCGGCCGGGCCGGGATGATTGAACGGGTCGCGCCTGGATCGCTCCAGACGGGAATGCAACGGATCGTTATGGAGTCCACCGGGAGGCCCCGGCGGATCAGGATGAAATGGATGGGCTGCCCCCTAGCTAACGCCCTCCTTTCCTCCGGGTCAAGCAGGTTCCTTCCCTGGACGCGCCTTTTTTGCGAGGGAAAAAGTGCCGTCATCCCTCAACTCCAGATGACACTGCGATCATCTTTTGCGCGTTCCGTACGGCATAGTCCGCGGCAGTCGCGGCTCTGTTCTGCGCCCCGGCGGCGCTTTTGGGCGACGCCACTCGCCCGTCTCCCGGGGGAGGCACGCCACCCCAAAGCGCGAACCCCTATGATGGTTCCTGACCTTCCCCCCAGGACGCCCATGCGCATCGCCCTCATGGCCGACATCCATGCCAACCGGCCGGCGCTGGAGGCCTGCCTGGACCATGCGCGCGCCCAGGGGGCCGAGCGGCTGGTCTTCCTGGGCGACTACGTGGGCTACGGTGCCCATCCCAGCGAGGTGCTGGAGCGGGTCATGGCCGAAACAACCCGCGGGGCCATTGCCGTGGCCGGCAACCATGACCAGGCGGTGGCCAACGAACGGGACGCCATGACGCCGGACGCTGAAACGGCCATGACCTGGACGCGCGGCCAGCTGGGTCCCGAAGCCCGGGACTTCCTGGCCAGCCTGCCCCTGCGCTTCGAGGATGGCGCCAGGCTCTATGTGCATGCCAGCCCCCAGACCTACCCCCCCTGGATCTACATCCGCGAAGGCCGGGACGCCCGGCGCGCCCTGGAATCCAGCCGGGCGCCCTCTGTTTTCTGCGGACATACCCACCTGCCGGCCCTGCATGGCATCACTGCCACTGGGCAGCTGGTGTCCTTCGACCCCGTCCCCGGCGTGCCCGTGCCCCTGCCCCCTCACCGGCGCTGGCTGAATGTGGTGGGGGCCGTCGGGCAATCCCGCGACGGCAATCCCGCGGCGGCCTACGCCCTGCTGGATACCGTCCGGGCGGAGATCACGCATCTGCGGGTGCCCTATGATGTCGAGGCCGCCGCCGCGGCGATCCTGGAGGCCGGCCTCCCGCCTTCCCTGGCGGCCCGGCTGCGGAAGGGATGCTGATCATGCCCCAGACGATGATCCGGCCCGGCGCCATCCTCGACGGCTACCTCGTGGGCGAACGGATCCACCAGGGCGGCATGGCCTCCCTCTGGGCGGCCTCCCATCCCGGCGCCCCGTTTCCCCTGGTGGTGAAGGCCCCGACCCTGTCGGAAGGCACCGATCCCGCCGCCATCGTCGGCTTCGAAATGGAGCAGATGATCCTCCCCCGGCTGGCCGGCCTGCACGTGCCCGCCTTCGTGGCGCAGGGCTTCACCGGCGTCCAGCCCTACCTGGTCATGGAGCGGATTCCGGGACCCAGCCTGCTCCCCCTGCTTTCCCAGCTGCCCCTGCCCTGGCAGGAGGTCGCCGATCTGGGCGCCCGCATCGCCTTGGCCCTGGACGGCCTCCACCGCCAGCACGTGGTGCACCTGGACGTGAAGCCTTCGAACCTCCTCGCCCGCCCCACGGGCGAGATGGTGCTCATCGATTTCGGCCTCTCCCACCATGACGAGCTGCCCGACCTCATGGGCGAGGAATTCCGCCTGCCCTATGGCACCGCCCCCTACATGGCGCCGGAACAGGTGCTGGGCCACCGGCGGGACCCCCGCAGCGACCAGTTCGCCCTGGGCGTGCTGATGTATTTCTTCCTCACGGGCCTGCGGCCCTTCGGGGATCCCCAGCGCCTGGCCGGACTGAAGCGGCGCCTGTGGCGGGATCCGGTCCCGCCCCGCCGCCTCCGCCCGGACTGCCCCCCCTGGCTGCAGGAGGTCATCCTCCGCTGCATGGAGGTGCATCCAGCCTGGCGGTTCCCCACCGCCGCCCACCTCGCCCTGGCCCTGCGCCATCCGGACCAGGTCAAGCTGACGGCCCGCTCGGAGAAGCTGAAGCAGGATCCCTTCACCACGGTCCTGCGGCGCCGCTTTGCCGACCCTCAGCTCGTCGTGCCCAAGGCCGCCAAGGCCCCCGCCCGCCATGACGGGGACGCGCCCATCCTGGCGGTGGCCGTCGACCTCTCTCCCGAGGCGGCCCCCATCGCCGACACGCTCCGCACCATGGTGGCGCGCATGCTCCCCACGCTCCCCGGCGCCCGCGTGGCCTGCCTGAACGTGCTCAAGCAGGGCCGCCTCACGCTGGACGCGACCCTGGATGCCGAGGGACGGAACATCCACCTCCAGCGCCTGGTGGAGCTCCGCCACTGGGCCGAGAGCCTGGACCTGGACGAAGGCCGGATCAGCTTCCACGTGCTGCAGTCGCCGGATCCCGCCTCCGCCATCCTCCAGTACGTGAACGCCAACCGCGTGGACCACATCGTGATCGGCGCCCGGGCCAGCTCCCTCCGCCGCGCCCTGCTGGGCAGCGTGTCCAGCCAGGTGGCCGCCCAGGCTCCCTGCACGGTGACCGTGGCCCGCTCCCGCCGTCTGCGCCAGGCGGATTTCAGCCAGGAGCCGGAGGAGAAGTCCGACGTGCCCTGGACCGTGGGTTGAAGGGGTACAGAAAAGCGCCCCGGCAAGCCGGGGCGCTTTCATCACGGACTGAGCAGCGGGCTACTCGCCGTCCTCGGCCTTGGGTTCGGGGAGGGTGTAGTCCACGAACTCGATGAGGGCCATGTCGGCCGCGTCGCCGAGGCGATGGCCCATCTTGAGGATGCGGGTGTAGCCGCCGGGGCGGCTTTCGAAACGCTTGCGGAAGTCGGCGCCGAAGAGCTTCTGGACGGCGTCCTTGCTTCCGAGGCGGGCCATCGCCAGACGGCGGTTGGCCACGGAATCGGTCTTCGCGAGGGTGATGAAGGGCTCCACATAGCTGCGGAGTTCCTTGGCCTTCACGAGGGTGGTCTCGATGCGCTCGCTCTCGATGAGGGCGGTCGCGAGGTTCTTCATGAGGGCCTTGCGCTGGTTGGTGGTGCGGCCCAGGCGCTTGCCGGCAACGTTGTGACGCATGGGGGCTCCTTACACTTCCTGCTCGAGCCGCATGCCGAGGGAGAGGCCAATGCGAGCGAGCTCGTCCTTGATCTCCTGGAGCGACTTCTTGCCGAAGTT
The DNA here is from genome assembly GCA_003538615.1 of Holophagaceae bacterium. GTDB lineage: Bacteria > Acidobacteriota > Holophagae > Holophagales > Holophagaceae > Geothrix. The sequence continues at coordinate 14,743 of DPRT01000166.1, read as the reverse complement.
CTTGGTTTTCATCAGTTCAGCCTCGGTCCGCTGGACCAGCTCGCCGATGGTGGTGATGTTGGCGTTGCGGAGGCAGTTGTTGGCCCGCACGGAAAGTTCCAGTTCCTCGACAGACTTGCCCAGCCAGGTGTTGGCGGCTTCGGCACCGAGGGTCGCGGCGCCCATTTCCATCTCGGTGAAGTCCTCGTCCTGACGGGCGAACACGAGGAAGTGGTCGCGCAGGATGAGGGCCGCGTCGGAAACGGCTTCCTTGGGATTGACGGCGCCGTTGGTCCACACCTGAAGCGTGAGCTTCTCGTAATCGGTGCTCTGGCCCACGCGGGCGGGTTCCACGATGTAGTTCACGCGGATGATGGGGCTGTGGTTGGCATCCATGGGGATGAAACCCAGGCCCAGGCTTTCGTCGTGGTTGCGGTCAGCGGTGACGAAGCCGCGGCCCAGACGGACCACCAGCTCGATCTCCAGCTCGCCCTCTTCGCCCAGGGTGGCGATGTGGATGTTGGGATCCACGACTTCCACGTTCTGGTTGCAGCGGATGGCGGCGGAGGTCACGGTGCCCTCACCCTTGGCGGAGATGGTCACCGTCTGGGGCTCGCTGCTGTGCAGCTTGAAGGGCACTTCCTTGAGATTCAGGAGGACGTGGGTGATGTCCTCCCAGACGCCGGGAAGGGTGGTGAACTCATGCATGACGCCCTTGATGCGGACGTTGGTGACAGCCGCGCCCTGGATGCTGCTGAGCAGCACCCGGCGCAGGCTGTGCCCGACGGTCGTGGCGAAGCCACGCTCGAAGGGGTAGGCCACGAATTCTCCGTAGGAGTCGGTGAGGGACCCGGGGGTCACCTCCGCGAATCGCGGCCTCTGGAAATCGCTGAGGTTCAGCATCCTGCCCCCTTACTTGGAATACAGTTCAACGATCAGCTGCTCGTTGATATCCAGGGTGATGTCCTCACGGGTCGGCGCGGCTAGCACCTGTCCCTTGAAGGCGGCGGTGTCCAGAGAAAGCCATTTGGGAATTCCACGACCGGCGGAGGTTTCGACGGCGGACTTGACTCCGTCGTTCTCGCGGGCGCGGCTGCCAAGCTCCACCGCCTGGCCAGGCTTCACCTGGAAGGAGGGGATGTCCACCCGCTTGCCGTTGATCCGCACGTGGCCGTGCATGACCATCTGGCGCGCGGAGGAACGGCTGGGCGCGAAGCCCAGGCGGTAGACCACGTTGTCCAGGCGGCACTCGAGGAACCCGAGCAGGTTGTGGCCGGTGACGCCCTTCTTGGCGTCGGCCTTTTCGAAGTAGTGGCGGAACTGCTTCTCGAGCACACCGTAGATGCGCTTGACCTTCTGCTTCTCGCGAAGCTGCAGGGCGTAGCCGGTGGGCTTCTTGATCTTGCCCGCGCCGTGCTGGCCGGGGAGCTTGCCCTTGCGGGTCTCGAACGAGCACTTCTCCTTGAAGCAGCGCTCGCCCTTCAGGTAAAGCTTCATGCCCTCGCGGCGGCAGAGGCGGCAAACGGCGTCTGTGTAACGTGCCATGTCTCTCCTCCTCTCTTAAACCCGGCGCCGCTTGGGCGGCCGGCAGCCGTTGTGGGGGATGGGGGTGACGTCGCGGATGCTGGTCACCTGGATGCCGGCGGCATTGAGGGCGCGGATGGCGCTCTCACGGCCCGCGCCGGGACCCTTGACGCGGACGTCCACGGTGCGGACGCCCTGCTCCTTGGCGGCCTCGGCAGCGATGCCGGCGGCCACCTGGGCGGCGAACGGCGTGCCCTTGCGGGTGCCGCGGAAGTTCTGGTTGCCGCTGGAAGCCCAGCAGAGCATGTTCCCCATCGGATCAGAGATGGAGATGATGGTGTTGTTGAAGGACGCCTGGACGTGAGCCACGCCGTGGGGGACGTTCTTCTTCTCTTTCTTCTTGACCACCTTCTTACCGGCGGTCCGGGTCTGGGTCTTGGCCATGTGCTCCTCGCCTTACTTCTTCTTGCCGGCTACGGTGCGTCGCTTGCCCTTGCGGGTGCGGGCGTTGGTATGCGTGCGCTGGCCGCGGACGGGAAGTCCCTTCCGGTGGCGCAGGCCGCGGTAGCAGCCGATGTCCATGAGCCGCTTGATGTCGAGAGAGATGTTCTTGCGGAGGTCGCCCTCCACGGTCTCCTCGGCGGTGATGACGCGGCGGATGCGACCGACCTCGTCTTCCGTCAGATCCCGGACCTTGGTGCCGAAGTCGACCTTCGCGCGGGTCAGGATGCTGTGCGCCTTGGCGCGGCCGATGCCGTAGATGTAGGTGAGCGCGATCTCGATGCGCTTTCCGATGGGCAGATCAATGCCTGAGATGCGTGCCATCGTGTCTCCTTAACCCTGACGCTGCTTGTGCTTGGGGTTCTTCTTGCAAATGATCCGGTTGATGCCTTCGCGCCGGACAACTTTGCAGTGCTCGCACAGCTTCTTGATGGAGGGCCGTACTTTCATGGTGTCCTCTCGTTTACTTGAATCGGTAGATGATGCGGCCACGGGTGAGGTCGTAGGGCGTTACCTCGACGAGCACCCGGTCACCGGGAAGGATTCGGATGAAGTTCTTGCGCATCTTCCCGCTGATGTGCGCCAGCACCTGGTGCTTGTTCTCCAGTTCGACCCGGAACACCGCGTTGGGCAATGCCTCGACCACTGTGGCTTCGAGCTCAATGGCTTCTTCTTTGCTCAAGCGCGTTCTCCGAAGACGTGACGCAGCGATTCAAACACCAGCTCCGGGGCGCGATTGCCATCGACACTCCGGAAGTTCGGCCGATGCTTGTAGAAGCCCAGGAGGGGCTGAAAGGTCGAGTGGAACTCGCCCATCCGGCTCTTGAAGGCTTCCGAGGTGTCATCCGAACGGTGCTTCAGGGGACTTCCGCACAGATCGCAGACACCGGCCTGACTGGAAGGCTTGGATTCCAGGTGGTAGATGGCGCCGCAGGCATTGCTGCTGCAGACACGCCGGCCCACCACACGGGCTTCCAGCACTTCCTGGGGGACATCGACCAGCACCACGTGACCCACCTTCATGCCCTTGGAGGAGAGGAAGTCTTCCAGGGCTTGAGCTTGCTGCAGGGTTCGTGGGTAGCCGTCAAACAACACGTCAGAGCTTTCGTCCAGCAGCCGCGCAAAGACCAGGCCGTTGACGGTGTCGTCGTCCACCAGTTTTCCCTCGGCCATGATGGCTTTCGCCCTCAGGCCGATCTCCGTCCCTTTCGAGACGGCATCTCTCAGAATGTCACCGGTTGAGAGGTGAGTCAAAGAGAATGTTTCCACCAGGCGCTTGGCCTGGGTGCCCTTCCCGGAGCCGGGGGCCCCGAGGAGGATGTTCGCGATCAGGCTCATTCGGCACCGCCCCGGGTGGAGCGGCCGCGGATGCGGCCCTTCTCGAGGAAGCCGTCATAGCGGCGCATGACCAGCAGGCTTTCCAGCTGGGCCGCGCTGTCCATGGCCACGCCCACCACGATCAGCAGGCTGGTGCCGCCGAAGTAGAAGTTGAGGCCCTGGATGTTGTTGGTGATCAGCAGGGGCACCAGGGAGACCAGGGCGAGATAGATGGCGCCCACGAAGGTCAGCTTGGACAGGATGCTGTCCATGAAGATGCTGGTTTCCTTGCCGGGCCGGATGCCCGGGATGTAGCCCCCGGACCGCTTCATGTTCTCGGCGGTCTCATCGGGATTGAAGACGATGCTGGTGTAGAAGAAGGCGAAGAAGATCACCACGCCCACGAAGACCGGCGTGTAGATCCAGAAGTGGGTCTGCGGATTGAGGTAGGCCGCCGCCTTCGCCAGCCATTCCCAGCGGGTGAACTGGGCGATGGTGGCCGGGAAGAAGATCACCGAGCTGGCGAAGATGACGGGCATCACGCCGGCGGTGTTCAGCTTCAGGGGCATGTAGGAACTGCGCTGGCTGGACATGCCGGCCGAGTCGGCCCGGCGGGCGTAGTGGATGGGGATGCGCCGGTAGGCGTTCTCCACCATCACCACCGCCAGCAGCACCACGATCATCGCCGCAATGAGCAGGATGAAGATGCCGGGAGGCGGCACATTCGGGGCGTTCTTCAGCGACTGGGTGATCATCACCGTCAGGGTGGTGAGGGCCTGGGGCAGGCCCGCCACGATGCCGGCGAAGATCAGCAGGCTGATGCCGTTGCCGATGCCGCGCTCGGTGATCTGCTCACCGATCCACATGACGAAGAGGGTGCCCACGGACAGCGTGAAGGCCGCCAGGAAGCGGAACGCGGTCGGGGACAGGGCCGATGTGACGACCTCGAGGCCAGGCGCGTTCTGGCTCTGGGCCAGGGAGGCGATGCCCATGCCCTGGACGAAGGCCAGGAACACGGTGAGATAGCGGGTCCACTGGTTGATCTTCTGCCGGCCCGCTTCGCCTTCCTTCTTCTGGAGGTTCTCCAGGTAGGGCACCACGGCCCCCATCAGCTGCAGCACGATGCTGGCCGTGATGTAGGGCGCGATGCCAAGGGCGAAGACGGAGAACTTCTTGAACGCGCCACCGGAGAAGAGATCGACGACGTCGAAGAGCCCGCCGCCTCCGCGCTTGAGCGCGTCTGCCAGATTCTCGGCGTTCACCCCGGGCACACTGACATGCACCCCCAGGCGGTAGATGGCCAGGAGGATCAGGGTGAAGATGAGCCGGTTGCGCAGCTCCGGGATTGCGAAGAGATTCCTCAGGCGGTTCATCGGCCGTTACTCGGCAGACTTCGCGCAGGGCTCCTGGATGGTGCCGCCCTTGGCCAGGATGGCTTCCCGGGCGCCCTTGGTGATGCGGTCGGCGACGACGTTCACCTTGGCGGTGAGTTCGCCGCTGGCCAGCACCACGATCTTCTCCACGCGGGAGTTGACGAGCTTCTTCTCGCGAAGGGCCTCGAGGCAGACCGTGTCGCCGTCCTTGAAGTGGATGGAGATGAGGTTGAGGCCGATCTCCTTCGTCTCGGGGGCGAAGATGTTGGTGAAGCCGCGCTTGGGAAGACGGCGGACGAGGGGCATCTGGCCACCCTCGAAGCCGCGCTTGCCGCGGTAGCCGGACCGGGATTTCTGGCCCTTCTCGCCGCGGCCGGAGGTCTTGCCGAGGCCGGAGCCCTTGCCGCGACCCAGGCGCTTGCGGGACTTGGTGGCGCCCTCAGCGGGGCGGAGTTCGTTGAGCTTCATGATCTACCCCTTCACCTGAACGTCGATGAGATGAGGGACGAGCTTGACCATCCCGTGGACGTTGGGGGTGTATTCGCATTCGCGGGTGTCGCCGGGACGCTTCAGGCAAAGGGTCTGCATGAAGGCACGGTGCTTGGGAGTGGTGCAGATGATGGAGCGCTTGAGGGTCAGCACCACCTGCTTGCCGATGAGTTGCGACATGTTAAGCCTCCGCCTGGTCCAGGCCCCTGTTGGTCAGGACCGTGTAGGGATCCATGAGTTCCTTCAGACCCTCGAACGTGGCGCGAACCACGTTGTGGGGGTTGGAGGAGCCCAGGCTCTTCGTCATCACGTTATGGACGCCGGCGGCCTCCATGATGGCGCGGACCGCGGCGCCGGCGATGATGCCGGTGCCTTCGGGAGCGGGCTTCAGCAGCACGCTGCCGGAGCCGAAGATGCCCGTCACCGGGTGCGGCAGGCTGCCGTTCGGGGTGAGGGGGACCTTGATCATGTTGCGCTTGGCGCTCTCGATGCCCTTCTTGATGGCGGAGGGCACTTCGAGGGCCTTGCCGAGGCCGAACCCGACCTTGCCGTTGCCGTCGCCCACGACCACCAGCGCGGAGAAGGAGAAGTTCTTGCCCCCCTTCACCACCTTGGTGACGCGGCCCACGTAGATGACCTGGTCCTTGAATTCCCCGCCTTCGGAGTTGCGGGTTTCCTTGTTGTCTTTGAGCTCTGCAGTCGCCATGGTCATCCCCTAGAACTGGAGCCCGGCTTCGCGGGCGCTGTCAGCCAGCGCCTTGACGCGGCCGTGGTAAACGTAGCCGTTCCGGTCGAACACCACGGACGTGATGCCCTTCTCCTTCAGGCGGGCGGCGATGCTCGCACCGACGGCCTTGGCAGCCTCGATGTTCGCGCCGTTCTTCAGCGAACCACGCAGGTCCTTCTCCAGGCTGCTGGCGGAGGCCAGGGTGATGCCCTGGGTATCGTCCACCGCCTGCACGTAGATGCGCTTCAGGCTCTTGTAGATGGTGAGGCGGGGCCGCTCGGGGGTTCCGCTCACGCGGCCGCGGATGCGGGCCTTGGTCTTATCGCGTCGAATGTTGATGTCGTTCGCCATGGGTTCCCCTTACTTCCCGGTCTTGCCGGCCTTGCGGCGGATGACTTCGCCCGTGTACATGACGCCCTTGCCCTTGTAGGGCTCGGGCTTGCGGAACTTCCGGATGTCGGCGGCGACCTGGCCCACCAGCTGCCGGTCGATGCCGGTCACGACGATGTGGGTGGCCTTCTCGACGGCCATCTGGATGCCCTCGGGGGCTTCGTAGTTGATGGGGTGGCTGTAGCCGAGCTCGAGCTTGAGCTTGGCGCCGTCCATGGCGGCCTTGTAGCCGACGCCGACGATGTCCAGTTCCTTCTTCCAGCCCTCGGTCACGCCGGTGACGGCGTTGCCGAGCAGGGCGCGGGTCAGGCCGTGGTAGGCACGGGTCTGGGCTTCGTCATTGGCACGGGTGAGGTTCACGGAGTCGGCCTGGATGTCGAGCGTGATCCCCTTGGGGATCGGGCAGCTGAGCTTGCCCTTGGCGCCCTCGACGACGGCCTCGGACCCGGTGACTGTGACCTTCACGCCCTTGGGCAGCGTCACGGGCTTCTTTCCGATTCGAGACATGGGTTATTCCTTAGATGAGGGCGGGCGAACCGCCCATTTCAGGATGGGTTACCAGACGTGGGCGAGGACTTCGCCGCCGACGTTCTGCTTCTTGGCGTCCTTGCCCGTCAGGAGACCCTTCGGGGTGGACAGGATGGCGATGCCGAGGCCGCCGTGCACTTCCGCGATGTCCTGCGCGCCGGTGTAGATGCGCAGACCAGGGCGGGACACGCGGCGCAGGCCGTGGATCACGTTTTCCTTATCCTTCACGTACTTCAGGTTGACGATGAGATACACGCGGCTCTCATGCTCGACCTGCTTGAAGGAGTGGATATAGCCTTCCTGCTTCAAGATGCCGCAGAGACCGGCCTTGATCTTGGAGGCGGGCACCACCACAGCATCGTGGCCGGCCATGATGCCGTTACGAATGCGGGTGAGGTAGTCAGCGATGGGATCGGTATGCATGGTCCCCTCTCCTTACCAGCTGGACTTCTGGACGCCCGGCAGCTCGCCATTGAGGGCGAACTTGCGGAAGCACAGACGGCAGAGTTCAAACTTGCGCATGAAGCCCCGGGGCCGGCCACAGCACTTGCAACGATTGCGGTGCTGGGTCGAGAACTTCGGCTTGCGCGAATCCTTGACGATCTTCGAAATCTTGGCCATCGGTATGTTCTCCTTAGCCTATTTGCGGAAGGGCATACCGAGGTGGGCGAGAAGGGCCCGCGCTTCGGTGTCGTTGGCGGCAGTGGTCACGAACGTGATGTTCATGCCCTTCATCTTGTCCACCTTGGAGTAGTCGATCTCCTGGAAGATCAGCTGATCCTTGAGGCCCAGCGTGTAGTTACCGCGGCCGTCGAAGGACTTGGTGGNNACCATGCAGGCGATGGGCATGCCGGCGCGCAGCTTGAACTGGGCGACGCTCTTCTTGGCCTTGCGCACGATGGCCTTCTGGCCCGTGATGGCGGTCAGCTCTTCAACAGCGACATCCAGGACCTTGATGTTCTGGATGGCGTCGCCGACGCCCATGTTGATGACGATCTTCTGCAGGCGGGGGACCTGCATGGCAGAAGAGAAGGCGAACTCTTCCTTGAGCTTCGAGACCACCTCCTGGTGGTAGCGAGCCTTGACGCGGGGCTCCGCGTGGCCTTGCGTGGCAGTCATGGATTCCTCCATTTCCGTGGGGCGGCTATGCCCCAGGGGTTCGGGAGGGCGGGGGGGCTTGGGACGGCGGTCCGGCCCGTTTCCCCCCAACCTCAGTTGTCATGGCGCGGAATGCGCCGTGAATCGAAAGCCTGCCCCGCGCACGGGGCAGAACGACCATCTTCACACAGGAACGGCAAAGAGGGAAGTGGTAAAGCCCCAGGAGGCTTTGCCTCCGCAGGGCGCGGGGGTCCGGGGGTATGCGCGAAGCGCGGAACCCCCGGAGGACATTAGGGGCGCTTGCGGGTGCCCTTGCCGGTCTTGGGGTCGAGGATCATGACGTTGGAGGCGTGGATGGAGGCCTCCTTCTCGATGATTCCTCCACCCTCGCCGGTCTGGGGGTTGGGCTTGGTGGCCTTCTTGATCATGTTGATGCCGGCCACGACCACCCGGTTGGTGGCGGGGCTGACCTTCGAGACGGTCCCGGTCTTGCCCTTTTCCTTGCCGGCGATGACGACGACCTGGTCGCCCTTCTTGAGCTTCATCTTCGTGGTGGTGGCTTCCATTACAGCACCTCAGGGGCGAGGGAGACGATCTTCATGTACTTCCGCTCGCGCAGTTCGCGGGCCACAGGGCCGAACACGCGGGTTCCGACAGGCTCGCCATCCTTCTTGATGATGACGGCGGCGTTCTCGTCGAAGCGGATGTAGGATCCGTCCTTGCGGCGGAAGGCCTTCCGCTGGCGGACGATCACGGCCTGGACGACGGCCTTCTTCTTGACCGTGCCGCCGGGGATCGCTTCCTTGACGGAGGCAGTGATCACATCGCCGAGCTGGGCGATCCTGCCCACACCACCACCCAGGGGCAGGATGCAGCAGATCTTCTTGGCGCCGGAGTTATCGGCGACGGTGAGCATGGTTCCCATCTGAATCATGTGAGCTCCTTACTCGCCGGCCTTCTGGAGGATCTCGAGGACCATCCAGCGCTTGCGCTTGGAAAGGGGGCGGGTCTCCACGATCTTGACCACGTCGCCGATGGAGCAGGCGTTGGTCTCGTCGTGAGCCATGAACTTGGCGGTCTGCTTGACCGTGCGGTGGTAGAGCGGGTGCTGGAACTTGCGCTCCACCTTCACCACCACGGTCTTGTCGGCCTTGTTGGAGACCACGACGCCGTTACGAATCATCTTGTTTTCGAGGCTCATGGGATCTCCTAGGCCAGCTTCGTGGCCAGGGCCGTCTTGACCCGGGCGAGCTCACGGCGAGTCTTGCGGATCTCGGCGGTGTTCTCGACCTGGCCCACGGCGTGCTGGAAGCGGAGGGTGAAGCGCTTGGCGGCCAGTTCGGCCTCCAGCTGCGCCAGCTCCTCGACGCTCTTGCCGGTCATATCGGAAAAGGGGTTCTTCTTGGTCATGGCTCTCACTCCTCCGGCGGCGTGCGGCTGACGAACTCGGACGCCACGGACAGCTTCATCTGGGCCAGGCGCAGGGCTTCGCGTGCGATTTCCTCGGTCACGCCCTCCATCTCGAAGAGGATGCGGCCGGGGCGGATCACCGCCACCCAGCCGTCCGGAGCCCCCTTGCCGGAACCCATGCGGGTTTCCGCGGGCTTCGAGGTGGTGGGACGATCGGGGAAGATGCGGATCCAGATCTTGCCGCCGCGCTTGATGTGGCGGGTCATGGCGATACGGGCAGCTTCGATCTCGCGGTTCGTGAGCCAGCAGTGCTCGATCGCCTTGAGGCCGTAGTCACCAAACGCGAGATCGTTGCCACGGGTGGCGACGCCGCGGGTGCGGCCCTTCTGGGTTTTACGGTTCTTGACCTTCTTGGGCATCAGCATAGGTTCACCTCAGCGCTTCACGGTCTCGGCAACCTGGTCGCCCAGATTCACCCAAACCTTGATGCCGATGATCCCGTAGGTCGTATGGGCCTCGGCGAAACCATAGTCAACGCCCGCGCGGATGGTCTGCAGGGGCATCTGGCCGGAGAGGTAGTCCTCGGTCCGGGCGATCTCGGCGCCGTTCAGACGGCCGGCGACCTTGATCTTGAAACCCTTGGCGCCGAAGCGGATCGCAGCTTCTTCGGCCTTGCGCATGGCGCGGCGGAAGGCGATGCGGCGCTCGAGCTGCTGGGCGACACCCTCGGCCACGAGCTGGGCATCGACTTCAGGCTTCTTGATCTCCTGGATGTCGACGGACACGGGGCGGTTCAGGCGCTTCTGGAGATCCTCGCGGAGCTTGTCGATCTCAGCGCCCTTGCGGCCGATGACGATGCCGGGGCGGGCGGTGAAGATGCGAACGGTGACCTTGTCGGCCGCGCGCTCGATGTCGATCTTCGAAACCATCGCGTTGAGGCTGTGCAGCTGCTTCTTCAGTTCGCGGCGGAGCTTGATGTCCTCGTGGAGCAGCGTGGCGTAGTCACGCTTGGAGAACCACTTGCTGTGCCAGTTCTTCTGGTAGATGAGGCGGAACCCGTACGGGTGGACCTTCTGACCCATGACTACTCCTCCCCGGCCGCGGACGCGAGCTGGATGGTGATGTGGCAGGTGCGCTTCTGGACCCGGTAGGCACGGCCCATGGGTGCAGGGCGGACGCGCTTCATGCGGAAACCTTCATCCACAAAGGCGGTCTTCACCAGCAACTCATCCGGATTGACAGAGGGATTCTTGTCGATGGCGTTGGCCACGGCGGAATCGAGGAGCTTGCGGATGGGGGCGGCAGCGTACTTCTTGGCCTGCGCGAGCACCCACTGGGCCTCGCCGACGTGCTTGCCGCGGATCATGTCCACCACGAGGCGGGCCTTCTGGGCCGAACCGCGCAGGTGGCGAACGGTGGCGGTCGAAACGATCTCAGCCATCGCTACTTCCCCTTCGCCTTGGAGTCGGACTTGCCGGCGTGACCCTTGAANNTCCGATCATCTGCGGGACGACCGTCGAACGGCGGGACCAGGTCTTGATCACGCGCTTGTCGTTGGCCGCCTGGGCGACTTCCACCTTCTTCTGGAGGTGGGCGTCAATGAACGGGCCTTTTTTCAGGGAACGTGCCATTGTCGTGCCTCCTAGTTGATCCGCTTGACGATGAACTTGTCCGTGCGACGGTTGCCACGGGTCTTGTAGCCGCGGGTCGGCTGGCCCCAGGGCGTCACAGGGTGACGGCCACCGGATGTGCGGCCTTCGCCGCCGCCGTGCGGGTGATCCACGGGGTTCATCACCACGCCGCGGACGGTCGGGCGGATGCCCTTCCAGCGGGTGCGGCCGGCCTTGCCGATCTGGATGTTCTCGTGCTGCAGGTTGCCGACGATGCCGACCGTCGCGTAGCAGTCCAGGTGGATCTTGCGGATCTCGCCGGAGGGCATGCGGAGCTGGGCGTAGTCTTCTTCCTTGGCCACGAGCTGGGCGAAGGTGCCGGCGGCCCGGGCGATCTGACCGCCCTTGCCGGGCTTCATCTCGATGTTGTGCACCATGTTGCCCACGGGGATGTTCCGCAGGGGGAGGGCGTTGCCCACCAGGATGTCGGCGGTCTTGCCGGCCACCACGGTGCGGCCCACTTCCAGGCCGTCGGGGGCCAGGATGTAGCGCTTCTCGCCATCCGCGTAGACCAGCAGGGCGATGCGGGCAGTGCGGTTGGGGTCGTACTCGATGGTGGCCACCTTGGCGGGCACTTCGAGCTTGTTGCGCTTGAAGTCGATGATGCGGTACTGGCGCTTGTGGCCACCGCCGATGTGGCGGGTGGTGATCCGACCGGTGTTGGAGCGGCCTCCAGTGCGGTTCTTCTTGGCAATCAGGGAACGCTCAGGCGTATCCGTCGTGATTTCCTCGAAGCCGAACTTGGACATGCCGCGCTGACCGGGGGTCGTGGGCTTGAGCTGCTTGATGCTCATGGTTGTCCTCTTGCCTCAGGGTTGAAAGGGGCGGGCGATAGTGGGCAAAGCTTTTCCGTCCGCCATGANNCGGCCCAGGCGCTTGGTCCGGCTGGGGATCCGCACGGTGCGGATGCCCTTCACCTTGGACTGGAGCAGGAGCTCCACAGCTTCCTTGATCTGGTGCTTGGTGGCCCAGGTGGCCACCTCGAACACCTGGATGTTCTTCTCGCGCAGGATCTGGCCCTTCTCGGTGAGGAGGGGCTTGCGGATCACGTCAAAAATCTTGGTCATGGCTTCACCACCTCTTGGAGGGCCAGGACAGCTTCCTTGGAGAAGACCACCTGGTCGTACTTGAGGAGCTCATAGACGTTGACGCCCAGGCTCTCGATGGTCTGCAGCTTCGGGTTGTTGCCGGCGGCCAGGGAGAGCTTCTCGCTGGCCTCGGTGCCCACCAGGAGTGCGGACCCGGTGACGCCGAGCTTGCCGAGGGTCTGGATCAGGGCCTTGGTCTTGTGGGACGTGACGTCCCAGTTCTCGACCACCATGATCTGGCCGCTCGCCAGCTTGGCGGACAGCGCGTTGCGCAGGGCGGCGCGCCGGGCCTTCTTGGGGAAGGCGTAGTCATAGGAACGGGGGTGCGGACCGTGGGTCGTGCCGCCGCCCTTCCACAGCGGGCTGCGGATCGAGCCCACGCGGGCGCGGCCGGTGCCCTTCTGCTTCCAGAGCTTCTTGCCGGAGCCGCTGACTTCCCACTTGTCCTTGGTCTTGGCCGTGCCGGCCCGGCGCTTGGCCAGGAAGTGGCGGACCGCTTCCCAGATCAGGTGCTGGTTCAGCTCTTCGATCTTGAAGACCTCGGGGAGCAGATCGACAGTGCCGACCTGCTTGTTCTCGAGATTGACGACGGGGTGCTGGAAGGCTGCCATCCTAGGCCTCCTGCTTGATGACGATGTACCCACCCTTGGGGCCGGGGACGGCACCCTTGATGAGCAGCAGGTTGTTCTCGACGTCCACCTTGGCGATCTCCAGGTTACGCACCGTCACCTGGGCATCGCCCATGTGGCCGGGCATGCGGATGCCGGGGAACACGCGGCTGGGGTAGCTGGACTGGCCGATGGAGCCAGGCGCGCGGTGGAACATGGAGCCGTGGGTCGCACGACCGCCGGCGAAGTGGTGCCGCTTGATGACGCCGGCGAAACCCTTGCCCTTGCTGATGCCGGTGACGTTCACCTTGGTCTTCGCCTCGAAGGCGCTGGCCAGGACGCTGTCGCCGGGCTTGGCGGCGTCGGAGGCGTCCACCTTGATCTCGCGGAGCACGCGGACCGGGGCGACGCCCAGCTTCTCGCAGTGGCCCTTCTCGGCCTTGGAGGCGCGCTTGCCGCCATTGGGGTCGACGAAACCGATCTGGACCGCTTCGTAGCCGTCCTTGGCGGAGGTCTTGCGCTGCACGATCACGCAGGGGCCGGCCTGGATGACCGTCACGGGGACGACCTGGCCCTGCTCATTGAAGATCTGGGTCATACCCAGCTTCTTGCCGATGATTCCTTTGGACATGTTTTTCTCCCCCCTCTACCGGTTGCCCTGACGGCTGAAGACCTTGATCTCCACGTCGACGCCAGCGGGCAGATCCAGGCGCATGAGAGTGTCCACGGTGTTCTGGGTCGGATTCAGGATGTCGAGGAGCCGCTTGTGCGTGCGGATCTCGAACTGGTCCCGGCTCTTCTTGTCCACGTGGGGGGAACGGTTCACGGTGTACTTGTTCGTCCGGGTGGGCAAAGGAATCGGTCCTGCCACCTGGGCGCCCGTGCGCTTGGCGGTGTCCACGATCTCGCGGGTGCTCTGATCGAGCAGACGGTGGTCGAAGGCACGCAAACGGATGCGGATGTTGTCTTTCATGCTCACTCCATTGGGACGGAAACCGTCCATAGACGTGGGGCGCTGACCGCCCATGTAAATCCGTCCCAACGACAGGGACAGGGCTGATCAGCATAACAAAAGCCGCTGGAAATTCAACGGCTATTTGAGAGAACGCACGACCTCCCGGAGGAGGAAGCGGTGGATCAAGAGGCCCGGCAACCGGTTGGTTCGAAGGACGGCCTCACCCCCGGAGGGGCTAAAACTACAGGTTGAAGCTTTTACATGCTCCCAAAACGGGCNNGCCACGTTCCGGGGAGCTTCCTCGTAGTGCGAGAACTGCATGGTGTAGTTGCCGCGGCCCTGGGTCATGCCGCGCAGGGTGGTGGAGTAGGCGAACATCTCGGCCAGGGGCACCTTGGCGGTGACGACCTTGACGCCGGCCCGGTCTTCCATGTTCTCGATGCGGCCACGGCGGCTGTTCAGGTTGCCGATGACGTCGCCCATGTAGTCCTCGGGGACCACGACCTCGACGGCCATGATGGGCTCGAGGATCACGGGGGAAGCCTTCTCGCAGCCGGCCTTGAAGCCCATGGAACCCGCGATCTTGAACGCCATTTCGTTGGAGTCCACGTCGTGGTAGCTGCCGTCGTAGATGGTGATCTTGATGTCGACGCAGGGGTAGCCCGCGAGGACGCCGGACTGCATGGCCTCCTGGATGCCCTGGTCGATGGGCTTGATGTATTCCTTGGGGATCACGCCGCCCTTGATGTCGTTGATGAACTCGTAGCCCTTGCCGGCTTCGTTGGGCTCGACGAACATCTTCACGTGGCCGTACTGGCCGCGGCCGCCGGACTGGCGCACGAACTTGCCTTCGGCGTCCACGCGCTTCCGGATGGTCTCGCGGTAGGCCACCATGGGCTTGCCCACGTTGGCCTCGACCTTGAACTCGCGCATCATGCGGTCGACGATGATCTCAAGGTGCAGCTCGCCCATGCCGGCGATGATGGTCTGGTTGGTCTCGGGATCCGACTTCACCTTGAAGGTGGGGTCTTCCTGGGCCAGGCGGCTGAGGGCCACGCCCATCTTCTCCTGGTCGGCCTTGGTCTT
>DPRT01000004.1:1123-2506 GCA_003538615.1 Holophagaceae bacterium | reverse complement strand
CATCTGCTCGGATTCCGTCATCCGGGAGAATGGGACCGGCGTCCATACCCGCTGCCCCAGCAGGTTCGTGCGGTAGATCGACCAATGCTCCGCCTGGGCCTGCGCCCACGCGGGCGCCTGCGCCGCCGCCACCGCGGAGGCCAGGACCAGTCCCAATGCGCACCCACTCTGCGCGAGCCTTCCCATGCCACGCCCCCTGCCCCGCACTGGAACCTCCGGTGTTGAGCGATGCTAGCAAGCCAGAGCCCCGGCGCAAGAGACCTGGAGGGAAAACATTGCTGGCAGACTGGATCCATGTCGGATCGCCGCGTACTCGTCAACCTCCGGGGCCTGCTGACCCCCGATCCCGCCCGGGCCTGGGGGATGGACCGCATCCCGGATGCGGCCCTGGCCCTGGAGGGCGGCCACGTGACCTGGGTGGGCCGGGCGGCGGACCTGCCCGCGGACTGGCTGGATGCGCCCAAGGTGGATGGCGGCGGGGCCTGGGCCACGCCAGGATTCGTGGATCCCCACACGCACCTGCTCTTCGGGGGCAACCGCAGCGGCGAATTCAACCGGCGCCTCCATGGGGTCAGCTACCAGCAGATCGCCGCTGAGGGCGGCGGCATCCGCGAGACCGTTCGCGCCACCCGCAGCGCCACTGTGGACGAGCTGGTGGCCTCCGGTGAGGACCGCCTGCGGGCCTTCCGGGAACGGGGGGTGGTCCACCTGGAATGCAAGACCGGCTACGGCCTGGAGCTCGAAGCGGAATCGCGGCTTACCGCCGCCTATGCCGAGCTGCAGCGGCGCGGCTGGAGTCTGGATGTGACCCTCCTCCCCGCCCACGACCTGGCGCCGGAATTCGCAGGCGATGCCGAAGCCAATGCCCGGGCCGTGGCTGAGGACTGGCTGCCGGAGCTGGTGCGCCGCCATCCCGGCGTGGCGCGGTTCTGCGATGTGTTCGTGGAGACCGGCGTCTACACCGCGAGCCAGGGCCGTCGCATCTTCGAGGCGGGGAAGCGCCTGGGCCTCATTCCCCGTGTCCACGCCGACGAGCTCAGCTGGACCGGCGGCGCCGAGCTGGCGGCGGAGGTGGGCGCCGCCAGCGCCGACCACCTCATGTTCTGCAGCGANNGGGACCACCCTCTTCCTCGGCATGCGCGACTGGGCCCCGGCCCGGAAGATGATCGAGGCGGGCTGCCGCGTGGCCCTGGCCACGGACTTCAACCCCGGCTCCTGCCCCTGCCTGGATCCCCTCACCATCCTCCGCCTGGGCTGCCTTCAGCTGCGCATGACCTTCGAGGAGGCCTTCACCGCCCTGACCCTCCACCCCGCCCGCAGCCTGCGCCGCGACGACCTGGGCCACCTGCACCCCGGCGCGAAGGCCGAGGTGCTGCTCTGGGA
>DPRT01000004.1:0-1111 GCA_003538615.1 Holophagaceae bacterium | reverse complement strand
GAGATGCGCCCTTCTCGCAGCGCTGATCCTGGTGACGTTGGGCTGCGCCAGGCCGAACCCCGATCCAAGGACTTCACAGTTCGATTTCATCTACGGCGGCAACATCGAAGTCGAAATTGATGCCCTCCTGGATCCAGCCAGGCCCTCCGCAGGGAAACGCTATGTCCTGGTCCCGGGCATGCGGGATCTGAAAGCCGATGACCTGGAGTTCAGGCAGATATGCCGTTTCATGGACCATGCCCTGGCCATGAATGGGTTCGAGAAAGCAAGCGGGAACGAGCGGCCCGATGTCTTCCTCCGGCTCGCCTACGGCATCGGGACGCCCCAGACCGAGACCGTCACCACTGGCGCGGGCTATTCCTACGCGGTGGGATGGATGTGGTTCAACGTGCCCCCCAAGACGGCCAACATCACCTCCTTCCAGCGGAACCTGGTGGTGGAGGCCTATGACTCGGACGATCCGGCCCTCGCCAAGCAGGTCTGGAAGACCACGGTCACGAGCGTCGGGACCACCAATGACCTGAGGCGGGTGCTCGTCTACATGATCACCGAGGCCAGGCCCTATTTCGGCGCCCAGACCACCAGCAAGTACCGGCGCTCGATCTCCGGGACCGACCGCCGGGTGCTCGANNGGCCGATTCCCGGGGCTTCTCCTGCGAGTGCGGAGGTCTACTGTTCGGCGTGCCTGGAGGCCTCCTGCACGATGGAGTAGATGCGTTCCTTGGCGCGGAGCTTGGTCTTCTTCAGTTCCACCTCTTCGAGGGATTCCTTGGCGGAGAGGCTCGGCTTCCTCTGGAGATCACCCAGGCGCGAGTCCGCGGCCTTGTGCTCTTCCATGAGCTTGCGGAATTCAAAGTGTTCCTTCATCAGGCGCTCCTGAAGTTCTGGGCGCAAGAAATCCATGAATCCTCCTTGCCTGGGCGGAGCCGCTACGGACCCCGCAGGGTGACTGGGTGGCCCAAGGTTAGGACCGCCCCGCGGGGCGTCAAGAGGCAATAGCCGCTCGGGTGGAAGCCGTTGACTTCCATCACTTCCATGGAATTCTTGGGGCATGTCCCTGATCATCGATGCGCTGCTCCTGGAACGGGAGGACGGGGTTCCCCTGCTGGGG
>DPRT01000069.1:5488-5676 GCA_003538615.1 Holophagaceae bacterium | reverse complement strand
GGATGATGCGCTTGGCCTCGTGGACTTCGCCCGCCACGTCCACGCGGCCGCCGCCCAGCAGCTTGCCGAAGCCCTTCAGCACCGTCACCTTGTTCTTCTTCATGAGGAACTCGATGCCCTTGGCGTTCTTGAAGACGATGCGGCCCTTGCGCTTGACGATGGTGGCGAGGTTGGCCTTCAGCGCCTTG
>DPRT01000069.1:0-5285 GCA_003538615.1 Holophagaceae bacterium | reverse complement strand
GCTGCCAGGCTTCGTGGCGGTCGTGGAGGGCGGCCAGGGCCGCATCCAGCTTCAGGCGCGCGGCGGCGAGGCGGGCCTGCATGGGCGTGGCCACGCCGGGGCTGGCCAGGGCCAGCCGCTCCTTCAGGCGCTTCTCCTCCATGTGGAGGCGGGCCCGGGTCATGGCGGCGGCGGACACGCGGCGGAACTGCCCCACGAGGCCCATCCAGGCCAGGACGTTCAGCAGCCACTTGGTGGTGTCCCACTGGTACCAGAGGGCGCCGTTGCGGTAGTCCCACTGCCAGAGGTGGTGGAAGTTGTGGTAGCCCTCGCCGTAGGTGAGGGGGGCCAGCAGCCAGTTGTCGCGGGCCGTGTTCGCATCCGTGTAGGGGCGGCTGCCGAACATGTGGGCGGCGCTGTTGATGAAGAAGGTGGTGTGGTGCGTGGCCACGATGCGCAGGGCCAGGCCGAAGACGAGGTGGCCCAGCACATTCCCCGTGACCAGACCAATGCCCACAGGAATCAACGCCACCACGGCTCCGATCTTGAAGAAGTGCCGGTGCTGCCAGCGCACCAGGGGATCCTTCTCCAGGTCCGCCACGCCGGTGAGCGGGTGGTCCTTGGCCTCCATGACCCAGGTCCAGTGGGCGTACCAGAAGCCCTTGCCGATGGTGTAGGGATCCTGGTCCGTGTCCACATGCTGGTGGTGCACCCGGTGGTCGCTGGCCCACTTGAGGGCCGAGTTCTCGAAGGCCGCGGCGCCGAAGCAGAGGAAGAGGAAGCGCACGGGCCAGGAGGCCCGGTAGGCCCGGTGGCTGAAGAGCCGGTGGTAGCCGCCGCTGATGGCCGTGCCGATGGCGAAGGTCATGGCGAGAAAGACCAGCGCCTCGCTCCACTGGAGGCCCGAGGTGGCCAGCCGCCAGGGCACCAGCACCAGCGCCAGGGCCAGGGTCCCGGTGAGGAAGAGCGTGTTCAGCAGATTCCAGCGTTTGGCCAGGGCCATTCCATTGACTCCAAAACAGAGTTCAATTCTACCGGGGGTTCCTAGCCCGCGTCCCATGCCAAACTTGCCGGACTCCCGGACGAGGTAGAAACCCATGACAAAGCACCGAGGCCTGTCAGGCCCCACGCGCATCCTCATCGGCCTCCTGGCCGGCCTGGCCCTGGGCCTGCTGGCGAAATTCCTGGCGGGGGGGCGACCCTGGCTGGACTTCCTCATCCGGAACGCCATCGAGCCCGTGGGCCGCATGTGGCTGGGCTCGCTGATCATGGTGGTGATCCCCCTGATCCTTTCCACCCTGGCCCTGGGCGTGGCGGGACTGGGCGACCTGAAGCGCCTGGGGCGCGTGGGGCTCGTGACCCTGATCTGCTTCCTGGGCCTCACGGCCCTGTCCACGGCCCTGGGTCTGGGCGCCATGAACCTGCTGGAGCCGGGGAAGAGCCTGGATCCGGCCGTCAAGACCCAGCTCATGGAGACCTACAAGGGGGACTCCGCCCNNAGCCTGGGCGAAGCCATGGTCTCGATCATCGACATGGTCATGAAGGTCGCGCCCGTCGGGGTCTTCTGCCTGATCTTCAGCGTCATGGCCCGCTTCGGCTACGGCCTGCTGCTGAACCTGATGGGATACGTGATCACGGTCCTGGGCTCCATGGTGATCTTCCAGATCCTGGGCTACGGCCTGGTGCTCAAGTTCCTGGCCCGGCGGGCGCCGCTGGACTTCCTCCGCCGCATCCGGGTGGTGATGGTCACGGCCTTCTCCACCAGCTCCAGCAACGCCACCCTGCCCACCACCATCCGCACCGCGGAGGACGAGCTCCGCATCTCGCCCCAGGTCGCCGGCTTCGTCCTGCCCCTGGGCGCCACCATGAACATGAACGGCACCGCCCTCTTCGAGGGGGCCACGGTCCTGTTCCTGGCCCAGGTCTTCGGCGTGCACCTCGGCCTCACCCAGCAGCTGCTGGTGGTCCTCATGTCGGTCATCACGGCCATCGGCGTGGCCGGCATTCCCGGGGGCTCGCTGCCCCTGCTGATGATGGTGCTGGGGATGACCGGGGTGCCCCCGGAGGGCATCGCCCTCATCCTGGGCGTCGACCGCATCCTGGACATGAGCCGGACGGTGCTCAACGTGACCGGGGATCTGGTGACGGCCACCCTGGTGGAACGCTTCTGCGGCCGGGACCTCCCCCCCGCCTGAAGGACAAGCTTCAAGATTCCGGAAATCCCGACGAAAAGGATCGGATCCCTCCAAGGAGCCGCCATGCGCCACATCCTCTCCGCCCTTCTCGTTCCGGTTCTCAGCATGGGCCTGGCCGCCCAGGACATCACCACGGCTGAAACCGAAGCCCTGGTGAAAGAAGCCATCGCCTTCGCCAAGGCCAAAGGCAAGGAGGCCGCCTTCAAGGAGATCACCCGGGCCGGAGGCCGCTTCCACAAGCACGGCGGTGAGCTGTATGTCTTCGTCTACGACCTGGACGGCAAGGTGGTGGCCCACGGCCAGGGCGCCTCCAAGGTGGGCGTGAACCAGGCCAAGGCCAAGGATCCCGACGGCGTGGAGTTCGTCCAGGAGCGCATCAAGCTCGCCAAGACCAAGGGCAAGGGCTGGCACGACTACAAGTACGTGAACCCCAAGGATGGCAAGCGGGAGCCCAAGACCAGCTACATCGAGGTCTGGGAAGGCCTGATCTTCGGGGCGGGCATCTACAAGAAGTAGCCGGGCCTTCGGCCAGTCCGGAACCGGGACGATGCCATCATGGAAGCCGGGAGGCTTCCTTGAAACTCATCGCCTGGGACTTCGACGGCACGCTGGTGGACAGCCGCCCCCTCATCGAGGCGGGCATGGCCCATGCCCTGGACGCCCTGGGGCAGCCCCGGTCCGTCATGACGGAATGGCTGAAGTACGTGGGCCTGCCCGTGGAGGCCGGCATCCGGAACACCTTCGGCCCCCTGGGGCTGGATCATGACGCGGTGCTGAAGGCCTACCGCAGCTTCGGCCATGCGGAGCACGAGCACCTGATGAAGCCCTTCGACGGCATCCCCGAGCTGCTGGATGAGCTCCGCGCCCGGGGCCAGCGCATGGGTGTGGCCACCTCCAAGCGGACCATCCCCCTCATGCGGCAGATGGCCCGGTTCGGCTGGGAGGCCTACTTCGACCCCATCATCACGCCGGACGACGTCACCCACGGCAAGCCCCACCCGGAATCCCTGGAGCTGATGCAGGCCCGCACGGGCCTGGCTGCCGGGGACCTCCTCATGGTGGGCGACACCCCCTTCGACCTGGACATGGCCCGGGCCGCCGGGGTGCCCAGCCTGGCGGTGGGCCACGGCTTCTATGACCAGGAGGCCCTGGCCGCCTGCGGCCCCCGGGCCTACGCGCCGGACACGGCCGCCCTGCGGGACATCCTCCTGGCCTGGAGCGAGTGATGGCTGAGCTCACGCACCTGGACCCCGAAGGCCGCCCGAAGATGGTGGATGTCTCCGCCAAGGCCGTGACCCGGCGCCTGGCCGTGGCGGCGGGCTACCTGGAACTGGACGCTCCCGCCGCCGAGGCCCTGGAACGGGGGGGCGGCCCCAAGGGCGATCCCTGGTCCGTGGCGCGCATCGGGGCCGTGGGGGGCGTCAAGCGGGCCGCCGACCTCATCCCCCTGGCCCATCCCCTGGCCATCGAGGCCGTGGATGTGGCCCACCACTGGGACCCCGCCACCCGCCGGGCCTGGCTCCGGGTGCAGGTGAGTTGCGAGGGGCGCACGGGCATCGAGATGGAGGCCCTGGCCGGGGTGACCGTGGGCCTGCTGGTGCTCTACGACATGCTCAAGGCCGTGAGCCACGGCATGGCCCTCGGCCCGGCCCGCCTCCTGCGCAAGGAGGGTGGCCGCCGGGGCACCGTCACCCTGCCCTGGCCGGAATGCCCCTGGATGCCCTGAGGCCGGGGAGGCAGTTGGAAAACATTTGCATATGCAGGGTTCCAGGCCCCCGGTAGGATAGGTCTGGACTGTTCCTATTCATCATGGACCCGGGGTCACGACCCCCTCAAGGAGGCCTAGCGAAGCAGGCTTTTCCGTTCCAGCCGGGAGTTACCCCCATGCGTCTTGCCGCCCTGACCCTCGTTCTCGCGTCCCTCAGCCTCGGCCTCCAGGCCGCTCCGAAGCGGACCTCCAAGAAGACCTCCTCCCGGCCCGCTGATGGCTCGGTTCATGTGATACGCAAGGGTGAGACCGCTGCGGCGGTGGCTCGCGCCAACGGCATGAGCCTGGCCGAGCTGGGCGCCCTGAATCCCGGCCGGAAGCTGTCGAAGCTGGCCGTGGGCGATCGCCTGAAGGTGCGTGCCTCCCGGACCGCCGTCGCGGACCTCGATGACGCGGCTCCCATGGCCGCCCTCCCCGCCGTTCCCCGGCCCGCCCTGGTGGCCCTGCCCACCCCGGCCATCGTGACCCCGGGCCCCATGCCCCACCTGGAGCGGCTGCTGCCCTACCAGGTCAAGGCGGTGCCTCCGGTGGCCGGCAACACCGCGGCAGCCTCGGGCCATCTGGAGGGTCACCAGGCTCCCGGCACCCCATCCCAGCTCCTGGCCCGGATGCAGTCGGTCATGCCGCCCGTCAGCGAAGCCGAACTCAACGCCCTGCTCCCCACCTTCGCGGCGGCGGATCCGGATCGCCTGGACCTGCTCTGGCCCGTGGAGACCCGGACCATCAGCTCCGCCTGGGGCCCCCGGATGCGCACCAAGACCGTCCGGGTGAAGAACCAGCGCAAGAAGCGGATCCGCTACAAGGGCCGGCACCGGGGCATCGATTTCTCCGCCCCCACGGGCACAGCCGTGTTCGCCGCCCTCGACGGCCAGGTGATGCTATCCGGAAAGCACAAACAGTACGGCAACTACGTGGTCGTGGATCACGGAAACGGTGTCGCCACCCTCTATGCCCACCACAAGCTGAACCTCGTCCGCGAGGGCGACATCGTCCGCCGGGGGCAGAAGATCGCCGAAGTCGGGCGCACCGGCAACGCCACCGGCCCGCACCTCCACTTCGAGCTCAAGATCGACGGCCTGCAGCGGAATCCCCTGCCGGTCCTCAACGATGACGAGGAGATCTCCGCCGAACTCGCGGCGCAGAACGCCCTGCTGGGAACCGGCGCCCGGCGCTGAACCTCCCCGCCTCCGGCGGCACTGACAGGAAGCGCCCCTCTGTGTCCCATCGCGGGATCGGCTGCGGACGCCATGCTAGACTTGGCTCTTTCGCCGTTCCGAGGTGGTCATGCCGCTGTACCGAGCTTCCCTCCAGACCCTGGGGGCCATCGCCTTTCTGGCTGTGGC
>DPRT01000178.1 GCA_003538615.1 Holophagaceae bacterium | reverse complement strand
GCCCGCCCCACGTCGTGGAGCCGCTCCATGTCCCGCCGGTCCTGCAGCCGGGCCCAGGCCGCACGCACCAGGGCCTCGGCGGCCTCCAGACCCGGCCAGGCCTCGCAGTCCGCGAAGGTGCCCTCCCCGGGGACGCCCAGGACCACGTCCGCGGGACCACCATCCTGGAAGGCCAGGACCCGCCGCATCTCCCCGGCCATGCGGTCCAGGAGGATGCTACGGTGCTCAGGGGGGACGGCTACCGTGAATCGCAAGGCGGAATCAGGCTCCAGGAAGACGAAGACGACGGCGAAGGTGCCGCCAGCATATCGGAATTCCCCTGCTCCGGCCGTGGCTTGGCAAGGCCCCATCGAAAGACTGGCCTGGGGCGGCAAGGGCGTGGGCCGCGAAGCCGATGGCCGCCTGCTGCTGCTGGAGGCCCCCTTCGCCCTCTTTCCGGGCGAGGTCGTGGAGGCCACCGTCATCTGGAAGGCCCGCCACGGCGAAGGCCGCGTCACCCGCTGGATCACGCGGGATCCCCGCCGGGCCCCCGCGACCTGCCCCGTGGCCGGCACCTGCGGCGGCTGTGAACTCTGGGAGGCGGGCCGGCACGCCCCCGAACTCAAGCGCCAGATGGCCACCGACCTCCTGCGCCGCCAGCTGGGCGAGGAGGTGGCCTGGGAATGGCACCCCGCCCCGGAGGAGGCCCGCCGCCATCGCATCCAGCTCCACTGGGACGGCACCGACCTCGGCTACTTCCGCCGCCACAGCCGCGCCCTGGTGCCCGTCACCGCCTGCCCCGCCGCGGCGGATTCCCTGTCCCTGGCCATCCCGCGGCTCCAGGCGGCCCTGGCGGCCCACATCCTCACCTCCCGTCCGGGCCGCTGGGAGCTGTCCACCGGCACGCCGGAAGGCGAGGTCCTGGCCACGGACGAGCGGGACCGGACCTGGCGCCTGGAACCCGATGGCTGGCACCGCCACGCCGGGCCCCTGCGGCATCGCTTCGGCGCCATCACGCTGGAGCACGAACCCGGCGCCTTCTTCCAGGTGAGTCCGCCCTGGGCCGCCGAGGCCTTCGGCGGACTGCTGGAATCCTGGGGCGTGAAGGGCCGCACCCTCTATGACCTTTACGGGGGCGTGGGGCTGTTCTCCGCCCTGCTCGGGACCCGCTTCCAGCGCCGTGTGCTGGTGGAATCCGGCGATGCCGCCGTGGCCTGGGCCCGGCGCAACCTGGAGGCCCTGGGCCTGTCTTCGGAATGCCTCGTGGGCGATGTGGCGGCCTGGGTGCCCGAGGGGCTGGGCGAGCCCGCCGACGTCATCCTCCTGGATCCGCCCCGGGCGGGCCTGGAACCGGCGCTCAGCGACCGCCTGTGCGCCGCCGGGGCCGGAACCCTGGTGCTGGTGGGCTGCGATGGCGCCGCCTTCTGCCGGGACCTGAAGCGCCTGGCTCCGGCCTGGAACCTGGAGAAGCTGGCCGTGCTGGATCTCTTCCCCCTCACCAGCCATGTGGAGTGCGTGGCCCTGCTGACCAAGCGGCCTTGAGCGCCCTGGGCCGCCACCTGCTCGTGGAGTTCACGGGCTGCGAGGCCGCCGTCCTCGCCGACCTGGAGCGCATCACCGCCGCCATGCTGGAGGCCGCCCGGGCCTCCGGCGCCACCATCGTCACCCACAGCTTCCACCACTTCAGCCCCCACGGCGTCAGCGGCGCGGTGATCATCGCCGAAAGCCACCTGGCCATCCACACCTGGCCCGAGCACCGCTTCGCCGCCGTGGACTACTTCTCCTGCGGCGCCGTGGATACGGGCGCGGCCCTGGCGCTGCTCCAGACGGCCCTGGGGGCCACGGCGACGGAAACCCTGAGCCTCACCCGCGGGCCCCTGGGCCGCCTGGACGGATGAGCGTGACCCCGCCACCCCGGCCCTGGCTCCACCCCCTGCTCCTCGCCGCCGGCCTGCTGTGCCTCGTGCTGGCCGTCCTGGGCCTGTTCCTGCCCCTGCTGCCGGCCACGCCCTTCCTGCTGCTGGCCGCCGCCTGCTTCGCCCGGTCCTCGGAGCGACTCCATGCCTGGATGCTCCGCCACCGGCGCTTCGGCCCCCTGCTGAACGACTGGGAGACCCAGCGGGCCATCCGCCCCGCCGCCAAGCGCTCGGCCACCGCCGCGATCCTGGCCAGCGCCACTCTCACCCTCGCCTTCACCCGGATGCCCAGGATCAGTCAGGTGGCCCTGGGCTTGAGCCTGGCGGGTGTCCTCGCGTTCATCTGGACCCGGCCGGACGGGACGCGCCAGGGCTGACCGCCCCTTCCAGCGCCAGGAGCCGCGCCTTCCGGGCCAGGCCGCCCGCATAGCCCGTGAGGGCGCCGCTGGCCCCGATCACCCGGTGGCAGGGCACCAGAATCGACACGGGATTGGCGCCGTTGGCCCGCCCCACGGCCCGGCTGAGGTTCGGATCGCCCAGGGCCGCGGCCAGCTGGCCGTAGCTGCGGGTCTCGCCGAAGGGGATGCGCTGGAGTTCGGCCCAGACGCGCTGCTCGAAGGGGCTGCCGTGGAGCCGGAAGGGCACATCGAACGCGGTCCGGGCGCCGGCGGCATAGGCCTCCAGTTGATCCAGCAGGCGGGCCATGGCTCCAACGGGAGCCGCCTGTGCGGGACCCAGGCGGGCCAGCTTGGCCAGCAGGGACTCGCGGAACTCGTGGTCGGCGAAGCCCAGGTAGATCACGGCGCCATGGGCATCGAAGGCGGCCTGCACCGGTCCGAGGGAGGTGTCGAGGCGATGGATTCCCGTCATGCGGGGACTCCCTTCAGGCTGGCCCAGAGGTGGAAGGTGGCGAGGCTGCGGTGGGGCGCGAACGGAGCCAGGAGGCGCAGCGTCTCCGGCGCGTCCGGGCGCTCATCGAGCTGGAACCAGCGCTGGAGTGCCAGGGTCAGGGCCGCGTCCCCCACGGGCACGCAGTCGCGGAAGCCCAGGCCCCGCATCAGCACGTACTGCGCGGTCCAGGGGCCGCAGCCCCGCAGGGCCAGCAGGGCTTTCCCGGCCCCGGTGGCCGTGAGCATGCCGTCCAGCCGCAGCTCGCCCCCCGCCACCTTCGTGGCCGCGTTCAGCAGGTACTCGGCCTTGCGTCCTGAAAACCTCCGGGCCAGCAGGTCCCCGGGATCCAGGGCCGCGATCTGTGAAGCCTCCGGATGGGCGATGAGCTCGCCCACCGGCGTGCCCGCCAGGCGGATCAGGTCGCGTCGCAGGGCGTAGGCGAAGGCCAGGTTCACCTGCTGGCCCAGGATGGCCCACACCAGGGCCTCGAAGGGATCGAGCGTGAGGGGCACCCGCAGGCCCTCGCGG
Organism: Holophagaceae bacterium; assembly: GCA_003538615.1. Taxonomy (GTDB): domain Bacteria; phylum Acidobacteriota; class Holophagae; order Holophagales; family Holophagaceae; genus Geothrix. Next base: position 278 of record DPRT01000178.1, on the reverse strand, counting down.
CCCCGGGCCAGGGCCGGATGGGCCGCTTCGAAGGGCGTGGGATCACCCTGCCAGGCCAGCAGCCGCAGGGTGGCCCGGTGGGCCTCGGCCATGGCCCGGGGGCCCCGCGGGCCTTCCAGGGAGACCGCCACCGTCCCGGGGCCGAAGGCCAGGCTCAGGATGGCCGGGTGGCCCGCGATGGAAGCGGCCTTGCGGAGGGTGGCGCCCCGCACCCGCTCGGATACGCTCTCCGGGTCGCGGCCGTGGAAGCTCAGCAGATCCCCGATGCGGGTGCTTTC
>DPRT01000073.1:2960-22774 GCA_003538615.1 Holophagaceae bacterium | reverse complement strand
GAAACCGTGCGCACCTGCATCGAGGACAAGGACAAGACCAAGATGCTGAAGGACGTCATCGCCTCGGGCACCGCCCAGTACGGCATGCAGACCTTCGACCAGAGCCTCTATTTCCTGCTCAAGCAGGGCCTCATCACCGAGGAAGAGGCCCTGCTCCGCGCCACCAATGTGGGCGAGTTCAAGCTGCGGCTGGAGGGCGTCATGGCCACGGCCGACATGGCCCGGGCCAACATGGAGCGGGGCATGTCCATCGCCCAGGGCGGAGGCCGGGAAGCCGGCGGCGCCGCGCCCCCGGTGGTCCAGACCCCCGCCCCGGGGATGCCCATGTCCATGCCCCCGACCACCGACGTGAAAATCACCCTGGCACGCTAGCCGCTCTTCCACGTATTCTGGCTCTCCCACTCCCTGGCCCGAGGTCGCTGATGATCAAGATCGACATCGCCAATTCGCTGATGAAGGTGCACCCGTGCTCCCGGGCCACCGCCCTCCAGGTGGTGGACCTCCTCACCGAGCGTCTCAAGGACGCCCTCCTGAACGGCCACCGCATCGAGATCCGCGGCTTCGGCGTGTTCGAGCCCCGTCCCCGCAAGCGGGGCATGGGCCGGAACATCAAGACCGGCGCCAGCGTCCAGATCCCCAAGGGCAAGAGCATCCGCTTCAAGCCGGGCAAGGATCTGCGGGAGATCGAGGTCGCGTAGCCCCCGGCTCACGACGCGGCGCGTCGAGAGNNGCGAGGATGGCCAGGCGCAGGTGGAAGGCGCCGTTCAGGCGGGTGCCGCTGAGGAAGACGCGGCCCTCCGCCGTGAGACGCTGCAGCAGGGCCTGATTGAAGGCATCCGTATCGCCCGAGGGCGGCAGGAACCGGAAGGCCAGGACGCTGAGCTGGGGCGCAGGGCCCGGATCCAGGTTCGGGATCTCCCTGAGCCGCTCGTAGGCGTACCGGGCCAGCAGGAGCTTTTCCTCCAGGGCCGCCCGGAAAGCCCCAGCGCCGTGGAGCTGGAGGGGCAGCCATAACCGCAACGCCCGGGCGTGCTTGCTGAATTCCAGGGTGGTCTCCGAGGGGCTCAGCTCCTCCAGGTCCTCCGGCGGCGAGGGCAGGTAGTCCGCCTGGAAGGCGTGGGCCTTCCGCAGAGGATCCAGGTGCCGCACCAGCACGGCCCCCAGCCCCAGGGGCGTGAACAGCCCCTTGTGGGGGTCCAGCACCAGGCTGTCGCTGCGGTCCAGGCCCCGCAGCACAGCCTTTCCGGTATCCGTCAGGGCGAAGGAGGCCCCGTAGGCGCCATCCGTGTGCATCCACAGGCCGTGACGGGCGGCCAGGTCGGCGCAGGCCTCCAGGGGATCGATCGCCCCGGTGTTGGTGGTGCCCGCGGTGGGCACCACCAGCCAGGGCCGGAGCCCCGCCCGCCGATCCTCAAGGATGGCGGCTTCCAGGGCCTCGGGCCGCAGGCGGAAGGCCCTGTCCGTGGGGATGCTCCGCACGGTCGCCTCCCCCATGCCCACCACCCGGAGGGCCTTCACGAGGCAGTGATGGGCCTGATCCGACAGGTAGACACAGGCCTTCGCGTAGTCCGCCGCCTTCAGCCCCGCGGCTTCCCGGGCCGCGCAGAGGCCCACCAGGTGGGCCATGCTGCCGCCGGAGGCCAGGTTGCCCGAACTGCCCTCGGGCAGGCCCATCTCCCGGGCCAGCCAGCCGATGACCTGGTTCTCCATGCGCACAGCGCCGGGCCCGGCAAAGAAGTAGGCCGCGTAGCGGTTGGTGATGGCCGCCAGCAGGTCCCCCAGGGCCCCCGCGAACAGCGACGAAGGGGGGATGAAGGCCAAGTGGCGGCCCGAGGCCCCGTTGGCCCCCACGCCATCCACCTGGGTGGCAAGGGTGTCCAGGATCCTGGCCAGGGGCCGTCCAGCCTCGGGAATGGGGTAGTCCCCCAGCCCCGCTCCGGGGTGTTCCTTCAGGATGAAGGCCGGGGATTCCGGAAGGGCCTGGAGGAACGCCTCCCCGTAGGTCCGGACGGCTTCCCACATGGGGGCCCGCGCCTCCGCGCCGGGATCCAGCCCGCGGGACTGCGCTTCCAGGTCCTTCAGCCGATCCAGCACAGGCGCCCCTCCGACCCTCCAGCCTAGCAAACGGTAAGATGGAGGACATGGAAGCCTGCCGCCGCCCCGACATCACCTACCCCTTCCGCGTCCCCATGAAGATCATCGGACGCCAGGAGGAACTGCGCCCCGACATGGTCATGGCGCTGATCCTCGCCCACCTGGGACCCCAGGCCGAAGGCGATGAGCAGCACCAGGCCAACTGCAAGGGCGCCTTCATCAGCTACACCTTCTGGGTCACCCTGCCCGACGACAAGGCCGAGACGCCGCTGCGGGAGGCCATCCAGAAGCTGCCGGGGGTGGTGATGCAGCTGTGAAGGCGAAAATCGCTGCGCGATTTTCGTAGGCGCGTTCCGCGCGAAATATAGGGACCGCGGCCTCGCTCACCGCATTCCAGCTTGCCTCTTTGACGAAAACCGCGCAGCGGTTTTCATACGCGCGGGCGCAGCCCGCGCGCCGGAACGGCAACTGGTCAGGGCCGCAACGTCCCCATCATGCGGGGATAGGGGATGGTCTCTCTGACATGCGGCAGCTTGCAGATCCACGCCACGGCGCGCTCGAGGCCCATGCCGAAGCCCGCGTGGGGGACGCTGCCGTACTTGCGGACGTCGAGGTACCACTCATAGTCGGCGCGGCTCAGGCCCTCGTGCTCGATCTGATCCAGGAGGTACTGGAGGCTGGAGGCGCGCTCGCCGCCGCCGATGACCTCGCCGTAGCCTTCGGGGGCCAGCAGGTCGGCGCCCAGGGCCAGCTTCGGATCCAGGGGATCCGGCTCCATGTAGAAGGCCTTGAAGGCCTTCGGGAAGCGATGGACCCACAGGGGCCGGTCCGTGGCGTTCATGAGGATGGTCTCGTCGTCGTTGCCGAAGTCCTCGCCCCAGTTGATGTCGCTGCCCAGCGCCTTCAGCTTGTCCACGGCCTCGGTGTAGGTCATGCGGTCGAAGGTGGTGTTGAGGGCGGTTTCCAGGGGGGCGAGGTCGCGCTCGAGGATCTTCAGCTCCTCCTGCCGGCCCTCCAGCACGCGCTGGATGAGGAACTTGGTCATGCGCTCGCCCAGGACCATGACATCGTCCAGGTGGGCGAAGGCCACTTCGGGCTCCACCATCCAGAACTCCGTGAGGTGGCGGCGGGTCTTGCTCTTCTCCGCCCGGAAGGTGGGGCCGAAGCAGTAGGTCTTGCCGAAGGCCGCGATGCCCGGCTCCTGGTAGAGCTGGCCCGACTGGCTGAGGAAGGCCGTGCCCTCGTGGAAGTACTCGGTGCCGAAGAGCGTGCTGGTGCCCTCGCAGGCACTGGGCGTGAGGATGGGGGCGTCCAGCAGCGTGAAGCCGTCCCCGTCGAAGAAGTCGCGGATGCCCTTCACCAGGGTGTGGCGGATGCGGAGGATGGCCCACTGGCGCTTGCTGCGCAGCCAGAGGTGGCGGTTCTCCATGAGGAACTCGGTGCCGTGCTCCTTGGGCGTGATGGGGAAGTCCGCGCTGCCGCCGATGAGTTCCAGCGACTTCACCAGCAGTTCCGGTTCGCCGGTCTTGGGGTGCTGCTGCACCAGGCCCGTCAGGGTGATGGCGGCTTCCTGGGTGAGCTTCCCGGCCAACTCGTAGCTCTCGGGATCGGCCTCGGCGGCGCCCACCACGCACTGGACGAAGCCCGAGCCGTCCCGCAGCTCGATGAAGCGGGTCTTGCTGGTGCGGGCATTGCGGACCCAGCCCCGCAGCCGGACAATCTCGCCGACCTGGCCGGCGAGGAATCGGACTTCGGTGAAGGGCTGGCTGCTCACGGGGACTCCAGAGGCGAACCCTTATTGTGCCCGGGTAGGGAGGGTGGCTCCAGTGGACCGTGGGCAATCCCTACTGGGCCTTGCGCTCCGCCCGGAACTTGCCCGCGATGGCCACCTGCATGCCCTTCAGGTGGGCCATGACCCGCTCCAGCTTCTGCCGGGCGATGTCCTGGAACTGCATCTGCTGGATGAGGGCGAACACCGTGTCCTGGAGATCCTGGTTGAGGCGCTCCAGGTCGGCGATGTCCTGCTCCCGGCCCTTGAGCCGGCCCAGCCCCGCCTCCTGCTTCAGGTAGCCGAGACCATGGAAGACCTTGTCGGTGCTGGCGAGCATGGCCTCCACCCGATCCAGCACCTTGGCCATTTCCTGTTCGGTATAGGAGACCGAGGTTTCGATCTGGGGCATGACCCGGTTCTCCCCCTGCACCTTGGGGGGGGCCATCTCGATGAGGCGGCGCAGGCTGTCATCCAGCCGCTCTTCCAGGCTGAGGTTGGCCAGGACCTCCCGGCCCAGGGTCCGGCCCGCGCCCTGGCTGGCGACCAGGGCCGCGTCGAGCAGCGTGACCACCCGCTCGCCCTGGACGATGAAGCCTTCCACCCAGGCGCCGTCAAGGCCCGCCAGCAGCGGGCTCGCCGGAACCAGATCCTCCTCGGGCACGCTCAGCACCGCGTCCACCGCATCGACCAGCAGGCCCGTGGCCGTTCCCGCCAGATCCAGCACCAGGATGGTGCCGGTCTTGGAGGGATCGAGGGGAGGCAGGGACATCCGCACCCGCAGGTTCACCACGGGCAGCACCCGGCCCCTGAGGTCCAGGATGCCTTCCACCGCCTTGGGCATGTGGGGCAGCTTGTTCAGTTCGCGGAGGGGTGTGATCTCCGCAACGTGGCGCAGCGGCAGCCCATAGTGCCGGTCATCCACGTAGAAGGTCATGAACCGGTGGTGGACGGATTCCCGGCCCCCGGCGCGGCCCCCTGCCTCGGCCTGGGGCGTGGGCGCGGCGCCGAGGCTCACACAGCCTCCTGGACGGCGAGCTGCATCAATTCAGCGGGATCCAGGATCAGCACCACGCCGCCATCGCCCATGATGGACGCGCCGCTGATGCCGGGCAGGCTGGCGAGGTAGGGCGCCAGGGGTTTGATGACCACCTCCTGGCGGCGGACGAAGGCATCCACGATGATGCCCATGCGGCGGCCGGCCGCGGACACCACCACCACCGACAGGCCGTCGGCCTCGTCAGCGGCATTCGTGGGCGATGTCGATTTCAGGAGGTGCTTGAGGCGCGACACGCCCAGCACCTCGCCGCGGAGGTCGATGGCCCGCCGGCTGGTGAGGTGGGACAGGGTCTCCGGCGGCACGATCAGGGTCTCCTCCACCGAGGTTCCGGGAAGGGCGAAGACCTGGCCGCCGCTGGACACGAGCAGCGCGTCGATGATGGCCAGGGTGAGGGGCAGGCGGATGGTGAAGATCGAGCCCTTCCCCACGGTGGAGCGGACGCCGACCCGCCCGTTGAGCTTGCGGACGTTGGAGCGGACCACATCCATGCCCACGCCGCGGCCGGAGATGTCCGTCACCTTGGCCGCCGTGCTGAAGCCCGGCATGAAGATCAACTCGACCACTTCCTCGTCGGGCATCGCATCGGCCCGGTCCTGGGACAGCAGGCCCTTTTCCACGGCCTTGGCCCGGATGACGGCGGGATCGATGCCCTTGCCGTCGTCCTCGATCTCCACGATGACGCTATCCCCTTCATGGCGGGCCCGCAGGGTGACGGTGCCCACCTCGGGCTTGCCGGCCTTCAGGCGGACCTCAGGGGATTCGATGCCATGATCCGCGCTGTTGCGGATGAGGTGGATCATCGGATCACCGAGTTCCTCGATGATGCTCTTGTCGATCTCGGTGTCCTCGCCGGTCATGTGGAGGTCGATCTTCTTGCCGCTGGCCTTGGCCAGATCGCGGAGCATGCGCGGGAACTTGGTGAAGACCGTCTTCACCGGCACCATGCGGATGCCCAGCACCGAGGCCTGGATCTCCTTGCTGACGTGATCGAGGTGCACCGACGCGTGGGCCAGCTCCTTGGCGACGCCCGCGGCGGGGTGGCCGTTCACCTGCGGCACGAGGCGCTCCACGAGGTGGCTGATCATGGTCTTGCTGATGATCAGCTCCGCCACGATGTTCATGAACTGCTCGAGCTTGGCCTGGCTCACGCGGATGGTGTCGGAAGACCCCTTTTCATCCGCGGCGCGCCGGCCGGTCTTCCTCCGGTCATCCACCTGCGCGATGCCGGCGGTGGCGTCGGGGACCTCCCCCAGGCTGAGGGGGAACAGGCCGATGGCCGCGTGGGCCACGGCTCCGAAGACCTTGCGGATCTCCTCCATGGGTTCCGTCGCCTCGATGACCAGCACGAGGTCCAGATGGAAGGTCCTGGGGTCGAAGGTATCCAGATCCACCAGGGGTTCCCGGGGAACCATCTGCCGGTGCAGCAGGCGCCCCACCAGCTCCACCATCTGGAAGACCGAAAAGGGGTTGAAGGCGGTACCGAAGATGGCGCCGCTCAGCTCGATGTGGACACCCACCACGGACTTGCCATCTGCCAGGGCGGCCTCGGCGGCCCGTCGACCGGCGGGATCCAGGCCCTGCAGAGGCACGGGCAAATGCAGCGTTCCCGTGGCCGGCGCCGCGGCGTGGGCGGCGGAAAGCTCCGCCCCGCCCTTGCGGACGGTCTCCAGGCTCCGGATCAGTTCGCTGGGATCGGGATCCTCGGGCTCCCCCTGCTTCCGGACCTGGATGCGCACGTCGTCCACCAGGACCTTGAGCATGTCCACGGCTTCGAAAAGCAGTTCCATCACCCGGTCGCTGAGCTCCATGCGGGACTTGCGGAGATCGTCCAGCATGTTCTCGCCCACATGGGCCAGCGCCTGGACCTTCTGGAGGCCCAGGAACCCAGCGGCGCCCTTGATGGTGTGGACGCTGCGGAAGATGGCATTCAGCAGATCCAGGTCGCCCGGCGATTCTTCCAGGGCCAGGAAGTTCGTTTCGATCTGCTCGAAGTGCTCCTGTGCCTCGACGAGGAAATCCTCGTAGAAGCTGGGGTCGTCGAGGGCGAAATCGTTCATGGCTCACCCGTCCTGTGGTCCGCGGCTTTGCGCCCCTGGAGGTTCTGGAGCTGTCCGGTTTCGGCGTCCGTGAGGAGCTGCTGGAGCTCCAGGAGGAAGATCATGCCGTTGTCCAGCCGCGCCACCTTTTCGATGTAGCGGTTGGCGCCCACGGCGGTGACGGAGGGAGGGGGACCGAACCGGCTGAGTTCCACCGGACGGACCTCGTTCACGGCATCCACCACCAGGCCGGTGAACACCCCGCCGATGCTCGTGATGAGGATGCGGGAGATGGAGGTCGCCTCCACCCGCTCGAGGCCGAACCGCGTGCGGAGATCCACCACCGGCATCACTTCGCCGCGCAGGTTCAGCACGCCGTCCACGAACTGGGGCGCCCGGGGCACNNCCCAGGCGGAAGACCACCAGCTCCAGGCTGGGCACCGCCTCCTGGGCACGGACATCCGTCAGGCCGAGGCCCTGGCCCATGGCGGCGATCTTCTCCTGGTCGTCGCCGGTGATGATCTTCAGCACGTTGATGAGGCTCACCATGCGGCCGGGCAGCAGGAGGATGCCCTCCAGATGCTCCCGCTCCGCCTCGGAAAGCGTCTGGGGCGGTGGCAGGACCTGCTCGTCCAGGACCCGGAGGATCTCCTGGATCTCGTCCACCACCACGCCGATGCGGGCGGTTCCAAAGGAGAGCAGCACCACCATGTCCCGTTTGCGGGGCGCACTGCCCTGCTCGATGGACAGGATCTCGGACAGGTCGATGAGCGGCATCACCTGGTCCCGGAGGCAGATGACCCCCAGCACATAGTCCGGTGCGTCCGGAACCTTGGTGACCAGGGGCAGCTCGACGATCTCCTCCACCTGGTGGAGGGCGATGCCGAAGGATTCGGCCCCGAGGCGGAAGGTCACGAAGGGGCGGCCGTCCTGCTCGGCCTCCTCGACGTAGTCTTCGGAGCCCATGGCCAGGGAGCCGCCCAGGCCCAGATCCTCAAACTCGGCCCGGCGGGTCAGCTCCGAACTGTCCAGGAGCTTCTCGAGGTGGATGAGCGTGATCAGCCGGTTTCCCACCGTGACCATGCCCGCCAGGTACTCGGCCCGGATGCCCGCCACCAGGGGCGGCGTCTCCCGCAACGTGTGGTCCTCCAGGCGGACCACCTCGGCCACGGAATCCACCTGGAGCCCCGTGGCGCCGCTGCCCAGGCGGAGCACGATGATCCGGGTCTTGGCGGTGGTCTCCTGGGGCGCCAGATGGAAGCGGGTCCGGCTGTCGATCACCGGGATGATGAGACCCCGGAGGTTGATCACTCCCAGGATGAAGCTGGGACTGCCGGGGATCGGCGTGACATCGGTCCGGTGGGTGATCTCCTGCACCCGGTCGATGTCCAGGCCGAACTCCACGCCGTCCAGGGTGAACGTCACCAGCTGGCCCGAGGGGACCAGCTCACTGGCGAGAAGGGCCTGGGTGCTCTCGGCGGCCATGGATCACCCTTTCTTCTGGGACTTGAAGGCCTCGATCACGGAGTCCGCGTGGGCCTTGTTCTCGTCGGGGGTGGTGCCGGTCTGGGCGATGGTGTGGCTGATGGAGGGCCGCTCGGCCTCGCTCTTCAGCCCCGTCCCCAGCAGCTCCACGATGTAGTCGTGGATCTGGCGGAGGTGGTGGACGATGCGCTCCAGCTTCTGGCGGGTGATGTCCTGGAACTGCATGAGATCCATGGCCTCGAAGACCTTGTCCTGGATCTCCTTGCCGGCGCCCATGACCTCATGGATGGCCTGCTGGACGCCGGGGGACTGGGCGCCCTCGTGCTGCATCATGCCGGTGATCAGCTGCTGCTGGCGGGACACCAGACGGCTGATCTGGTCCAGCTGATCCATGACCTTGTTGGATTCCCGCTCGGTGACGGCGGTGACGGTATCCAGCTCGGCGATGACATGGCCAGCGCCGTCCTGGTGGGGGCCTGCGCCCGCGGCAGGAGCTGAAGGCTGCGCCGGCTTCGGCGCGGGCGCGGCGGCAGCCGGGGCCTTCGCGGCCGCCTTGGGCTTCTTCGGTGGCTTGCCGCCTCCGGCGAGGAGGGCGTCGATCTCGGACTGGTCCATGGCCTGCTCCCTACCCGAGGAGGGACTCGATCTTTTCCTTGAGGGTCTCCGGGGTGAACGGCTTCACCACGTAGTTGTTCACGCCGGCCTGGAGCGCCTCCACGATGTCCTCCTTGGCGGCGTTGGTCGTCACCATGAGGATCGGGATGGCGGCGTTCTGGCCGCGCACGGTCTTCACGAATTCGAGGCCATCCATCTCCGGCATGTTCCAGTCGGTGATGATCATCTCCACGCCGCCCTGGCCGAGTTTCTCAAGCCCGGACTTGCCGTGCTCCGCCTCGACCACATCGGTATAGCCGATGCGGGACAGGGTGTTGATGATGATGCGCCGCATCGTCGAGGAATCGTCCACGATGAGGATCTTCACGGGGGGCCTCCTGGAAAGGGATGAATCAGAGTCAAAGGGTGGACGGGGGAACAGACGGGGGCGCCGCGGCCTTCACGAACTTCACGAGGGCTTCAAGGTCATCGGGGTAGACGTTCTGGAACTTGACCCCCAGCTCATAACCGCCCTCATCCAGCTGCTCAATGCGGACAACCTGGCCCAGGGCGACCAGGGGGCGCGCATCCGCCTCCTGGGTGGGGCCGAAGTGGTTCTGGAAGCGGCCCCAGCCGGGCACGCGGAGCTCCAGCTTGAGCAGGGTGCCCAGGGGGTAGGCCCGGGGGGAGTCCACCAGCAGGCCGCCGATGGAGACGTCCCGGTAATGGCTCGAAGCCGGGGCCTCCCCCTTGTGGAAACTGAGTTCCTGGAAGCTCAGGGTGGCCTCCATGGGGATTCTTTGGAATTGTCGCCGTTCCAGACTCATTGTGGACGTCCTCAAATCTGGCCATCGGAGGGCGGGGGCCGGGACTTGAATCCTGCAAAACCTGGCTCCGGTGCCCTCGGCCCCGGGCCGGGCTCGGCTAGACTTGAGTCTGTGCGCGCGCCCCGCGGGGGCGCACCCCGGAGGTTCCATGCCCGATGCCCTTGGTCCTTGTCCCCTGGACCCCGGCCAGATGGAAGCCACCCTCCGGCGGCTGGCCGCTGATCTGGTGGCCCGGATGCAGCCCGAAGAAGAGGTCGTCCTCCTCGGCATCCGGTCCCGGGGTCTGCCCCTGGCCGAGCGCCTGGCGGCCATCCTCCGCAGGACCACCGGCGCCCAGGTGCCCGTGGGGGCCCTGGACATCACCCTCTACCGGGACGACCTCACCGAGATGGTGGGCAGCCCCATCGTCCGGCCCACGGAAATCCCCTTCGCCCTGAAGGAACGCACGGTCGTGCTGGTGGATGACGTCCTCTATACGGGGCGCACGGTCCGGGCGGCCCTGGACGCCCTGCTGGACCACGGACGGCCCCGCCGGGTGATGCTCCTGGTCATGGCCGACCGCAGTGGCCGGGAACTGCCCATCCAGGCCGATTTCGCGGGCCTCCAGGTGGACGTGCCCCCGGGGCACCGGGTGGCCGTGCGGCTGAAGGAGATCGACGGCGAAGACGGTGTGACCGTGGAGGCCTGCTGATGACCGCCGAACGTTACGTCTTTCCCCACAAGCACTTGCTTGGCATCGAACCCCTCAGCTCCCGGGACATCACCGCCCTGCTGGACCAGGCCCAGGCCTTCGAGGAGGTCTGCGAGCGCCCCAGCATCAAGATCGTCCCCGCCCTCCGCAAGAAGCTGGTGGTGAACCTCTTCTTCGAGAACAGCACCCGCACCCGCAACAGCTTCGAGATCGCCGAGAAGCGGCTGTCCGCAGAGATCATCAACTTCGATGCCGACACCAGCAGCCTCAACAAGGGCGAGACACTCATCGACACGGCCATGAACCTGGAGGCCATGCACCCGGACCTCATCGTCATGCGCCACAGCGCCCCGGGCGCCCACGCCCTGCTGGCCCGGCACATGAAGGCCAGCATCATCAACGCCGGCGATGGTTCCCACGAGCACCCCACCCAGGCCCTGCTGGACGCCTACACCCTGCGCAAGCGCTTCGGGAAGCTCGAAGGCCTCCGGGTGGCCATCGTGGGGGATATCCGCAACAGCCGCGTGGTGCGCTCCAACCTCTGGCTGCTCACCCGCATGGGCGCCAAGGTCACGCTGGTGGGCCCGCCCACCCTGGTGCCCCAGGAGATGAAGGCCACCTGGCCCTCCATCGACATCAGCCACGATTTCGACGCGGTGATTCCCAGCCAGGACGCCATCATGATGCTCCGCGCCCAGTTCGAGCGCGGCACCGGCGCCTACATCCCCGGCCAGGGCGAGTACAGCCGCTTCTTCCAGCTCAACCCCGCCCGCATGCAGCAGGCCAGGAAGGACGTGGTGGTGCTGCACCCCGGCCCCATCAACCGTGGCCTGGAGATCACCAGCGATGTGGCCGATGGCCCCAACAACCTGATCCTCGACCAGGTGACCAACGGCGTCCCCGTCCGCATGGCCGTCCTCTACCTGCTGTCCCATCCGCACGGGGAACAGGTGCCGTGAGCGCCCCCGTCGAGATCCTCTCCCGCCTGCTCTGGATCAGGGATGCCGCCGCCCTGCCGGACGGGGTGCTGGCCGGTCAGCTCGGCCTCGAACCCAAGGCCCTGACCGCTCTGGTGAAGGCCCACCCCGGGCGCTTCCCGGAAACACTGGTGTTCCACCTGACCGCCGAGGAGCGGCAGAAGATCCCCGACGCCCCGGTGCGGGCCTTCACCGAGGCCGGCGCGGCCCTGCTGGCGGGCCTGGTGGAGAAGGATAAGGAAGCCGCCCTGTTCACGCTGCTTCCCGCCTTCGCCGAGGCCCGTCACGTCCTCACCGCCCAGGCGCAGGTGTCCATGCGCGTGGCGGCCGTGGAACAGAAGCTGGAAATGGTCATGAAGATGCTCCAGGGCGAGGAGATCGAGGGCGCCTCGAAGGACCGGTCCATCGGCTTCGTGGCCGAGGAGGACCTGCCCAAGGGACTCAAGGCCCGGCAGCGCACCGCGAGGAAGGCATAGCCCTCATGATCCCAGGTCCCATCACCCTGCTCATCCTCGACGGTTTCGGCGATGGGCCCCGGAATGCCTTCGATGCCACGTTCGTGGCCCGCATGCCGCGCTTCAACGCCCTGCGGAAGGCCTACGCCACCACCCAGCTGCTCACCAGCGGCGAGGCCGTGGGCCTGCCGGACGGCCAGTTCGGCAATTCGGAAGTGGGCCACATGAACCTGGGCGCGGGCCGCGTGGTCTGGCAGGAGCTCACCCGCATCGACGCCGCCATCCGGCGGGGCACCTTCCGCGAGAACGCCGCCATGGGTGCCCTGCTGGCCGGCCTCAAGGCCTCAGGCAAGCGCCTGCATCTCATGGGCCTCGTGAGTGACGGCGGCGTCCACAGCCATCAGAGCCACCTCGTGGCCCTGGCCCAGTGGGCCCAGGCCGAGGGCGTGCCCACGACCATCCACGCCATCACCGACGGCCGCGACACGGCCCAGAAGAGCGCCGACGGCTACCTCCAGTGGCTCACCTTCCAGCTGCGGGCCTGCCCGCTCGTCACCCTGGGTTCGGTCTGCGGGCGCTACACGGCCATGGACCGGGACCAGCGCTGGGAGCGCACCGAGCAGGCCTGGAAGCTCTATGTGGACGGCGAGGCCCCCCAGGCGGCCCCGGACGCCCTGGCCGCCATCGCCGCGGCCTACGCCCGGGGCGAGACGGACGAGTTCGTGGCCCCCACGAAACTCGATGCCTTCCATCCCATCGCCGATGGCGACGGGGTGCTGTGGTTCAACTTCCGCGCCGACCGCGCCCGGCAGATCTGCCATGCCCTGGTGCATCCGGCCTTCGCCGGATTCGCCCGGAACAAGCGTCCCGCAGTCAAACTCCTCACGTTCACGGCCTACGACGTGGCACTGGATCCCTTCGTGTCCGTGGCCTATCCGCCCCAGANNCGCCGCCTGGTGCCGTCCCCGAAAGTGGCCACCTACGATCTGCAGCCGGAGATGAGCCTGGCGGAGGTGAGCCAGGGCCTGGAGGACGCTATCCGATCCGGCCAGTACCGCCTGCTGGTGTGCAACCTGGCCAACCCGGACATGATCGGCCACACCGGGGACCTGGCCGCGGCCGTGACCGCCTGCGAGGCCATCGACGCCGCCGTGGGCCGCATCGCCGAGGCCACCCTGGCCATGGACGGCGCCCTCTTCATCACGGCGGATCACGGCAACTGCGAGTGCATGCGGGATGAGCGCGGCAGCCCGCACACGGCCCACACCCTGAATCCCGTGCCCGCGGTCCTCGTGGCGGCGGGCTTCGAGGCCCGCCAGCTTCGCGCGGGCGGCGCCCTCAGCGATGTGGCCCCCACCCTGCTGAAGCTGTTCGGGGTAGAACAGCCCGGCGCCATGGACGGCGTGAGCCTATTCTGAGCTCTATGAACCTTTTGACCCACACCCCCAGGGTCAGCCCTTCCACCTTCGCGAAGGGGATGCGGGCGCTTATGGTGGGATTCAACCTCCTGATCGTGGGGCTCGCCATCTGGGAAGTCCGCCAGAGCCGCCACGGCCATGTGCAACATGCGGAGACGACCACCCAGAATCTGGCCCAGGTGCTGGAACAGAACGTGAACGGCACCCTCCGCCAGATCGACCTAACCCTCCTGTCGATCAGGGACCAGTCGGCGCGGAGCCCTGGAGGTCTCCGGAACCCGGGGCTCCTGTCCCTCATGGAGACCCAGTTCGTCCACCTGGGCATGGTCGATGCGCTTTGGGTCACCGACCCGGAGGGACGCTTCCTTCAGGGCACGCCCTCCGGGGACCCGGCTCCCGTGGGCCCGCGAAAGGCCTTCCGGGCCCTGCCGCAGGATGGCCCGGCGGGGCTGGTCATTTCTCCACCGGCCCGGGACGGCCAGGGCGGCGCCTGGGCCATCACCCTGGCCCGCCGGATCGACGGGCCCCAGGGAGCGTTGGCCGGTACGGTACGCGCCACCCTTTCCCTCGAGCGGCTGGCCCAGGCCATGTCCAAGGTGGACGTGGGGCGCCACGGCACCGTCTCCCTCAGGGGCGAGAACCTGGCCCTCCTGTCCCGCCACCCCCATTTCCAGGGGCTGGAACAGATGATCGGGGACCCCCGGATCGGAGGCGACTACCTCGCGGCCGTGCAGGCCTCCGCCCCCATGGTCCACTTCACCGCCAGCTCCACGCTGGACGGCCAGCGCCGCACCTATACCCTGCGGCGGATCGACCACCCGCGGCTCCACATCCTGGTCGGCCTCGCCGAATCCGAATACCTCCAGCCCTGGCGCCGCCATGCCGCCATCACCCTCGCCGCCGCCGCCGCCCTGGTGACCCTCACCCTGGCCATGGGCTGGCTGGCCCGCTCCGCCTGGCTCCGCCAGCTGGCAGACCAGGATCGCCTGGCGGCCGAGGAGGCCAAATACCGGCTGCTGGCCGAGAATGCCACGGACGTCATCTGGTCCATGGACCCCGAGGGCCTGATCACCTACATCAGTCCCTCCCTCACCCGCCAGCGCGGCTGGACGCCGGAAGAATTCCTCGCCCTGAGCCCCGAGAACCGGGCCCTCTCCAAGGAAACCGCCAAGGCCGTCCAGGAACGGATGACAGCCGCGCGCCTGCTGCCTCCGGGAACCCAGCCCTTCGAAGGGGATCTGCTCGAGGCCACCGTGACGCACAAGGATGGCCGGGAACTCCAGGTGGAGGCCCAGTGGCGGATCGTCTGGGGCGAGGACGGCCGCCTGATGGGCTTCCAGGGCGTCACCCGGGATGTCACCGAGCGCAAGCGGCTGGAGGCCGACCGGGAGAACCTGATCCGCGATCTGACGCAGGCCCTCACGGAAGTGAAGCAGCTCAGCGGCATGCTCCCCATCTGCGGCCAGTGCAAGAAAGTGCGCGACGATCGGGGCTACTGGAACCAGATCGAGGCCTACCTCTCCCAGCACACCGAAGCCACCTTCACCCACGGCGTCTGTCCCGAATGCGCCGCCACATTCCGGCAGGAAATGCAGGTCCGGCGGGACCAAAAGGGTGGGGACGGAGGCCAAGGTTGATGAAGGGCACATCCGCCGACGGGCCCCCCCGGGGATACTGAGGTCATGAAAGTCGCATTCATCGGCACCCACGGCGTGGGCAAGACCACCCTCTGCTACGAGCTGGCCGCGGCCCTCAAGCGGGAGGGCATCCACGTGGACATCGTGAAGGAGGTGGCGCGGCTCTCGCCCCTGCCCATCAACCAGAAGACCTCGCTCGAGGCCCAGACCTGGATCTTCATGACCCAGATGGCCGAGGAGATCCGCTCCGGCAGCCAGCATGACGTGGTGGTGTGCGACCGGAGCGTGCTGGACAACTACGCCTACATGATGCTGGCCTTCGGCCGCCAGATGGCCATCGAGCGGTTCATGCACCACTGGATGAAGGGCTACGACCTGCTCTTCAAGGTGCCCTTCTCCGGCCAGGTGTCCGCCGACGGCGTGCGGGATACGGACACCTTCTTCGCCGAATCCATCGACACGCTGGTGGACCAGCTCCTGGCAGAGCGGTCCATCCCCCACGAGTCCCTGGATCCCCGGGACCGGGCCGGCTGGATCCATCGGGTGAAAGAGGTGGTCCTCCATCACCCCAAAGGGCAAAAACGCCTCATCTGATCCGCGGATACACAAGTCATCCGGGAACGGGCCGATCCATTGACCATGGCCGGGACCCGGTCCATGGGAGGCATCGTGTTCGCATCGGTCCGGAGCATCGGAACCCGCCTTTTCCTGGCCACGGGGCTGGCCGGGGCACTGTTCTTCGGATCCCTGGCCGTGGCTCTGGGCGGGCTGTGGTCCGGGCAAAAGACCTTCAAGGCCTATGCCGAGGAATCCGCCCCGGAACTCCTGGCCTACACCCAGCTCTACGCCAATGGCCTCCAGACCGGCCAGGCCATCCGCAACATCGTGCTGGACCCGTCGAACCCCAAGGCCTTCCAGAACTACGAGGCGGCCCTGAAGGAGTTCTCGGCCACCCTCCAGACCGGCCTCGCCCTGACCTCGGGCTCGCCGGAACGGCAGAAGGCCCTTCGGGACATCGGCATCCAGTGGGAGGGGCTGGTCCAAATGCAGGAGCCCATCAAGGCCGGCACCATGGACCAGGCCTCGGCCATCGCCCTGCTGAACAAGCAGGCCACCCCAGCCTGGCGGGCCATCAAGGACCGCCTGCTGGCCCTCATCAAGCAGCAGGAGGCGGCCATGGCCGCCATCAAGGCCGATTCGATCAAGGCCCAGGAGCGGGCCAGGAACCTGGCCCTGGGCGTCGGGCTGCTGGCCGGGGCCCTTGGCACCACCCTCCTCGTCCTCGCCATCCGAAGCCTCCAGCGCCGGCTGGGGGATCTGGACGGTGCCATGGAGGATCTGGCCAGCGGGAAGGGCGACCTGACCCGCCGCCTGAAGATCGAGGGCCAGGACGAGATCTGCGCCATCGCCGGGAAGGCCAACCGCCTCACGGAGTTCTACCAGCTGTTCTTCCAGCGGCTGGGCCTCAATGCCCAGGGCGTGGCCAGCGGGTCCACGCAGCTGTCGGCCACCTCGGAAACCCTGGCCACGGCCGCCTCCCAGGTGGATGCCCTCACCCAGACGACCCAGACCAGCGCCCAGGCCATGGGGTCCGCCATGGCTTCGCTGTCGGAATCGCTGGCCGAGGTCGTGTCCCTGGCCGGACGCTCCCAGGCCCATTCCGCCTCCTCGGAAAAGGCCATCGAGCACGGCATCTCCACGGGGCGGGACACAGCCCGGGCCATGGAGGCCATCAGCCAGGCCACCTCCGAGATGATCAAGGCGGTCTCCGTGATCCAGGAGATCGCGCGCCAGACGAACCTGCTCTCCCTCAACGCGGCCATCGAGGCCGCCAAGGCGGGAGCCATGGGCAAGGGCTTCGCCGTGGTGGCCGAGGAGGTCCGCAAGCTGGCGGAACGGTCCGCCCAGGCCACCCACCAGATCAACCAGCTCATCGCCGCCACNNATCCACAGCCACATGCTGGGGGCCCTGGAGACCACCTCCCGCATCAGCGAGTCCTCCGCCCGGCAGTCGGGGATCAGCCGGGAGGTGGCGGAGCTGGTGGCGCGCGTCTCCCGCGATGTGGCCCAGAACGCCTCAGCCAGCCACCAGCTCTCGGCCACCGTATCCGAAGTGGCGGACACCGCCGCCGAGCTGGCCCGCATCGCCGAAAGCATCCGCCGCGAGGTGGGGCAGTTCCGGGTGTAGCCCCGAACTTGTGATCCAGGTCCCCCATTCCCCGCTGGAGAGGTCCTGACTCCGGGTAGATGATCAGGAGGTCGGGAGGTCCGTTATGGCCGAGACCAGCATCCTGTCCGCCCGGGGCGGCAGCTTCATGTTCCACCCCGCGGGCAGCCTGCCCCAGTTCACGCCGGAGGAGAGCAGCGAAGAGTCCCGGGCCATCGCCGAGGCGGCCCGCGACTTCATGAACGGCGAGGTCATGCCCCGGGACGAGGAGATCGACCGTCTCGACCTGGAGCTCACCCGGGACCTGCTGGCCAAGGCCGGCGACCTCGGCATCCTGGGCATGGAGGTCCCCGAGGCCTACGGCGGCCTGGACCTGGACAAGAAGACCGCCCTGCTGGTGCTGGAGGAGATGGCCAAGCAGGCCAGCTTCTCCACCAGCTACACCGCGCACACCAGCATCGGCACCATGCCCATCGTCTACTTCGGNNGGCCACTGGGTGCTGAACGGCACCAAGGCCTGGATCACCAACGCCGGCTTCGCCGATGTCTTCGTGATCTTCGCCAAGATCAACGGCAGCCACCTCAGCGCCTTCATCGTCGAGAAGACGGATCCCGGCATCAGCACCGGGGCCGAGGAAAAGAAGATGGGCATCAAGGGCAGCTCCACCCGCACCGTTATTTTGGAGAACTGCCGCATCCCNNTTCGGCCTCATCCAGCAGAAGCTGGCGAACATGGCCGTGCGGATCTTCGTGGGCGAGAGCATGAGCTTCCGCACCATCGGCTATCTGGACGAGGCCCTGGAGCAGACCAGCTGGGACAGCGAAACCGGCGGCGCCGACAAGATGAAGGCCATCGACGAATACGCGGTGGAGGCCTCCATGTCCAAGGTATGGGGCAGCGAGGCCCTCTTCGCCACCGCCGACGATGCCGTCCAGGCCTTCGGAGGCGCGGGCTTCAGCGCCGAGTACCCGGCCGAGAAGATCTACCGCGACTGCCGCATCAACCGCATCTTCGAAGGCACCAACGAGATCAACCGCCTGCTCATCGCCGGCACCTTCCTCAAGCGCTGCGGCGGCACCGAGGGCCACCCCCTGGCCGCCGCCGGGACGGCCACCCTGCAGCTGCCCGAGGATTCCCTCCTGGCCACCGTGGCCCTGGCCAAGGCCCGCGCCCTGAAAGTGATCGCCCTGGCCCAGGCGGAGCATGGCCCCAAAATTCTCGACAACCAGGAGGCCGCGGCCCACATCAGCAACCTGCTGCTGGAGCTCTACGCCATGGAATCCGCCGTGGTCCGCGCTGGGAAGATGGCGGCCTCCGGCCACCGCTGGGCCGCGCTGGCCCGGGACATGGCCGAGGTCTATGCCCAGGAGGCCTGGAACCGCGTGCAGTCCGGGGCCCGCATGCTGGCCGGTGAACTGGCCAGCGGGGAGGCCCTGGACACCCTCCTGGCAGAGCTGCTGGCCATGCATGCGCCGGTGCCGGTGCCCCTCTCCACGCTGCGGAACCGCATCGCCCAGGCGCTCATCGATCAGGGGCGGTACCCCATCGCCTGAGGGTCCCGGGGCCGCCAGAACTCATGGCCCCCTGGATTGACGCCCGATACACAGAGGTGGAGACCCGCCCATGAGCCCCAGACCCGACCCGACCCAGCAGGAGCGCATGCTGGCGGAGGATGATTTCATCGTGTCCAAGACCGACCCGAAGGGAATCATCACCTACGGGAACCGGATCTTCATCTCGATCTCAGGCTATGCGGAAGAGGAGCTGCTGGGTTCGCCCCACAACATCCTCCGCCATCCGGACATGCCGAGGGCCGTCTTCAAGCTGCTCTGGGACACCCTCCAGGCCAGACGGGAGATCAACGCCTACGTGAAGAACCTTGCCAAGGACGGCAGCTTCTACTGGGTCTTCGCGAACATCACCCCCTCCCTCGACCACCGGGGCGAGGTCATCGGCTACTACTCCGTCCGCCGGAAGCCGCGGCCCGAGGCGGTCCGGACCGTGGCCGCACTCTACCGGACCATGCTCGAGGCGGAACGCAAGGCAGGCGATGGGCAGGCCGGCATGAAGGCCTCCCTGGCCATCCTCAATCGGATACTTGAAGAGAAGGGCATGGGCTATGACGAATTTGTCCTTGGGCTCTAGGGTCCACTACCTCATCGCCGCGATCCTGGGCCTGTTTCTCGTTTTCGCCTATCTGGCCGTGGGATCGAAGGCGCTGGATCTCCGCCTGGGCCTCCTGCTCGGCCTGATCCTCGCCCTCTTCGCCCTCACCCTGTGGACCACGTACCGCATCCTCCACGCCATCGACCGCCTGGCCTCGAACCTCCAGCTGGCCGCGCAGGGAAACCTGGAC
This sequence comes from Holophagaceae bacterium, assembly GCA_003538615.1. Lineage (GTDB taxonomy): Bacteria > Acidobacteriota > Holophagae > Holophagales > Holophagaceae > Geothrix. The sequence continues at coordinate 3,208 of DPRT01000073.1, read as the reverse complement.
CAGCGGATCACCCGCATCAAGAGGGGCGCGGCCACGGAAAAGCTCTCCTGGGCCCTCAACGACCTGCTGGACCAGCAGGAGGCCTACTTCCGGGAGGTCTTCTCCGCCTTCGACCACGCCAGCCGGGGCCAGACCTACCGCCTCGCCATGGACCAGGGCCTCCACGGCGCCTTCAAGGACGCCATGACGCGCATCAACGTGTCGGTGGAAAGCCTGGGGCAGGTCCAGCAGATGGCCCTGAAGGAGAA
>DPRT01000073.1:0-2882 GCA_003538615.1 Holophagaceae bacterium | reverse complement strand
GCCGCCATTGAGGCCGCCCACGCCGGCGAGGTGGGCAAGGGCTTCGCCGTGGTGGCGGAAGAGGTCCGCACCCTCTCCGAGAACACCAAGGACGCCGCCGCCACCATCGCCGCCACCATCGAATCCTTCGGGCAGGCCACCTCGCGGATGCTGGCGGACTCCCAGGAGGTGAAGGAGATCACTGAAAGCTCCCGGGCCACGGTCACGGCCTTCAGCGGCAGCGTGCGCCGCTTCGCGGAATCCGCACGGACCTCCTTCCATCAGGTGTCCCGGGCCCAGGATGTGAGCTTCGCCTCCCTGGTGAAGGTGGACCACTTCCTCTTCAAGCAGAACGGCTACCGGGTGGTGAACCAGGGCATGGATTCGCCCGAGGCCAGGGCCGTCCAGGCCGACCACCGCGGCTGCCGGCTCGGCCAGTGGTACTACCAGGGCCAGGGTGCGGAATTGTTCTCCCGCGTGCCGTCCTACGCCAGGCTCGAGGTTCCCCACGCCCAGGTCCACACCCACATCCACCAAGCCGTCGCCCTCCTCGGCCAGCGCTGGCAGAGCGATCCTGAGGTCCAGGCCAAGGTTGTCGCCCAGTTCGAACAGGCTGAACGGGCCAGCGAAGAAGTGGTGGCCGTCATCGACCGCATGGTGGACGAGCGCCACGCCACTCTAGTCTGATATCCGTTCCAGCTTCGTTCCCGTGTGCAGGGCCACGATGCCGCCCGTGAGATTCGTCCAGCCCACCTGCCGGAAGCCCGCGGCCTCCAGNNCGGCTGTACCAGTCGTAGAAGGCCCGCAGCCAAGGGAAGACGGGCGTGCTGAACTCCAGGATGGTGAGCTGGCCGCCGGGCTTCAGCACGCGCAGGAACTCGGCGTAGGCCCGGGCCCGGTCCTCCACATTGCGGATGCCATAGCAGATGGTGAGGCCATCGAAACAGCCATCCCGGAAGGGCAGCCGCTGGGCATCGGCATCGCTGGAGGCCCAGATCAGCCCCGCATACCCCTTCCGCGCGAACTTCGCGGGCCCCAGGCGCAGCATGGCGTGGGTGAAGTCGGTGCTGACCACTTCGGCGCCGCGGCGGGCCAGGGCCAGGCTGGAGTCCCCCGTCCCGGCGGCCACATCCAGGAACCGTTTCCCGGGCGCCGCGCCGGACTTCCGGGCCATGCGCCACCACCACCAGAAATCCACGCCGCCCGAGAGCACATGGTTCAGGACGTCGTACTTCCCGGCGATGGCCGAGAACATCTGCTGCACTTGACGGCCTTCCGGCATCCAACCTCCTGGGAGCGCGTCCGAGCAATGGGTGGGGCCTGCATTCCTCGGACATGCTCCAACCTTCCATTGAAGCAGACCCGCTGCCGACGCGGGGCCCCCGGGGTGTGCGCGCAGCGCGGAACCCACGGAGAACATTGACCGAAGGTAGAGGCTAGCCAAGACCGACCCCGGCCCCCATCTTGATCCCTACCCCAATCTGGAGGACAGAGATGAGCACCGCCGCCGTCGAGCAGGTCAAGGGAGGCAGTTTCCTGCTGAATCCCATCGGGTCCATGCCCCAGTTCACGCCCGAGGAATTCGGTGACGATGCCAAGGAATTCGCCCGCGCCGCCCGGGACTTCATCCAGGGCGAGATCCTGCCCAAAGACGAGCAGATCGACAAGCTGGACCTCCCCCTCACCGTGGAGCTCATGAAGAAGGCCGGCGAGCTGGGCCTGCTGGGCCTGGAAATCCCCGAGGCCTACGAGGGCATGGACGTGGACAAGCGCACGGCCATGCTCGTGCTCGAGGAGATGAGCAAGCAGGGCAGCTTCGCCGTGAGCTACAGCGCCAACACGGGCATCGGCACCCTNNTGGGTGCTGAACGGCACCAAGATGTGGATCACCAACGCCGGTTTCGCCGATGTGTTCATCATCTTCGCCAAGGTGGACGGCCAGCAGTTCAGCGCCTTCATCGTCGAGAAGACCGATCCCGGCATCAGCACCGGCGCCGAGGAGAAGAAGCTCGGCATCAAGGGCAGCTCCACCCGCACCGTCATCCTCGAGAACTGCCGCATCCCCAAGGACCGCCTGCTGGGCGAGATCGGCAAGGGCCACAAGATCGCCTTCGGCATCCTCAACATCGGCCGCTTCAAGCTGGGNNTTCCGCACCACCGGCTACATCGACGAGGCCCTGCACGCCACCAGCTGGGACAGCCCCACCGCCGGCGCCGACAAGATGGCCGCCATCGACGAGTACACCATCGAGTGCAGCATCTCCAAGGTGTGGGCCAGCGAGGCGCTCTTCTCCGTGGCGGACGAGGCCGTGCAGGCCTTCGGCGGCTACGGCTTCAGCGCCGAGTANNACCAACGAGATCAACCGCCTCCTCATCGCCGGCACGCTGCTCAAGCGCGCCATGAAGGGCGAGCTGCCCCTCATGCAGTTCGGCCAGCAGGTGGCCAAGGAGATCTCCAACCCGGTCAAGGCCGAGAGCTTCACCGGCCCCCTGGCCCGCCTCAAGCACGGCGTGGAGCTCAGCAAGCGCCAGTGCATGCTGGCGGCCGGCCTCGCCGTGCAGGTGCTGGGCCAGAAACTCATCGACAACCAGGAGGTCATGGCCCGCATGAGCAACATGCTCATGGAGATCTACGCCATGGAAAGCGCCGTGGTGCGCGCCGAGCGCATGGTGGAGTCCGGCCACCGCTGGGCCCAGATCGCCCGCGACATCACCGAGCTCTACGTGAACGAAAGCTGGCACAAGGTCCACGGCGACGCCCGCATGCTCTGCGCGGATGTGGTCGAGGGCGAGGCCCTGCGCCACGCCCTGGCCGGCGTGAAGGCCTTCACCGAGTTCCACCCCACCAGCAGCGCCCGGCTGCGGGGCCGCATCGCCTCGGAATTGATCCAGAAGGGCAGCTA
>DPRT01000216.1:7267-7487 GCA_003538615.1 Holophagaceae bacterium | reverse complement strand
GTGGGTGAGGAGCCCTTCGCCGTCCTGGATCAGCGCTGCGCCATGGGTGGCCATGCCCTCGCAGAGGCGCACATCCTCCTCGAAGATCTCCTGGGCTTCAGCCACAGGGTCGGCAGCCTCCTTCATGCGGTCCATGGCCCACATGAGGTTCACGGCCGTGGGCCGGGCCGCCCGCAGGGCCGCGCAGGCGGCGGAGTACTCGGTGGCCGACGCGCCCCGA
>DPRT01000216.1:5233-7230 GCA_003538615.1 Holophagaceae bacterium | reverse complement strand
CTGGTCCAGCACCCAGAGCGAGTGGCCGTCATGGCGGAGGGCGAGGGATTCGAATGGGCGCATGGCGGGGGACCTTCCACGAATCCCCCAGGGTAGCGGGAACCGCTCAGTCCTCGCGGACCGGGGCCGGGGCCGGGCGGAGCGGGGCCTCCGCAGGGACCACCGCCGGCTTCGGTGCGGCCGCCTCGGGATCCTTGCGGAAGACCTCGGCCACCGCTCCCAGGGAGGCCAGCGCGCTGCCGATCTCCGTGGGTAGGAAGATCTTGGTGGCCTTGCCATCGGCCACCTTCTCCAGGGCCTCCAGGCTTCGGATGGCGATGAGGCCGGCATCAGGGTTCCCGGCGTGGATGGCGTTGAAAACCGTCTCGATGCGGAACTTCTCGGCGTCGGCCAGGGTGCGCACAGCCTGGGCCTGCCCCTCGGCCCGGATGACGGCGCCCTTGCGGTCGCCTTCGGCCCGGAGGATCTGGCTCTCCCGCTCGCCTTCGGCCTTCAGGATGGCGCTCTGCTTGAACCCTTCGGATTCCAGGATCGCAGCGCGCTTCTCGCGCTCGGCCTTCATCTGCTTCGACATCGCGTTGGTGATGTCGGCGGGCGGCTCGATCTTCTGGATCTCGACCCGCACAACCTTGACGCCCCACTCGTCGGTGGCCTCGTCGAGCACCTGGCGAAGCTGCGAGTTGATCTTCTCGCGGCTGGAAAGCGTGGAGTCCAGCTCCATCTCGCCCACGATATTCCGGAGGTTGGTCTGGGCCAGCTTCACGGCGGCGTACTGGAAGTTGGCGATGTTGTAAATCACGCGCACCGGGTCGGTGACGCGGAAGTATATGACCGCGTCCACCGTGACCGCCGCGTTGTCCTTGGTGATGACCTCCTGTGGCGGCACGTCGATGACCTGCTCGCGGGTGTCGACCTTGATGAGGGTCTGGAAGAAGGGCAGCACGAAAGCCAGGCCCGGCTCCCGGGGCGGGGCGGAATACTTGCCGAGGGTCTCGACGACGCCCTTTTCGAAGGGGCGGATGATCATCAGGGCCCGGCTGGCGAGGACCAGGATGAAGACGCCAAGGATGAGCAGGACGATGAGTTCGGGCATGGGGCTACTCCTTCGGGCTGGTGTGGTCGGCGGGGAGGGCCACGCGGAGGCGGGTTCCCACGACCTCCTGGACCAGGACCCAGCTGTCGGTGGGAATGGGGGATCCAGAGGTGGCCCGCCAGAGAGCGCCGTTCTCGAGGCGCACTTGCCCCTTGCCGGAGGCGGGGTCGATGGCTTCGATGACCCGGGCCCTCTGGCCTGAGAGGGAATCCAGCCCGACGGGGCTTGGCGGGATGCGGTTCGTCCAGCGGCGGGCCAGGGGGGCCACCGTAAGGATGAGCACCCCCGAACTTGCGAAGAAGACGAGCCAGGTGACGAGCGCACTGGCGCCCATCCAGGCGGCGAAGGCGGACAGGAGGGAGCCGGTCGCCAGGCAGGCGAAGAAGAAGAGCCCCGGCGTGACCATCTCGATCACCAGCAGGATCAGGGCCAGGACCAACCACCAGAGCGCGGGCATGGGGAAACCTCGGGAAGGTCCTCTACGGTAGCGCCCTGGGACGGGTCTCCGGGGTGAAATCGCCTGTCCCTGGCCTCAGATGATCCGGGGGCCAATGGCGGCCCGCCGGGTGCGCAGGGCTTCCAGCTCGGAGGCGGNNTTCCAGAGGATCTCGGCCACCTGCTCCAGGCGCTCCAGGCCGCCCACGGCCTCGTCCAGGTGCTCGCCCCAGCAGAGGCCCCCGTGGCGGGCCAGGATCATGAGGCGGTGCTCCGGCAGGAAGGGCAGCAGGTTCGACCCCATGGCCTCGGTGCCGGGAATGGCCATGGGCACGATGGGGATGCGGCCCGCGGCGAGGATCACTTCCGGTAGGCCGTCGGACGGCAGTTCCTTCAGCTCAGGCCGGGCCAGGGACCACGCGATGGCCGTGGGGGGATGGGCGTGGACCACGGCCCGGGCTTCCGGCAC
>DPRT01000216.1:0-5215 GCA_003538615.1 Holophagaceae bacterium | reverse complement strand
CCGTTTCCGGAGCGGGGCTGGGGCCGAGGTATTCGCCCTCCCCGCGGCCACCTTCTTCGGGGCCACGGCGCAGAAGCTCTCCTCCATCCAGTCCAGCAGCATGGGCAGGGGGATCACATCCTCCGGCCCGAACAGGGCGGTGACCCAGCCGCTCTTGCCAAGGCCATAGCCCGTGGGCCGGGCAAAGGGCATCAGGAGGGCGAAATCCCGGGATTGGGGCAATTTCATGGAAAGGGAAAGCTCCGCCTCGCCTTGGGCCAGGAACAGGAAGACCTTCTCCCGGACCTTGAAGGCGCACTCGCCCCAGGGGTGATCCTCCCGGGTCTCGGGAAAGGCGAGAGCCGCCTTGCGGAGGGTGGTCTCGGCCTTGGAGAAAGGGGATGTCCTGGACATGGCACCAGAGTAGGCGCACGGCGGGTCCTCGACCATCAGGGCGCCCCCCTGGGGTACCCTGGGGGCATGGATGAATGGCTGGAGGGGCTGCGGGAACGCTGGGGAATCCTGGCGCTGGCCCTGCTGGCGGGATCGGGAGGGCTCTGGTGGTGGCAGGGGCGGCCCCTGAGCCAGCGTCCCGGAGTCCTCGCGCCGGAGGGCCCGGTGCAGACGGCGCCGGACGCCACTGCCGCGCCCTGGGCCTTCCGGGACCACACCCTCACGCCGCTGGCCGCCTTCGAAATCCGTGCCCGGGTGCTGGGCGCCGAGCGCTACCGCTTTGACCGGGCGGCGGAACTGTCGCCGGTGGATCTGGCCCTGGGTTGGGGCCCCATGTCCGATTCGCGGATTCTCGAAGCCTTCCGGATCGATCAGCGGGACCGCTGGTACTTCTGGCGGGCGGCCCAGATGCCCATTCCGGAAGGCGAGGTCATCCGGCACAGCGCCAACATGCACATGATCCCGGCCAATGAGGCCATCGGCCGGCGCCTGAAGGCCGCCCGGGTGGGGCAGGTGGTGCGCCTGAAGGGGAAGCTGGTGCGGGCGGACGGCAAGGATGGCTGGCACTGGGCCAGCAGCCTGACGCGGGCGGATACCGGCGACGGGTCCTGCGAGGTGATCTGGGTGGAAGCGGCCCAGGTGACAGACCGCTGATCCGAAATGTGACCGGCGGGTGGAAAACGCCGGCTCCACCCCCTGATAGACTCGGCGCTGGAAGGCCCCTGGTGGTCTTGGAGTCCCATGTTTGACATCGAAGCGTCCCTCGACAGCCGTCTGCTGGCCGAACCCCGGAACCGCCCCACGGTGATGTTCCCGGAGGCCCTGGACCCCCGCACCCTCGAAGCCGCCTGCTTCCTCGGCCGCTTCATCCGTCCCGTCTTCCTGGCCCCCGAGGCGGAAGTACGGGCCCTGGCCGCCCAGCGGCTGGGCCACCTCGGCGCCGACCGCGTGGCCTACACGCTGTCGGAGAGCGCCTTCGTCACCCCCGAGTCCCGGCCGGACATGGTGGAGGCCTTCGCCGCGGCCTGCGTGGCGTTCGGCGAGACCCACGGGCGGCCCCTGGGCTTTGCCGAGGCCCGGGCCCTGGTGTCCGAGCCCGGCCGCTTCGGCATCTGGGCCGTGAAGCTCGGCCACGCGGACATGGTGGTGGGCGGCGCCATCCACGAGCCCAAGGCCTTCTTCCGGCCCATGGTGGACCTGCTGGCCCAGCGCAGCGTCGCCTGCGAGGCGGGCATCTTCGTGCTGCCGGATTCGCATCCGGACGACGTCTACCCCCACAACATCGTGGTCTTCGGCGATGTGGGCGTGAACGCGAGCATGAGCCCCCGCACGCTGGCGGAAGTGGCCGTGGGCACCTGCGCCGTGGCCCGCGACCTCATCCCCGAGGACGTGCTGCCGGAGATCCGCTGCGCCATGGTGTCCTACTCGAACCGCGGCAGCGACGAAGGCCCCTCGCCGCAGCTGGTGCGGCAGGCCGCCGAGCTGGTGCCGGAGATCCTCGCGGAGCGCGTGGCCCACAGCCCGCGCTACGCCAGCATCCACATCCGGGGCGAGATCAAGGTCAGCGTGGCCCTGTCGCGCCGCTCGGCGGACCTCTACCACGCGGACGGCCTGCCCTGGGAGGGCGGGCCCAACGTGATCGTCTGCCCCAACCTGGACATGGGCAACCTGCTCTACCACCTCTATGCCACCCGGTTCCCCGAGGCGAAGAAGTTCCCCGTCATGTTCGGCCTCTGGTTCCAGGGCGTGGACCTGCCCATGGACTGCACCCCCGAGGACATCCGACTGGCGGTGAAGGCCTCGGTCATGCGCCTCCACGCCTACGGGGAATGGAAGCGCACGCCCAAGGACACCTTCTTCCGGCGGCACCGCGTGCTGGTGCTGAACCCGGGCTCCACCTCCACCAAGACCTCCGTCTTCGAAGGCGACGAGGAGCGGTTCACCGAGGAGATCCAGCATCCCGCCGAGGCCATGCAACCCTTCGAGGGCAAGCCCATCACCGGGCAGTTCGCCTTCCGCAAGGAGGCCGTGCTGCGCTTCCTGGCGGACAAGGGCCTGGGCCTCGGCGATCTCGATGCGGTGGCGGGGCGCGGCGGGCTGCTGCGGCCCATCCCCCACGGCACCTGGAAGGTGGGGCCCGCCATGCTGGAGGATCTGAAGGCCGGCCAGCGCGGCGAGCACGCCTCCAACCTGGGCGCCCTCATCGCCGCCGAGCTGGTGGCGGGCACGGCCACCCCGGCCTACATCGTGGATCCGGTGGTGGTGGACGAGGCCGATCCCAAGGTGAAGGTCTCGGGCCTGAAGGAGCTGCCCCGGCGGGTCATCAGCCACGCGCTGAACCAGATCGCCACGGCCCGCCGCTATGCCGAGGAGCACGAGACCTTCTACGAGCGCATCAACGTCATCGTGGCCCACATGGGCGGCGGCATCACCGTCGGAGCCCACCGCAAGGGCCGCTACATCGATGTGAACAACGGCCTGGACGGCGAAGGGCCGTTCTCGCCCCAGCGCACGGGCACCCTCCCCGCGGGCCAGCTCATCGACCTCTGCTTCTCCGGCAAGTACACCAAGGCCGAGCTGAAGCTCCTGAACAAGGGCCGCGGCGGCATCATGGACCTGCTGGGCACCACCGACATGCGGGAGGTGGAGCGGCGCGTGGCGGCCGGAGACGCCGAGGCGGCGCTGGTCTACGAGGCCATGATCTACCAGATCGCCAAGGCCATCACGGCCCTGGCCCCCGCCTTCGACGGCGCGCCCATCGACGCCATCCTGCTCACGGGCGGCATGGCGCGGTCGCCCAAGCTGGTGGCGGAACTGCGGCGCCTCACCGCCGCCCTGGGCTGCCCCGTGGAGGTCTATCCCGGCGAGAACGAGATGGCCGCCCTCGCCAAGGGCGCCCTGCGCGTGCTGTCCGGGCGCGAGACCGCCAAGGACTACCCGCCTTCGAACTGAAACCGGTCAGGTCAGGTTCCTTCCGACCCTCGTTCAAGCCAGCAAGGCCGCCAGGGCGATGGAGCTGAGCTTGGTCTTGGCGCTGTCGCCGCGGCTGCTGAGGACGCAGGGGACCCGGGCGCCGGCCACCACGGCGGCGATCTCGGCGCCGCCCAGCTTGGTGCCGGTCTTGTAGAAGGTGTTGCCCGCCTCCAGGTTGGGGAAGAGCAGGCAGTCGGCGTCGCCGGCCACGGGGCCGCCCATGCCCTTGATGCGGGCGGACTCGGGATCCACGGCGCCATCCAGGGCCATGGGGCCGTCCACCAGGGCCCCCTTGATCTGGCCGCGCTCCGCCATCTTCGACAGCATGGCCGCCTCCACGCTCGAACGGAGCTTGGGCTGCACCTGCTCCGAGGCCGCCAGCACGGCCACCTTGGGCACCTCGATGCCCAGGGCCCGGGCGGTCTTCACCAGGTAGCCGAGGATGGCCAGCTTCTCCTTGATCTCGGGCTCGGGGATCACCGCCACGTCTCCAGCGATGAGCAGCTTGGTGTGGCCGGGATGCTCCATCACCGTCACGTGGCTGAGGATGGCGCCGGGATCCAGCAGTCCCTGCTCCTTGCTCAGGATGGCCTTCATGTACTTGTCCGTGCTGAGCAGGCCCTTCATGAGCAGGTCCGCCTCACCGGAGCGCACCAGGGCCACGGCCTTGGCGGCGGCCTCCGTGTCCGTGGCCGCATGGACCAGGCGGAAGCGCTCGACGGGCAGGGCGTGGTCCGCGCAGACCTGGCGCATGACCGCCTCGTCGCCCACGAGGATGGCCTCCACCAGACCGGCCTCCACCGCGGCATTCACCGCCTCGAGCGTATGGTCGTCATTGGCCCAGGCCACCGCCAGCCGCTTGCGGGGACGGTCCTTCACGGCGCGGAGCAGGTCGTCGAGGGTGTTGATCCGCATGGCGGTTCCTGTGGGAAAAGGCCGGGGCCACCGGCGTCCTGGGGAAGGTAGCATGTCCCCATGGCCGTTTCCGTGAGCTTCCGCACATACCTCCTGGAACAGATGGGGCAGATCCGCCCGGTCACCACCCGCCCCATGTTCGGCGGTCTGACCTTCTTCGCCGAGGGCCGGGCCTTCGCCCTGGCGGACGACGGGGTCGTCTACTTCAAGGTGGACGACAGCAACCGCCCGGATTTCGAGGCCGCGGGCATGGGGCCCTTCCTGCCCTTCGGCGATCCGGCCAAGCCCATGCAGTACTACGAAGTGCCCGCCGACGTCCTGGAGGACTCGGAGCAGCTGGGCGCCTGGATGGNNGCCCGCACCTTCCGCGAAACCTTCGAGGCGATCTGCTCCCCCGAGGATCTGGCCGCCTTTCTGGCGGGGGCCTACGGGGAGGCGCTCCAGCGGGCCGAGCTGGCGGACCCGTCCCGGCCCGCCCGGATTCTGGAGATAGGTGGCGTCCCTTCGGGCTTCCTGCAGCTGCGCCTGGGCCACCGGGAGCTCGGCGTCCCCGGCCTGCGGCCCGTGGAGCTGCAGCGCATCTACCTGCTGCGGGCGGCCCAGGGCAGCGGGGGCGGGGCGGCCCTCATGGCGGAGGCCGTGGACCTGGCGGTGGCCTGGGGCGCGGACACGCTCTGGCTGGGGGTGTGGGAGAACAACCACAGGGCCCTGGCCTTCTACGCCCGCAGCGGGTTCCGCGAAGTGGGCGAGCACATCTTCCAGATCGGCCAGCAGGTCGACCGGGACCTGATCCTGGCGAGGGACCTGCCTTGAACCTGGTGCTGCTGCTGCCGGAGGATCTGGTGGCCCCGGATCGCGCCGTGCTCACCGGACGGCGGCTGGCCCACGTGCGCGA
>DPRT01000153.1 GCA_003538615.1 Holophagaceae bacterium | reverse complement strand
CTGAAGTCGCCACCAGAGTGGCCGTAGACCTGCATCACATCTTTCTCGACTTATGGGTAAACAACCATAGACTCCTATCGTCATCGACCCCAGGAGCCACCCCATGAGACCTGCCACCCCATCCATCCTCCTGCTCTCGGCAGCCTGCGCCACGGCGCTGTTCGCCGCCGACCCGCAGCCGGCCAAACCCGCCTCCGCGAAGATCTGCACCACCTGCCACACCACGGCCCCCGACAACCTCCGCGGCCACTTCGACAACCTGGCGCTGAAGAACAACACCTTCCAGCTGAAGGTCGACGAACGCACGGAAGTGCTGCGCTTCGACAAAACCACGGTGAAGGTCATCACCCCCGAACCGGCCGCCGACCTGGATGCTGCCTTCAAGAGCATCGCCAAGGGCCATGAAGTGCGCGTGCAGTACACCGAGAAGGACGGCGTGAAAACCGCGGTGGTCGTGGCCGTCAAGCCTCCCGTCAAGCTCGCCGCGAACGAGACCATCGGCCTGGACGAGGTCCAGAAGCTGGTGGCCATGGGCCCCGAGAAGGGGAAGTACTTCCTCTTTGATTCCCGTCCCGCGCCCCGCTTCATGGAAGGGGCCATCCCCACCGCCGTGAACATGCCCTTCCCCGCCTTCGACAAGAACGTGGACAAGCTGCCCGCCGACAAAGCCGCGCTGGTGATCTTCTACTGCAGCGGGAAGACCTGCAACATGAGCCCCGGCTCCCTGGCCAAGGCCAAGAAGCTGGGCTACACCAACGCCAAGGTGTTCGTGGACGGCATGCCCGCCTGGACCAAGAAGCATGTCGGCGTGCTGAGTGCCGCGTCGATGAAGGCCGCCTTCCTGGACACCAACACCCCCCTGGTCGTCCTGGACGCCCGCCCGGCCGCCGAAGCCTCCAAGGGCTTCATCAAGGGCGCCGTGGCCGTCAATCCCACCAAGGTGGCCGACCTGCTCAAGACCTTCCCCTCCGCCAAGCTGAAGCCGCCCGTCGTGGTGGTGGATGAGACGGGCGGCGCGTCCGCCCAGGCTGTCGCTGCGGAACTGGTGAAGGCCGGCTATGTGGGCGTGAACGTCCTCACGGGCGGCTTCAAAGCCTGGCAGGCCTCGGCCCTTCCCGTGGAAACCGGCGCCCTGGCCGCCAAGGCCGTCTTCGTGCCCAAGCCCCGCCCGGGCTCCATCGCCCCGCCCGAATTCACCAAGATCGCCGAGGCGGCCCCCGCGGAGCGTGGCGCCATCATCCTCGACGTGCGCAACCCCGACGAGATCAAGAACGGCGTCATCAAGGGCGCGCTGACGATCCCCGAGCCCCAGCTCCTGGCGCGCCTCTCCGAACTGCCCAAGGACAAGGCGATCCTCTGCCACTGCTCCACGGGCATCCGCGCCGAGCTGGCCTACCACCTGCTGAAGGAGAAGGGCTACAACGTCCGCTTCCTCCCCACGGAAATCACCATCATCGACACCGGCGACTTCACCATCGACTAGACGCGCCCGGCGCACGACGGAAAAGGCCGGCCCCCGGGCCGGCCTTTTCCGTCGTGCTCGCTGCGGCCGGGGCCTACCCGGCCAGGTCCACTTTCTCCCGGCGCGGCACCCGCCAGCGGCTGCGCTGGGCCGGCTCCGCCATGCCCCCTGCGTGGCAGGCGCGGCAGGCCTCCAGACGGGCATCCTGCCCCCGCCAGTAGGCCCGCGCCTCGCCGCCGGTGTCGCGGCGCCGGTCCAGGGGGACCCGGGGCCAGTAGAACGTCAGCGAGGGGCCGTCCCCCGTCATGTCCAGCGCGTACAGCGGCCCGTTCTCGAGGCCAGGGCGCCCCCAGCGGTCCTCCAGGCTGCTCAACACCACCAGCGATCCCGGCGGCAATGCCTGGCCGGCTCGGTATGCCGCGGCGGCAGCAGGATTGGCCCAGGCCCGGATCCACCGGCCGCCATGGGCTGGCGATTTCACCGGTTCGGCATGGAGCGGTTCCAGCGCCGCGTAATCCAGGGCCCGGAGGGGCGCCAGCGCTTCGGGATCCACAGGAGGCGGAGGNNACCGCGAACAGCGCGGCCACGGCGGCGCTCAGCGCGTGGCGGAACAGGAGGGCATCCGGCCCCGGGCCCATGGCCGGCCGGGGAATGAGGTGCCCGGCCGAGATGAGTCCGTGCAGACGCCCCGCGGCGAGGCCGCTGGCCAGGACCGCCACCAGGCCCAGCAAGCCCACCCAGCCCAGGTAGCGGGCCACGGTCCACCAGGGGCGGATGCCCCGCCCAGCCCGCTGCGACGCGAGCAGGGCCCAGGGCAGCAGCAGTCCCGTGGCCACCGGAAGGTGGGACAGAAGGGCATGTTTCAGGGCAATCCAATCCATGGGACCCACGCTTGAAAGAGGCTAGTCACCTCGCAGTCTGCCAGGGCCCGGCGAATCCCGGGAGTGGATTTCCTGTCACAATCTGCCGCATGAAACAGACACTTCTCCAGCATGTCGAAGAATCGGTCCAGCTGAAGCGGGCCTTCTTCGCCCGGGAGATGGATCATGTCCTCGCCCAGGCGGAGGACATGGCCGANNACCTCCGCCCTGACCGCCATCGGCAACGACTACGGTTTCGACCAGATCTTCTCCCGGCAGGTGGAGGCCCTGGGCCGCCCGGGCGACCTGCTCATCGGCATCAGCACCAGCGGCAACAGCCCCAATATCATCCGCGCCGTGGCCTCCGCCAAGGGACTGGGCCTGCGCACCCTCGGACTGCTTGGCCGCGAGGGCGGCCAGCTGGCGACCCTCATGGACGATGCCCTGGTGGTGCCCTCCCCGGTGACAGCTCGCATCCAGGAAATCCATCAAATGGTCTACCACTTCTGGTGCGAGGCCCTCGATGCCCACTTCTGAGGCCGGACAATGAACGCAGCCGCCGGGCTGCTCGTTCTGGCCCTCCTCGGCCAGCCTTCCCGCACCTACTATTGGCGCGACGCCAGCGGCCAGACCCATGTCACCAATACCCCTCCCCCCGCGGGGGCGGAAGTGCTGGAACCCCCGCCCCCGCCCGCCGTGGAACGGGGCCGGGGCGGGCACCGCGTCCAGCCCGTCCGCCAGAGTGAGCACCGCGAGGGGATCCCGGTGGTGCTCAATCCCGCCCAGAAGCAAGCCTGGGAGGCCCTGGACCAGCACCTGGCCAGGGCACGCGCCGCCGGCGATACCCGCACTCTGGAGGCCGTGGCGGATTCCCTCATCCACGATTGCCTCTGGGGCAACGGCCTCTGGGCCATGCCCTTGGTTCCAGTCCTGTCGCTGGTGCTCATGGGGCTCATGGGATGGTGGCTGGCCCTGGGGCTCAGTCCCGGGTACCGGGCCCCCCTCGTGGGCGGCTTCCTGGTGCTGGGGCTCGCCTTCGGGCACCTGCTGCTGAGCACCTTCCTCTACCATCCCCAATCGGCGCGCCTGCGGCAGAACCTCGAACTGCTGGAGCGCCACATGGGCGGCCGGGCCCCCCGTCCCGAGCGCCGCACCCAGCTGCAGCAGCGCTACCAGGCCCTGGAGCAGGCCGCCGAGCCCGTCCGGGCGCCCTGGCGGTTCCCCGGCGAGGTGGAGGTCCTCCGCAGGACCGTGAAGCAGGTGATGGTTGATCCCTGAGCTTCCACGCCGTCTCGCGGGGAGGCTGCCCGAGCTCAGGAGCGCCGCCCACGCGGAGCCCCTGGGTCTCTACCTCCACATCCCCTTCTGCCTGGACCGCTGCACCTACTGTTCCTTCGCCACCACCCGGGACCGCAGCCTCCAGCCCGCGGCCACGGCCCGTCTCATCGCCCAGGTGCGGGCCTGGGGCGCCGCCCTGGACCGGCCCGCCGTGGACACGCTCTACCTGGGCGGCGGCACCCCGTCGCTGCTGTCTCCGGAAGAGCTGGCCGCTCTCACCGGGGCCATCCGGGAGGCCTTCGACCTGGGCCCCCTGGTCGAGGCCACCTTCGAAGCCAACCCCGGCACNNCGCCTGGGCCGCATCCACGGTGCCGCCCAGGCCCTGGAGGCCCTGGAGCTCGCCGAACAAGCCGGGTTCCGCCGCCGCAGCGCCGACCTCATGGTGGGCATTCCTGGACAATCGCTGTCCAAAGTCATCGAGGATGCCCGGACCCTGGCGGCCACGGGCATCGACCACCTCAGCGTCTACCTCCTGGACCTGGACAAGGCCTGCCCCCTCCGCGCCGAGATCGACGCGGGCCGCCTGGCGCTGCCCTCGGAGGATGAGGTGGCCGATGTCTTCGAGGCCCTCCAGGACGAGTTGCCGCGCCTGGGGCTGGCGCCCTACGAGATCAGCAACTACGGGCGGTCCGGCGGGGAGTCCATCCACAACACCCGCTACTGGGAGCGCCGCCCCTACCTGGGCCTGGGCCCCAGCGCCGCCTCGCAGCTGGGCGGCTTGCGCTGGACCGAAGGCGGCCTCATCGCGGCCTGGGCCGAGGGCCATGGCGACATGGAGATCCAGGAGCTGGACGCCGCCGAGGTCCTCGCCGAAATCCCCCTGCTGGGCCTGCGTCTCCACCGGGGCCTGGACTGGGGCGCCCTGCGGCGGCAGTCGGAAGTCCTGAACCTGCGCCCGCTATGCGACGCCTGGGAGGCCCGGCTCCGCGGCCTGGCCAAGGAGGGGCTCACGGTCTGGGAGGGTGACCGGGTGCGCCTCAGTCCCCGGGGCATGCTCATGAGCAATGGGATCCTGCAGATGTTCGCATAACCTCGTAACATGAGGCTTCACCCCGTCCACGGGGAATGCCTGGAGCCCCCGTGCCCTACCTCGGCGAAAGCGCCGCCCTGCTCACCTCCGCCTGCTGGTCGCTCAATTCCGTGTGCTTCACGGTGGCGGGACGCCGCGTGGGGTCCGCCTCCGTCAACCTGCTCCGCCTGCTCATGGCCTGGACCCTGCTGATGCTGCTGCACCTGGGCCTGTTCGGATCGCCCTTCCCCTTCCAGGCCGGAGAGGCCCGCCTGGGCTGGCTGGGCGTCTCGGGCCTCATCGGCTTCGCCCTGGGCGACGCGGTGCTGTTCGAGGCCTTCGTCCTCATCGGCGCGCGGCTGGCCATGCTGCTGATGACCCTGTCGCCCCTCTTCAGCGCCCTGCTGGCCTGGCTCTTCCTCGGACAGGACATGAGCCTGCCGAAGGTGGCCGCCATGGCCCTCACCCTCTCGGGCATCGCCTGGGTGGTGTGGGGCGGCGGCGACCAGGAGGCCCACCCCCAGATCTGGCGGGGCGTTCTGCTGGGCGTGGGCGGCGCCCTGGGCCAGTCCGTGGGCCTCGTGTTCAGCATGAAGGGCCTGGCGGGAGGCTTCTCCCCCATCTCCGCCAACCTCATCCGCGTGTCTGCGGGCGCACTGGCCCTGCTGCTCTACTTCGCCGCCACGGGCCGCCTGCGCGGCGCCCTGGCCGGCCTCCGGGATGCCCGCGCCACGGCCTTCATCGGCCTCGGCGCCGTCACCGGCCCCGTGCTGGGCGTGGTGCTGTCCCTGGTGGCCATCGCCAAGGCCCCCATGGGCGTGGCGGCCACGCTGATGTCCCTGTCGCCCGTGATCCTGCTGCCCGTGTCCCACTTCGGCTTCAGGGAGAAGGTCGGCGGCCATGCGATCCTGGGCACCCTGCTGGCCCTGGCCGGCGCCGCGGCGCTCTTCTTTGTCTAAGGACCTCCCATGACCCTCCGCAAGGATCCCGTCAGCTGGCTCTACCCGGCCATCGAGCCCTTCAAGGTGCAGCGCCTGAAGGTATCCGACCTGCACGAGCTNNGGCGGGCCCGGCGGCGGCACCAGCCCCAAGCACCGGCGGTACTTCGACCCGGCGACGTACCGCATCATCCTCTTCGACCAGCGGGGCTGCGGCCAGAGCACGCCCTACGCCGAGGTGCGCGAGAACACCACCTGGGACCTGGTGGCGGACATCGAGCGCATCCGCGAGCACCTGGGCATCGACCGCTGGATGGTCTTCGGTGGCTCCTGGGGCGCGACCCTGGGCCTGGCCTATGCGGAGAAGCACCCGGAGCGGGTCACGGAACTGATCCTCCGCGGCGTCTTCCTGCTGCGCCAGCGGGAGGTGGACTGGCTCTACCAGGAGGGCGCCAGCCGGGTCTTCCCCGACGCCTGGGAACCCTACCGCGACGCCATTCCCGAGGCCGAGCGCGGCGACTTCCTCCAGGCCTATGCCAAGCGCCTGCTCAGCGAGGACCCGGCCCTGAACCTTCCCGCCGCCAAGGCCTGGAGCATCTGGGAGGGCGCCACCAGCAAGCTCATCCCCGACCCCGACTTCATCGCCTCGTACGGCGATGAGGCCACCACGCTCGCCTTCGCCCGCATCGAATGCCACTACTTCCTGAACAGGGGCTGGATGAGTGAGGCCCAGCTGCTGCGCGACGCGCCGAAGCTGAAGGGCATCCCCGGCGCCATCATCCAGGGCCGCTACGACATGGTCTGTCCCATCGAAAGCGCCTGGGCCCTGTCGAAGGCCTGGCCCGGGGCCGACCTCGTCATCGTCCCCGACGCCGGCCACAGCGCCTACGAACCGGGCATCTCCCGGGCCCTGGTGGCGGCCACGGACCGCTTCGCCTCCGCGCCAGCCCGCTGAAACCCTTGGTCCCACTGGCCGGCCCTGGAACACTGGTGGTTTGACCCTGGGGGGACCTCTTTCGATGGACATGGTGCGGAACTTCATCCACTTCCTGCAGCGGCTGACGAACCCGCAGTCCCTGGCGGTCCTCACAGGCGAGATGGGCCTGTGGGTCTACGTGCTGATGTTCGCCATCGTCTTCTGCGAAACGGGGCTGGTGGTGATGCCCTTCCTCCCGGGCGACAGCCTCCTCTTCGCCCTCGGTGCCCTGGGTGCCGTCCCGGGCATCCCCATGAACCTCTGGCTCATGGGCGGCCTGCTGATCCTGGCCGCCTTCCTGGGGGATGCCCTGAACTACGCCATCGGCCGCCGGCTGGGGCCCGCGGTCTTCCACCGGGCGGACAGCCGCTGGCTCAACCGCAAGCACCTGGAAGCCGCCCACGCCTTCTACGAGAAGTACGGCGGCAAGACCATCATCCTCGCCCGCTTCGTGCCCATCGTCCGCACCTTCGCCCCCTTCGTCGCGGGCATCGGGCGCATGCACTACCCCCGCTTCGCCGCCTTCAACCTCGTGGGCGCGATCCTCTGGGTGGGCTCCATGATGGGGGCCGGCCGGATCTTCGGTGGGATCCCCTGGGTGCAGCAGCATTTCGAGGCCGTGATCGTGGCCATCATCGTCATCTCCGTCCTGCCCGCCGCCTTCGAGTTCATCCGGGCCAAGTGGCAGCGCTGATGGGATAGTGGATCCATGACCGAGGATCTGGTCCGGAACCGCAAAGCCCTGCACAACTACCACGTCCTGGAGACCTGGGAGGCTGGGGTCTCCCTCCAGGGCACCGAGGTGAAGTCCCTGCGGGCGGGCCTGGGCCAGCTGCAGGACGCCTACGTGGACGCCGTGGGCGGCGAGCTCTGGCTCAAGCAGGCCCACATCTCGCCCTACGAGTTCGGCACCTACGCCAACCACGACCCCCTGCGGCCCCGCAAGCTGCTGCTGCACAAGGCCGAGATCACCAAGATCACCGCCAAGGTGGTGCGCAAGGGCCTCACCATCATCCCCCTGGCCATCTACCTGAACGACCAGGGGAAGATCAAGGTGAAGGTCGCCCTGGCCGAGGGCAAGGCCGTGGGCGACAAGCGCGAGGCCCTGAAGCAGCGCGAGCAGAAGCGCGAGATGGACCGCATCCGGAAGGGCGCGCGGGAGTAGCCTGCGCCCGGGTCTGCCTCAGGGTTCCTCGGCGGGAACCGGCCTGGCAGGCGGTTTCCCGCGCTCGAAGGCGAGGCGGACCAGACGCGCGTCGGGCCCGAACTCGAGCCGCAGCGCCCGGTGGCCGGGGAAGGGAACCGCCACCCCTCCGCCATAGCCGCCCGCGGCGGCGAAGAATCCCCGCGCTTCGGTCCACCGGTAGACGAGGACCCTCCCGCCCTCCAGCACCTCGTCGGGCTCTCCCAGGCGGAGCAGCACGTCCTCCCGCGTGGCCACGCCCGCCTGGAGGGTGGAGATGTACTGCGGGGTGATCCGGCCCCGTCCGGCAAGCAGGTCTCCCGTGGGGAAGGGCCAGATGAGGCAGCCGGTCTGGAGGGAGAGGACCAGGGCGCCCAGGCATGGCCCGAGAGGCCGCCTCATTCAGGCACCACAAGGCTGTGGCGGACCAGCCTGCCATCGGCCGCGAAGACCAGCACCAGGCTGTGAATGTGGGGGTCGGTGAAGATGGGCGCCTTCTGCGCCCGGCCCCAGCTCCGCCCCGCCCGGCCCCAGGCGCCCGCGGCGTTCCGCGAGAAGGCGTAGGTGAGGATCCGCTCCCCCTCCAGGCGCGCGCTGGGGGTCCCGAGCCGGAGCAGCACGTCCTCCCGGGTGGTCTTCCCGTCGCTCAGGAAGGCCAGCCATTCCACCTGGGCCTCGGCGGGCGTGGACTCCCTCAGCAGCGGCGGGGTGCAGCCCGCCAGGAGGGCCAGGCCCAGGAGGGGGCCGAGAGGATGGGGCTGACCCAAGGCAGACTCCTTTGAAACCTAGCTCGGCGGGGGTGGGGCCGCCTCTGGAACGGGAGGATCGGGCCGGGGCAGGTCCCTCACCAGGCTGTGCCGGAGCAGGCGGTCNNCGCTCGTCTGGCCGTTCCCGGCCCGGTGCCACTCCCCAGCCGGATTCACCACGAAGTCGTAGGTGAGGATCCGGCCCCCTTCGAAGACCGAGGAAGGCGTGCCCAGCCGCAGCAGCACCTCCTGGCGGGTGGTCCGCCCGACCAGGAGAGGCTCCAGCAGTTTGGTCTCGAAGGCCCGGGCCTTCTCCTGCCGAACGCTGGGATCGACGCAACCCATCTCGAAGGCCAGGCCGAAGGAGAGCAGGAGGGGAAGGGCTCGTGGGAACACGGGATCTCGGTGCGACGAGGGTGGGCGGGTGTGAGCCAATGTATCGCCCGGCCCCGTCCCCGTCAAAAGCGGCCTGGCCTGCGCACCCACGCTGGGCCTGCGTCCGCGGATCAGCCGCCCCATCCGCCCTGGGCGAAGCGGGCCAGCTTGTCGTCGCTGCCGCGCAATGCCAGAGCCCGGGCCACGAAGCGGCCGATGGGATCGGCTTCCAGATTCACGGGGTCGCCGGGGCGCAGGGCGGCGAACCCTGTCCGCTTCACCGTCTCGGGAATGAGGGCCACGGTGAACCAGTCGGAGCCGCAGTCCACCACGGTGAGTGAGATGCCGTCCACGGCCACGGAGCCCTTGGGTGCGGTCATGGGCGCCAGGGCGGCAGGCATGGCGAAGCGCCAGAGGCCCTCGTCCTTCGGGCGCGCCAGCAGGGACCCGACGCCGTCCACGTGCCCGGAGACCATGTGGCCGTCCAGGGGATCACCCACCCGCAGGGCCGGTTCCAGGTGCAGGGTGGCGCCCAGGGGCAGGCGGCCCAGGGTGGACTTGGCCAGGGTCTCCTCGCTGAGGTCCGCCTCCCAGGCCCGGCCATCCACCGCCACGCTGGTGAGGCAGGCCCCGTTCACGGCGATGCTGGCGCCCAGCTCGGCGCGGGCCAGCAGGTCCGCCGGNNAGATGTCGGATGAGGCCTGTGAACATGGCGGAAGCTCCCCGTCCATCATCGCTCAGATGGGCGCCCCAGGCGGCTGTGCCGGGCGCTGTAGAGGAAGTAGGCCACCAGCCCCATGGCCAGCCAGATCCAGAAGCGCTCCCAGGTGTGGCGCGGCAGGCCCAGGGCCAGCCAGAAGCAGAACAGGATGCCCAGGGGCGCGGTGAGCCACACCGCCGGGGCCCGGAAGCGCCGTTCCGCGTGGGGGCGCTTCACCCGCAGCACGAGGATGCCCGCGCAGACGAGCATGAAGGCGAACAGGGTGCCGATGTTGGTGAGTTCGATGATCTCGTCGATGTTCATGAAACCCGCGGGGAGCAGGACGATGACGCCCGTCAGCAGGGTGGCGTTCAGGGGCGTGCGGAAGCGGGGGCTGACCTTCCCGAACCAGGGCGGCAGCAGGCCGTCGCGGCTCATCACCATGAAGATGCGGGGCTGGGCCATCTGGTAGACCAGCAGGGCGCTGCCCAGGGCCACCACGGCGCCGATGCTCACGATGGCCGAGATCTTGTTCATGCCGATGGCCGTGAAGGCGTGGGCGATGGGATCGGCGATGCCGTGGTAGGCGCTGTAGGGCAGGATGCCCGCCACCACGGCGCAGACGCCCACGTAGATCACCGTGCAGATCACCAGGCTGCCGATGATGCCCCGGGGCATGTCCCGGGCCGGATCCTTGCACTCCTCCGCCGTGGTGCTCACGGCGTCGAAGCCGATGAACGCGAAGAAGATGATGGCCGCGCCGGCCTGGATGCCCCGCCAGCCGTTGGGCGCGAAGGGATGGTAGTTCTCGGGCTTCACGTAGAAGGCGCCGATGGCGATGACCACCAGCAGCAGGGCCACCTTCACGGCCACCATGATGGAGTTGGCCCGCACGCTCTCCTTCACGCCCCAGACGCAGAGGGCCGTGATGGCGACGGTGATGAGCATGGCCAGGAGGTTCATGCCGATGGGGAAGCCGCCCACCAGGGGGGCCGTCTTCAGGGCCGCCCAGTGCTGGAACACCGCCGCGCCGTCGAGGGTTCCGGCGTGGGCCTGGGCCAGGTACTGCAGCTTGTCCCCCAGGCCCAGGGCGCCCTGGTGGGCCGCGGCGAAGGCCTCGGTGGGGAAGAGCATGGTCCGGGGATCCATGCTCAGCCAGCGCGGGATCTGCAGGCCCAGGCCCTGGAGCAGGTTGTCCATGTAGCTGCCCCAGCTGATGGCCACGGCCACGTTGGACACGGCGTACTCCAGCAGCAGGTCCCAGCCGATGATCCAGGCCATGAGCTCGCCGAGGGTGGCGTAGGTGTAGGTGTAGGCGCTGCCCGAGGCCGGGATCATGCTGGCGAACTCGGCGTAACAGAGGGCCGTGAAGCCGCAGGCCAGGGCCGTCATGAGGAAGCTGATGATGAGGGCCGGTCCCGCCGCGGGCCGGGTGACGCCGAAGGTGGAATCGAAGCCCCCGGCCAGGCCCGTGCCCAGGGCCGACAGGATGCCCGCGCCGATGATGGCCCCCACGCCCAGCAGGGCCAGGTCCCAGGCCGACAGCGTGCGCCGCAGCCCCCCGTGCCCGGGTTCCTCCGCGTTGGCGCGGATCTGCTCGATGGATTTCGTGCGGAAGAGCCGGTGCATCATGACTGCCTTTGGGGAGAAGGATCATGCTATCAGGCGCCTTCGGGAGGCTAGTCTGGAGACCATGAGCACGAAGCAGGAGCGAAGTG
>DPRT01000168.1:36420-39666 GCA_003538615.1 Holophagaceae bacterium | reverse complement strand
CGGCGCCTGGTGGAGGCCTTCCTGCCGGACCTCCGCCGGGAGACCGGGGCCGACCTGGTGGTGGTGAACGGCGAGAACGCGGCCCACGGCCACGGCATCACGGATGCCATCGCCCGGGAGTGGTTCGACCGCTGCGGGGTGGATGTCATCACCACGGGCAACCATGCCTTCGACGTGAAGGGCATTGACGCCTACTTCCGCCAGGAACCCCGCATCCTGCGCCCCGCAAACTACCCGCCCGACACGCCCGGGAACGGGTGGGTGAAGCTCCACACCCCTTCCGGCGCGGAAGTGCTGGTGGTCAACCTCATGGGCCGGGTCCACATGCCCTCCTGCGACTGCCCCTTCCGCTGCGTGGACGCGCTGCTCCAGAAGGAGCGGGCGGACCTGGTGATCGTGGACATGCATGCCGAGGCCACCAGCGAGGCCCAGGCCATGGGCTACCATCTGGAAGGCCGCGCCGCCGCCGTCCTGGGCACCCACACCCACGTGCCCACCCTGGACGCCAAGGTGCTGCCGGGCGGTACCGCCTACGTGACGGACATCGGCATGACCGGACCCTACGGCGGCGTCATCGGCATGAAGAAGGAGGCCAGCCTGGGCCGCTTCCTCAGGGTGCAGCGCCCCCGGTACGAAGTGGCCGAAAGCGACCTCCAGCTCCACGCCGTCCTCGTCACCACCGAAGGCCGGAAGGCCACGGGCATCGAGCGGATATTGCGCAAGCTCTAAGGATCAAAGCTTCAATAAGCGGAGGTTCGCGGAGGAGCTGAGGAAAGCGGAGAAAGCCCAAAAAAAATACAGGCCTGTTCGATTCTCAGCTTTCCTCAGTCCCTCAGGTCCCCTCCGCTTTCGGTTCAGTTCCCTTTGATCCGCCGGGCAACCTAGCGGGAGAAGCGCCTCAACATCCGCATGTTCCGCCGGTACGCCACGCCCCGGGTGAAGTTGATGGCCACCTGCCGGGGAAAGCGGGTGATGGAGCTGGCGAGGGTGATGAAGGTGCGCACGGACTGGGCCGCGCCCCGGCCCTGGCGGCTGGCGTTGTCGTAGTAGACCATCAGGGCCTGGCGCATGGTGGCCCGGGGCAGGTTGAAGAGGCCGTAGCTCTCGATCACGTCGTGGTTGATGCGGCGGGTGCCGTCCTGCTCGGTGACGATGAGGTCCTCGGGGCGGATCTCGTTGGTCATGACGGCTCCTAGGGTCAAAAGTGTATCGGCCCGGAACCGGGTTTGCTCAAGCCGTGCCAAAGGAGGGGGCCTGGCACCTCAATCTTCGCGTTTCGGGGGGCGGATCGGGTCAGGACAGCCGCTCCCATCCCTCCAGGAAGAGCCCAAAAGCCGGGTCCACGGCCACCTTCTGCTGGATGAGGGCCCGGATCTGGGCCTCCTCGGCCTCCATCTGCTCCGGCGTCAGGTGGCCCGCCAGGGTCATGGCCCGCAGCCACACCAGGAAGGTCGTCAGGGCGTCGAACTGGTTGTAGCGGACGATGCCCGCCACATCCCCGGCCCGCCAGAGGTCGATGACGCTCTTGCCGTCGGTGCCCAGCTTGCCGGGAATGCCGCAGGCCGTGGCCAGTTCGTGCAGGGTGGACGAGGCCTTGCCCCAGGCGCCCGTGATCTCGCGGAGATCGATGTGCTGGTTGCCGTAGCGGTCGAAGAAGTCGTCCTTGGCCCACTTGTCCGCGCTCCGGCCCAGCCCCGGGATGGACAGCCGGTGCACCATGGCCCGCTGGACCAGGATGGGCAAGTCCGCGTCCCGGGAGTTGAAGCCCACCAGCTGGGGCTTCTTGTCGCCCAGGGCCACCAGGAAGCGGCGGAGCAGCTCATCCTCGGCCAGGGCCTCGGGCCCTTCCGGCAGGGCGAAGAGCTTGTGGTGGACCTCGCCGTGCTTCACGGTGCGGATCACCGCCGCGATGGACACCACGCGGCAGAGGATGGTCTTGAGGTAGGGCCGGGGATCGGCCTCCGTGGCGCCGCCGTAGGCCCACATGCGGGCCACCACCTCCTCCTCGGGCAGGTCCTTCGGAAGATCCAGCACCCGACGGCCCGTGGCGGGATCCGGCACCCACTCGGCATCAAAGGCCCAAAGCGTCTCGTGCATCTGCGGCCGGAGCATCGCTAGCGCTCCAGAGCCCACTTGCCCCCGCCGCCCAGGGCGCAGGCCAGGCTCACCAGCAGACGGAAGAGGGCGCCCAGATTGGAAAGCAGGCCCGCACCATGCATCCAGGCATGGACCAGCGGCCAGCCCAGCACCGCCGCCAGGATGCCGCCGGCCAGAGGCACCCAGAGGCCCAGCAGGATCAGGGACCCGCAGACCATTTCGCCCAGGGCCAGTCCCCAGATGGAGGCATGGGCCATGGTGATGGCGCCCCGGGCGTGGCGGAGAACCTGGAAACCCTGCACCACGGCCATGCCGCCCACAGCGAGGCGGAGCAGGAGGAGGGCCCAGTCGATGCGGGTCTTGGAAGCAGCCATGGCGTCCTCGTGAGTCCCTCCCAGTGTAGCCGTTGTAGGCTGGGAACCTTCATCCAGGGACCCCTCATGCGCCCCACCCTCGCCTTCGACGCCGACGATACGCTCTGGCACAACGAGACCCACTACGCCGAAACCCAGGCTGCCTTCCGGGCCCTGCTGCGGCCCTTCCACGACGAGGCCTGGATCGACGCCCGCCTCCACGATACGGAGATGCGCAACCTGCGGCGCTACGGCTACGGCATCAAGGGCTTCACCCTCTCCATGATCGAGACGGCCCTGGAATTGACTGAATACCGCCTCGGCGGCGCGGGCATCCAGACGGTGCTGGATCTGGGCAAGGCCATGCTGGACAAGCCCGTGGAACCGCTGCCCGGGGTGGTTGAGGTCCTGGCGGAGCTGGCGCCTGCCTTCGACCTCATGCTGGTCACCAAGGGCGATCTCTTCGATCAGGAGACCAAGCTGGCGAAGTCGGGCCTGGGCGGCCACTTCACCAAGGTGGAGATCCTCTCCGAAAAAGATGAGGCCACCTACGCCGCCCTGCTTCAGCGTCACGGCATCCGGCCCGCCGATTTCACCATGGTGGGCAATTCCGTCAAGTCCGACATCCTGCCCGTGCTGGCCCTGGGGGGCCGGGCCATCCACATCCCCTACCACCTGACCTGGGCCCATGAAGTGGTCGCCATTCCCGCGGAGTCCCCCTTCCCGTCGCTCGAATCCATCGGGGACCTGCCCGCCCTGCTGAGAGGCTGGTGACCGCATCCTCCGCTATGCTTGG
>DPRT01000168.1:0-36265 GCA_003538615.1 Holophagaceae bacterium | reverse complement strand
CCCGAGGCCTTCATCGGCATGCACTTCATGAACCCCGTGCCGGTCATGCAGCTCATCGAGGTCATCCGCGGCCTGGCCACGGGCGACGCCACCTTCGAGGCCGTGATGGAGCTCTCGAAGAAGCTCGGCAAGACCCCCATCCCCTGCAACGACTTCCCCGGTTTCGTCAGCAACCGCGTGCTGCTGCCCATGATCAACGAGGCCATCTACGCGCTCTATGAGGGCGTGGCGAGCGTGGAGAGCATCGACGGCATCATGAAGCTGGGCATGAACCATCCCATGGGCCCGCTCACCCTCGCGGATTTCATCGGCCTGGACACCTGCCTCTTCATCCTGAAAGTGCTGCATGAGGGCCTGGGCGATCCCAAGTACCGCCCCTGCCCCCTGCTCATCAAGTACGTGGATGCGGGCTGGCTCGGCAAGAAGAGCGGCCGCGGCTTCTACGACTACAGCAAGGCCTGAGGCCAGCCCGGCGCCCCATTCCCGGGTAGAATGACCGATTGAATTCATGCGAGGTGATGTCATGGCCACGGCCAAAGTCCGCGAGATCCTGTCCTGGTACAGCTCCGAAAATCCCGGNNCCCAACCCCGGCGGCTACGATCCCCGCTACCACGTGGAATTGGCCATCGAGGCCGGCTGCAACGCCTATGCGGCGCCCCTGGGCTTCATCGAGCATGTGGCCTCCGACTACGCCGGAGACATCCCGCTCATCCTCAAGCTCAACAACAGCGACACCCTGAGCAAGGGCCATGAGCCCTGCAGCGCCATCACCGGCAGCGTGGAAGATGCCCTGCGCCTGGGCTGCGCGGCCATCGGCTACACCATCTACCCCGGCAGCGGCGACCGCAACCTCCAGTACGAGAACCTGCGGGAGCTCATCCTCGAAGCCAAGGCCGTGGGCCTGCCCACCGTGCTGTGGGCCTACCCCCGCGGCGCCGGCCTTTCGAAGGAAGGGGAGACCGCCGTGGATGTCTGCGCCTACGCTGCGCAGATCGCCGCCCAACTGGGCGCCCACATCATCAAGGTGAAGCCGCCCAAAGCCCACATCGAGCAGGCCGAGGCCAGGAAGGTCTTCGAGAAGTGCGCCATCCCCACGGACACCCTGAAGGACCGCATCGCCCACGTGGTGCAGAGCGCCTTCAACGGCCGCCGCATCGTGATCTTCAGCGGCGGCGAGGCCAAGGGCACCGACGAGGTCCTGAAGGAAGTGGCCGAGATCGCCGCCGGCGGAGCATCGGGCTCCATCATGGGCCGCAATGCCTTCCAGCGGCCCAAGGCCGAGGCCATTCAGCTCCTTCACGATGTGATGGACCTCTTCGCGAAGGCCAAGTAGCCGCTCGGAACGCTGCGCGTTCCGAGTAAGGAAAAACGGCGCGAAAGCGCCGTTTTTCGTTTTGTCCTTTTTCATGCTCGGAATGCGCAGCATTCCGAGCCGTCAGAGTTACTTCGGCGGATGCTCCAGGAAAGTGAGCCCCGGACACTTCTCGGCGGTGGTCCTTCGCTGCCAGTCGTTCTCGAAGAGGATGGCGGGGTTGCCCTCGGTGTCCTCCACCAGCTCGCCCCAGTAGCGGCTGGGCTCGGGCCAGCCGCCTTCCAGCCAGCGGGCCATCTGGAAGCCCCGGGGCTCCAGCAGCACGGGGCAGGCGTACTCGTCCTTGAGGCGATGCTGGAGCACCTCGAACTGCAGGCGGCCGATGGCGCCCAGGATGGGCAGGGGCGCGCCGCCCTTGGGCCAGAAGACCTGCACCACGCCCTCTTCCGCGATCTGGCCCAGGCCCTTCAGGAAGCCCTTGCGGGCGCCGGGATCCGCCAGGCGCACGGAGGCGAATTGCTCGGGTGAGAAGCGCGGCACGGCGTGGAACTCGATGGCCCCGGCGGCGCTCAGCACGTCGCCGATGCGGAACAGACCCGGGTTGATCAGGCCCAGGATGTCGCCCGGATAGGCCTCGTCCACGATCTGCCGCTCCCGGCCGAAGAACATGTGGGGGTAGTTCAGCTTGATGGACTTCTTCTCGCGCACGTGGAGGGCGTCCATGCCCCGCTCGAACTTGCCCGACACGATGCGGGCGAAGGCCACGCGGTCGCGGTGGGCCTTGTTCATGTTGGCCTGCACCTTGAACACGAAGGCCGTGAAGGGCTGCTCCGGTGCCACTTCGCCGCCATTCATGAGGGGCCTGGGCCCCGGGGCCGGGGCCAGCTCCAGGAACTCCTCCAGGAACTCGGCCACACCGAAGTTGTTCACGGCGGAGCCGAAGAACATGGGGGACTGCTCGCCCCGCAGGAAGGCCTCCCGGTCGAAGGCGGGCAGCACATGGTCCATGAGGTCCACGTCATCCTTGAGCTGCTGGAGCTCCGCGGAAGTCAGCAGGGCGGCGATCTCNNCGGTCCAGCTTGTTCACGAAGGTGAAGATGGGGAGCCTCCGCTCCCGGGCCACGCGGAACAGCTTCTTGGTCTGCTCCTCTACGCCCTTGGCGCAGTCCAGGAGCATCACCACCGCATCCGCCGCAGTCAGGGCCCGGTAGGTGTCCTCGCTGAAGTCCTGGTGGCCCGGCGTGTCCAGCAGGTTGATGGCCCGGCCCTGATACTCGAACTGCATGGCCGCGGAGGTCACGCTGATGCCGCGCTCCTGCTCGATGCTCATCCAGTCCGAATGGGCTGAGGCGCCGCCTTCCCTGGCCTTCACGCTTCCGGCCCGGTCGATGGCGCCGCCGTAGAGCAGCAGCTTCTCCGTCAGCGTGGTCTTGCCGGCGTCGGGGTGCGAAATGATGGCGAAGGTTCGCCGCCGCTGGATCTCTTCGGAGAGGGACATGGGCTTCCGGACATAGAAAGGCGCGGCGATTGCCGCGCCCCCTTATTCTAATACGCTTTTCCCTTCTCCAAAGGACGCGAAGGCGTCCTTTGGAGCCGGAAACGGCTACTTCGTGATCCCCACCTGCTTCAACATCCACGCCGTCTCGAAGGCCTTGTCCTTCAGGGCGTCGTAGCGGCCCGAGGCACCGCCGTGGCCGGCGGGCTCCATCTTGATCTTCAGGAGCAGGGGATTGGCATCGGTCTTGAGGGTGCGGAGCTTGGCCACGTACTTGGCCGGCTCCCAGTACATCACCTGGCTATCGTTGAAGCTGGTGGTGACGAGGATGGCCGGGTAGGCCCCCTTCTTCAGGTTGTCGTAGGGGCTGTAGGCCCGCATGTAGTCGAAGGCGGCCTTCTCGTTGGGGTTGCCCCATTCGAGGTACTCGCCCACGGTCAAGGGCAGGCTGGCATCCATCATGGTGTTCATCACATCCACGAAGGGCACGGCGCTGTGCACGGCCTTGAAGAGATCGGGCCGGAGGTTCGTGACGGCGCCCATGAGCAGGCCGCCGGCGCTGCCGCCCTCGATGACCAGGCGGTCCTTGGCGGTCCATTTCTCCTTGACCAGGAAGTCGGCGGAATCAATGAAATCGGTGAAGGTATTCACCTTCTTCATGAGCATGCCGTCGTCGTGCCAGGCCTCGCCCAGCTCGTTGCCGCCCCGGATGTGGGCGATGACATAGACCATGCCCCGGTCCAGCAGGCTCAGCCGGGGGATGGAGAAGGTGGCGGACTGGCCAAACCCATAGGATCCGTAGGCATAGAGGAAGAGCGGCGCAGTGCCATCCCGCTTGATGCCCTTCTTGTAGACCACGGACAGGGGCACCTTCACGCCGTCCCGGGCGGTCGCCCAGAGGCGTTCCGTCACGTACTGGGCCTTGTCGTAGCCGCCCAGCACCTCGGTCTCCTTGAGGCGTGTCTGTTTCCCGCTGGCCATGTCGCAGTCATAGACGCTCTGGGGCGTGACCATGGACTGGTAGACGAAGCGGAAGGCCTTCGACGTGTATTCAGGCGTCCCCCCGGGGAAGGCCGCGTAGACGCTTTCGGGAAAACGGACGTCCTTCCACGTGCCGGTCTTCAGGTTCTGGATCCGGAAGCGCGAGAGGCCTTCCCGTTTTTCGGCCACCACCAGGTAGTCCCGGAAGGGTTCGATGCCTTCCAGAAGCACGTCCGGCCGGTGGGGAAGGAAGGCCTTCCAGTGCTTCGGATCCGGCGTGGCGGCGGGGGCGGTGACGAGGCGGAAATTCTTGGCGCCCTTGTTGGTGCGGATGTAGAACGTGCCGTTGCGGTGTTCCAGGTCGTACTTGTGGCCCTTCTCCCTGGGGAGAAGGATCTTGAAGGCGCCTGTGGGATTGCCGGAGGCCAGGTACCGGGTTTCCCAGGTATCGGTGGACTGGCTTTCCACCAGGAGGTATTTGCGGTCCTTGGTGCGCCCCGTGAAGATCCGGTAGAGCTCGTCCTTCTCCTCGAACACCAGCTCCGGCTTGCCGCCCTGGAGGTCCAGCCGCCAGAGCTGGTTCGAACGCTTCGTCACCGCATCTTCGGTGGTGAAGAAGAGGTGTCGGCCGTCGCCGGCCCAGGTGTAGGACGTCACGCGCTCGGCCAGGGCGCCGCTCGTCCTGCCCGTGGCCAGATCCTTGGTGAAGATCTGGTACTGGCGGAAGCCGGTCGCATCCGAGCTGTAGAGCAGGGTGCGGTCATCGTCGCTGACGGAGAGGGGGCCCAGGCTGAGGAACGCCAGCCCCTTGGCCAGCTCGTTCTGATCCAGCAGCACCTGCTCGGCGGCCTTCTCATCGTAGGCGCCGCCCTTCCCCGCCTTGCGGCGGCACTGGATGGGATACTGCTTCCCCTCCTCCGTGCGGGAGTAGTAGTAGAAGGCCCCCCGCCGCACGGGCACGCTGAGGTCCGTCTGCTTGATGCGACCCAGCATCTCCTTGTAGAGCGCCTCCGAGAAGGGCTGGATATCCCCAGTCATCGCCTCGGTATAGGCGTTCTCCGCGTTCAGGTAGGCCACCACGTCGGGATTGGCCTTTTCCCGGAGCCAGAACCAGGGGTCGCTCACCTTCTCGCCATGCCAGAGGTTCACGTGCTCCTTCTGGGGGGCACTCGGTGGCTGTGGAACGGGGTCAGTGGCCATGAGGCTCACACACGCGGAAAGGATGGCAGAAACGGGAAATAATCGATGCGCCATAGGGACCTCATGAGACAAGGTATCACACCAGAAGGGGCCCCGCAGGGCCCCTTCTGTGAAGCAAAGTTGATGCTGCAGATCTGCCTACTTGGTTTCCATGGTGGGAATGCGCATGCCGTAGAAGGACCGCCACACGAAGACCGTGGAAACCAGGAAGAACACCAGGGCCCAGATGTGCGCCGTCATGGGGTTCAACTCGATGGCCAGCTCCACGGCCAAGAGGCCGAAGAGGGTCGTGAACTTGATGACGGGATTCAGGGCCACGGAGGACGTGTCCTTGAAGGGATCGCCCACGGTGTCGCCCACGACGCAGGCGTCATGGAGCGGGGTGCCCTTGGCCTTCAGTTCGGTCTCCACGAGCTTCTTCGCGTTGTCCCAGGCGCCGCCGGCATTGGCCATGAAGATGGCCTGATAGAGGCCGAAGACGGCGATGGAGATCAGGTAGCCGATGAAGAAGTAGTGGTTCGCGCAGGCGAAGGCCAGGGTGGAGAAGAACACCGCCAGGAAGATGTTGAACATGCCCTTCTGGGCGTACTGGGTGCAGATCTCCACGACCTTCTTGGAGTCTTCCACCGAAGCCTTCGCGGCGCCGGAATCCAGGTTGATGTTCTGCTTGATGAACTCCACCGCGCGGTAGGCGCCCGTGGCGACGGCCTGGCAGGCGGCGCCGGAGAACCAGAAGATGACCGCGCCGCCGGTGATGAGCCCCAGCAGGAAGAGCGGATTGATGATGGAGAGGCCGCGGAAGACGTTCTCCACGCCGAACTTGCCGTTGAGCACCTGGATGATCGAGAAGATCAGGGTCGTGGCGCCCACGACGGCCGTGCCGATGAGCACGGGCTTGGCCGTGGCCTTGAAGGTGTTGCCGGCGCCGTCATTCTCCTCGAGGAACATCTTGGCTTCCTCGAAATCAGGCTTGAAGCCGAAGTCCTTCTGGATCTCCGCCTCGATGCCGGGGATGGTCTCGATGGTGGAGAGTTCATAGACGGACTGGGCGTTGTCGGTCACGGGGCCGTAGGAGTCCACGGCGATGGTGACGGGGCCCATGCCCAGGAAGCCGAAGGCCACCAGGCCGAAGGCGAAGATGGGCGCCGCGGTGCTGGCCATGACATCCGCGGGGATGCCGATGGACACGTAGTAGGCGCCGCCCATGAGGGCCACGATGGTCAGGCCCATCCAGTAGGCGGAGAAATAGCCCGCCACGATGCCGGAGATGATGTTGAGCGAGGCGCCGCCCTCCTTGGAGGCCGTCACCACTTCGCGCACGTGGCCCGAGTTGGTGGAGGTGAAGGCCTTGACCAGTTCGGGAATCAGGGCGCCCGCCAGGGTTCCGCAGGTGATGATGGTCGACAGCTTCCACCACATGCCGTTGCCGAGGTCGCTGATGAGCACCTTGGAGAGCACGTAGGTCATCACGATGGACACGATGGAGGTCAGCCACACGAGGGTGGTCAGCGGAATCTCGAAATCGAACTTGGAGGCGGCGCCGAACTTGGCCTTCGCCCACAGGCCGTTGATCCAGTAGGAGGCCGCGGAGGTCACGATCATGCCCACGCGCATGACGAAGATCCAGACCAGCAGGGCCACCTGGACGGTGGGCTGGGGGACGGCCAGCAGGATGAAGGTGATGAGCGCGACGCCGGTGACGCCATAGGTCTCGAAGCCATCCGCCGTGGGACCCACGGAATCGCCNNGCGATCTTGGTGAAGATGCCGCCCGCGATGCGCAGGGCGGCAGCGCCCAGGGACTCGCCGATGGCGAAGCCGATGAAGCAGGGGCCCGCGGCGTCACCGGGGATGAAGAGCAGGATGGCGAGCATGAGGAACAGCTCGACCGAGATGAGCAGCATGCCGATGGACATGCCGGCCTTCAGGGGGATCGCCATCGTCGGGAAGGGCTTGCCGCCCAGGGAGGCGAAGGCCGTCCGGGAGTTGGCGAAGGTGTTGATGCGGATGCCGAACCACGCCACGGCCACGGAGCCGAGGATGCCGATGATCGAGAACAGCAGGATCACGATCACCTGGCCCCAGCCCATGGGCGTGTGCGCCAGGTACTTGAAGTAGGCCACGATGATGACGGCGATGAAGGCCCAGAGCAGGGAGATGAACTTGATCTGCGTGACCAGGTAGGTCTTGCAGGTCTCGTAGATCAGCTCGGAGATCTCCCGCATGGACTTGTGGACGGGCAGATCGCGGATCTGCGCGTACTGGACCAGGCCGAAGCCGATGCCGAGCAGGCAGATGAAGAGGCCGATCAACAGCAGGTTGTGGCCCGACATGCCCATGAAGCTCCCCCCGAGCGCGGGGATCTTCAGCTCAGCCTCTCCGGCGGTGGCTGGCGTGGCGAGGAGCAGGGCGAAGAGCGCTGTCATCCCTACCTTGAAAAGTCTGGTCGAGGCCAGAGCGTCAAGGAGACGTTTCATCGTCACCATGGTTTTTCCTCCAAATGAACAGGGAAGGTGGACTCGGGAAGGTAGTGCGGATGGGGTCCTGCGGTAACGAGCAGCCCGGGTTAAAGCAGCGCAAGCCCCCCAATGGGGGCCACCCACCCAAGATCATGTATGGACCGGGGTCGATTTTAGCGGACGGAGGGTTGCAACCGCAAGACTTCAGGCCCGCCTGCCGTGCCAGCCTTCCAGCCCCCTGGGACGAAGATGCACATGATCACAGCTTGCCGCGCTCCACCAATTGCACTTGGGGATCGACGGTCGTCCGAAGATAATCGGGTCAGATATGGCCTTGTCATTGAAAGCGGGCCCCGCCGGAAGCTGCGGACGCTCCGATCCACCTCCCCGTTTTTCTAAGGAGTCACCCTATGTCCGTTGCTGAACAGAGCATCGCGGGCGCGGAAGCGCGCGGCCACGGCTTCCTCGCTTCCTCCGTCGGCCGGAAGGTCGTCATGGCGGCCACCGGCGTCATCCTCTTCGGATTCGTCACGGTCCACATGATCGGCAACACCCAGGCGTACATGGGGGCGGAAACCTTCAATGGCTATGCCAAATTCCTGCACAGCATGCTGCATGGCGCCGGCATCTGGCTCTTCCGCGGCGTCCTGCTGGCTGCCGTGGGCCTCCACATCTGGGCCGCCGTGAGCCTCACCCTGGACAACCGGGCCGCCCGGCCCGTGGGCTACCGCGCCCAGCAGCCCGTGGCCTCCACCTGGGCCTCCCGCACCATGCGCTGGAGCGGCTTCATCCTGGCCGCCTTCATCATCTACCACCTGATGCACCTGACCGTCGGCAACGTGCACCCCTCCTTCGATCCCGCCAACCCCTACGCCAACTTCGTGAGCGGCTTCAAGGCCCCGGCCGCCGCAGGCTTCTACATCGTGGCCCAGCTCTGCCTGGGCCTGCACATGTGGCACGGCGTCTGGAGCACCACCCAGTCCCTGGGCCTGGTGCACCCCCGCTACGACGCGCTGCGCCGGACCATCGCCACGGGGCTCACCGTCCTCGTCGTGGGCGTGAACATCTCCTTCCCCATTGCCGTCCTGACCGGCTTCATCCACTGATCCCAGGGAGCGCTCCATGGAACTCAATTCCCGAATCCCAGACGGCCCGATCGAGAAGAAGTGGGACAAGCACAAGTTTGATCTCAAGCTCGTGAATCCGGCCAACAAGCGCAAGTACAAGGTGCTCGTCGTGGGCTCCGGCCTCGCCGGCGGGGCCGCCGCCGCCTCCCTGGCCGAGCTCGGCTACGAGGTCGAGTGCTTCTGCTACCAGGACAGCCCGCGCCGCGCCCACTCCATCGCGGCCCAGGGCGGCATCAACGCCGCCAAGAACTACCACAACGATGGCGACAGCGTCCGCCGCCTCTTCTACGACACCGTCAAGGGCGGCGACTTCCGGGCCCGCGAGGCCAACGTGCACCGCCTGGCCGAAGTCAGCAACAACATCATCGACCAGTGCGTCGGCCAGGGCGTCCCCTTCGCCCGCGAATACGGCGGACTGCTGGACAACCGCTCCTTCGGCGGCGCCCAGGTGAGCCGCACCTTCTACGCCCGCGGGCAGACCGGCCAGCAGCTGCTGCTCGGCGCCTACCAGGCCTTGCAGCGCCAGGTGGGCCTCGGCACCGTGAAGATGTTCTCCCGCCACGAGATGCAGGAGCTCATCGTGGTGGACGGCGTGGCCAAGGGCATCATCACCCGCGACATGGTGACGGGCGAGATCAAGTCCCATGTGGCCGATGCCGTCTGCCTCGCCACCGGCGGCTACGGCAACACCATGTATCTGGCCACCTACGCCAAGGGCTGCAACGGCACTGCCATCTGGCGCGCCCACAAGAAGGGCGCGGCCTTCGCCAACCCCTGCTTCACGCAGATCCACCCCACCTGCATCCCCGTCACCGGCGACCACCAGAGCAAGCTCACGCTCATGTCCGAGTCCCTGCGCAACGACGGCCGCATCTGGGTGCCCAAGCGCAAGGAGGACTGCGGCAAGCCCGCCAGCCAGATCCCCGAGGAGGACCGCGACTACTACCTGGAGCGGAAGTACCCCTCCTACGGCAACCTGGCCCCCCGCGACATCGCCAGCCGCGCCGCCAAGCAGGTCTGCGACGATGGCCGCGGCATCGGCGAAACGGGCCTCGGCGTCTACCTCGACTTCGAAGCGGCCATCAACCGACTGGGCGCCAACAAGATCGAAGAGAAATACGGCAACCTCTTCGAGATGTATGAGCGCATCACGGATGACAACCCGTACAAGACGCCCATGCGCATCTTCCCGGCCACCCACTACACCATGGGCGGCCTGTGGGTGGACTACAACCTCATGAGCACCATCCCCGGCCTCTTCGTGCTNNCTCATGCAGGGCCTGGCCGACGGCTACTTCGTCATCCCCTACACCATCGGCGGCTACCTGGCGGGCATCAAGCCCGGCACCCGCATCAAGGCGGACGACACGGCGGTGAAGGCCGCCGAGCAGTCCGTGGCCGACCGGGTGAGCCGGCTCTTCGCCATCAACGGCAAGGAGACTCCCACCCACTTCCACCGCGAGCTGGGCAAGGTCATGTGGGAGTTCTGCGGCATGGGCCGCAACGAGGCCGGCCTCAAGAAGGCCCTCCAGGCCATTCCGCAGATCCGCGAGGAGTTCTGGAAGAACCTGCGCATCCCCGGCAGCGGGGGCGAGGTGAACCAGTCCCTCGAGCTGGCCGGCCGCGTGGCCGACTTCCTCGAGATCGGCGAGCTGATGTGCCTCGACGCCCTCGAGCGCCGAGAATCCTGCGGCGGCCACTTCCGCGAGGAATGGCAGACCGAGGAAGGCGAGGCGCTCCGCGACGACGAGAACTTCTGCCATGTCGCCGCCTGGGAATACAAGGGTGAAGGCCAGACGCCGGTCCGCCACGTCGAGCCGCTCTCCTTCGAGAACGTCCACCTCGCGACCCGCAGCTACAAGTGAGGAACTGAGCCATGTCCAAGCACCTCAATCTCACCCTTCACGTGTGGCGGCAGAAGAACGCCAAGTGCGACGGCAAGTTCGTCGAGTACCCCGCCGAGAACATCAGCCCCGACATGTCCTTCCTGGAGATGCTCGACGTCGTCAACGAGGGCCTCATCCGCAAGGGCGAGGAGCCCATCACCTTCGACCACGACTGCCGCGAGGGCATCTGCGGCCAGTGCGGCATGGTCATCAACGGCCGGCCCCACGGCCCCAAGGAGCGCACCACCACCTGCCAGCTGCACATGCGCAGCTTCAAGGACGGTGACAGCATCACCCTCGAGCCCTGGCGCGCGGAAGCCTTCCCCGTGCTCAAGGACCTGATGGTGGACCGCGGGGCCTTCGACCGCATCATCGCCGCCGGCGGCTTCATCAGCGCCCCCTCGGGGAGCCCGCAGGACGCCAACGCCCTGCCCGTCCCCAAGGAGAACGCCGACCTCGCCATGGATGCCGCCGCCTGCATCGGCTGCGCCGCCTGCGTGGCCGCCTGCCCCAACGCCAGCGCCATGCTCTTCGTCTCCGCGAAGATCAGCCACCTGGGCCTGCTGCCCCAGGGCCAGCCCGAGCGCCACATCCGCGTCCGCGACATGGTCGCGCAGATGGACGCCGAGGAGTTCGGCACCTGCACCAACCACGGCGAGTGCGAGGCCGCCTGCCCCAAGGGCATCAAGATGGAGAACATCGCGCGCATGAACCGCGACTTCATCAAGGCCAGCCTCACCTACCGTCCCGCCACCACCAGCGGCGGCGGCGCGGGCTGAACCAGCCCCGTCCATGGCCGAACGCCCGGCAGCCGCCGGGCGTTCGGTTGTCAGGGCCTGTCCTCGGCGCCGTCAGAAGCTGCCGCCTCCCTCCCCTGGATGCCGGGTCTTAGAACCGAAGCGGAGGTAGAGGCTGGGTACCACGAGCATGTTGAGGGCAGTGCTGGAGAACAGGCCGAAGAGGATCACGAAGGCCATGGGGGCCTGGATCTCGCTGCCGGGGGCGTGGCGGCGGAGGATGATGGGAACAAGGGCCAACCCTGCCGTCAGGGCCGTCATCAGGATTGGACTGAGGCGCTCCAGGGCCGCCTTCTGGATGGCCTCGGCGCCGTGAATCCCTTCGCCGTGCAGGTGGTGGATGTGGGTCACCAGCATGATGCCGTTGCGGGTGGCGATGCCGAAGAGGGTGATGAACCCAATGAGGGTGGCCACGGTCATGACCCCGCCGCTGGCCCAGAGCCCGAGCACGCCGCCCATCCAGGCCAGGGGCAGGTTCACCATCACCAGCGTGGCGTCGCGGAAGCTGCCGAGGGCCAGGAAGAGCAGGCCGAGGACGATGGCCACGGCCCCCAGGCCGAGGATGGTCAGGGTCCGGGCGGCTCCTTCGCCGCTCTCGAACTGGCCGCCGTAGGTGATCTGGTAGCCCTGGGGAAGCTTCACCTTCTCCCCGAGGCGGGCCTGGATGTCCGACACCACGCCGAAGAGATCCCGTCCGCCCACATTGCAGGTGACCGCCAGCTTGCGCTGGTTGTCCTCGCGGGGGATGAAGGCCGGGGCGCGCTCGTAGTCCACCTTGGCGAGCTGGCTGATGGGCACGGGCCCCGCCGGGGTGGAAACCAGGACGGAGCCGATCCGTTCTGCATCCAGGCCGGCCGTGGGTTCCATCCTCACCAGGACATCGAAAGCCCGGTTGCCCTCGCGGACCTGCGCCACGGCCTCTCCTGCGAAGGAGAGCTCCAGCGCATGGGCGAAATCCTGGGTGGTGAGACCGGCGCTGGCCAGGGCCGAGCGGTCCGGCTTGATGGCCAGCTGCGGCTGGGCGGCCTCGGCCTCCAGGGCCAGATCGACGACCCCTTCGACCTGGGCCATCTCGGCCTTCACCTCCTGGGCGATGCGACGGAGTTCCAGCCGGTCCGGACCGAAGACCTTCACGGCGATGGCGGCCCGGCTGCCGCTGAGGATGTGGTCCACGCGGTGGCTGATGGGCTGGCCGAGGCTTATGAAGACCCCTGGAATCTGCGACAGGGACTTGCGCAGGGCCGCAAGCAGTTCCTCCTTGCTGCGGTCCTTCATCTTCAAGCCCACCTCGATCTCGGCGCCGAAGACATCCTGGCCGTGCTCGTCCAGCTCGGCGCGGCCCGTGCGGCGGGCGGTGGCCACCACCTCCGGATGCTTGAGCATGATCTGCTCGGCCTGGCGGCCTAGGGCATCGGAGACCGCCAGGGGCGTGCCCGGGAGGCAGACCACCGTGACGTTCAGGCTGCCTTCGTTGAACTCAGGCATGAAGCTGCGCCCGGCGAAGAACAGGCTGAGCGTCGCGACCGTGAGCCCGGCGGCGCCAAGCCCCACTAGCAGCTTCCAGCGGGGCATGGCCCAGTCGAGGACCGGCGTGTAGCGCGCCTTGACCCAGGTGACGAGGCGGCCTTCGCGGGAATGCCTGTCCTCTAGGCTGCGGGGCAGCAGCCAGGCGCAGAGGGCCGGAGTCACCGTGAGGGCGACCAGGAGGGAGGCCCCCAGGGCCACGGTAAAGGCGAGGCCCAGGGGCTGGAGCATGCGCCCCTCGACGCCCCCCAAGAAGAAGATGGGCATGAAGACCACGCAGATGATGGCGGTGGCGTAGACGATGGAGGAGCGAATCTCCATGCTGGCCTTGTAGACCACTTGGAGGAAGGGCCTGCGGTGCTCGGCGGCCTTCGCGGTGTTCTCCCGGAGCCGCCGCAGGACGTTCTCCACATCCACGATGGCGTCGTCCACCAGGTCCCCGATGGCCAGGGCCATGCCGCCCAGCGTCATGGTGTTCAGGGACGCTCCGAAGGCCTTCAGCACGAGGACGGCGGCCACGAGGCTGAGAGGCACGGCGACGGCGGTGATGATCGTGGCCCGGGCGTGGGCCAGGAAGAGCCCCACCACCAGGAGCACCAGGAGGGTGCCGTCCCGGAGGGCGTCCACCACATTGCGGATGGCCACCTGGATGAAGGTCGCCTGCCGGAAGATGTGCTTGTCCAGCTTCATGCCCTGCGGCAGGGTCGCCTGGATCTCGTCCATGACCTGATCCAGGCGCCGGGTGAGTTCCAGCGTATTGGCGGCGGGCTGCTTCTGGATGGCGAGCAGGACGGCGGGACGCCCATTGTGGCTGCCTTCGCCGCGCTTGAGGGCGGGGCCGACCTTCACCTCGGCCAGGTCCACCACCTTCACGGGCTGGCCGGCCCGCCGGGTGATCAGCGCCGATTCCAGGTCCGAGATGGTCTGGAGTCGGCCGATGCCGTGGATGAGGTATTCCTGGCCCTGGTGGACCAGGAAGCCCGCCGAGGCCCCCTCCCCGGATTTCCGGATGGCCTCGGCCACTTCCTCAGCGGTGAGCCGGTAGGCCAGTAGGCGGTCCTGCTTGAGCAGCACCTGGTACTGCCGGACCTCGCCGCCAATGGGAACCACCTGGCTGACGCCAGGCACCGCCAGCAGGCGTCGCCGGACTTCCCAGTCGGCCTGGGCGCGGAGCTCCATGGGGGCGTGCTGGCCGCTCTCCAGGGNNAGGCGCTCAGAGACCACCTGCCTGGCCTGGAGGATGGGCACGTCCCAGTCGAACTCCACGTGCACGAGGGAGAGGCCCACATGGCTGGTGGAGCGGACCCGGCGGACCCCCGCCGCGCCCTGCATGGCGCTTTCCACGGGCTGGGTGATGAGGCGTTCGACTTCCTGGGGGGCCATGCCGTGGGCCTCGGTGCCCACAGTGACGGTGGGGGCGGTGAGGTCCGGCAGCACGTCCACAGGCATGCGGCTGGCCGTCCAGCCGCCCCACACGAGCATCAGGGCGGCCACCAGCAGCACCACATGGCGCTGGTTCAACGAGGTCCGGATGATCCGATCAAGCATCACGCCCCCTCAATGCGCATGGCCATGCTCGGGGACCTTCCCCGAACTGGCCGCCAGGCGCACGAGATGGGCGCCCAGGGTCACGACCCGCTCCCCGGGCTGGATCCCGCCGAGGACCTGCACCCAGTCTCCATCCCGGGCCCCGACCTGCACGATGCGGCGGAGGAACCGTTCGCCCCCGGCCTGGACGTACACCACCGAGAGGCCGTCCTCGTCCTGGAGGGCCGACGCTGGAATGGCCAGGTCCCGGCTGGGACTCCCCACGCGGACGAAGGCCTTCCCGGCATGGCCCACCTTCAGGGTGCCGCTGGGATTGGCGAACGACACCAGGAAGGGGATCGTCCGCCGCTCGGGATGGATGGCGCCGCCCTGCCCCAGCAGGCGGGCGCCGCGGCCCGGTTCGAGGACCTGGGGCGGCAGGCCCGGCGCCTGGAACCATACGCTGGCGACTTTGGCCAGCCGCCCGGCCTCGGCCTCGGGCACCTGGACCTCCAGCCGAAGATGACGGACATCCACGATGTGGAAGAGTTCCTGCCCTTCGGCCACCTGGATGCCGGGCCCGCCGTTCACGGCGCTCACGATGCCGGAGACCGGGGCGGTCAGGGCGATGGCCAGCCCGCCCTTGCCGAGGAGGACCTCATCCTTGCGGGACTGGGCCACCTTGAACTCAGCCTCCGCCATGGCCGCTTCACGGGTGGACTCCTCCACGCGCCGCTTGGGGACCGCGTCCTGCTCAAGCAGGCCCTTCAGGCGGGCCAGGTTGGCCGCGGCCTGCTCCTGCCGGAGCCTGGCCCGCTCGAAGTCGAGCTGCACGGTGCCGAGCGAGAGGTCCGCCCCGGCCTTGGGCACCAGGCCCGCCAGGCGCTGCCCCCGACGCACCCTCTGGCCCACGTTCGGGAAGGTGGATCCCTCCAGGCGGCCCGCCACAGGGGCCAGCACACGCCCCTCGCCGCCGGGCGCCGCCTGGATGGTTCCGTAGGCTTCGAAGCCCTGGTACAGAGCCCGGGGCTGAGCCTCCGCCGTCGCGAAGGGCACGTTCCACTGCTGTTCCTTTAGGAAGGGAATCCCACCTTCGGCCTCGGGCACCTGGGCCTTCATGGCGGAGGCCAAGTCCGGATAGACCTGGTGCCTGCCAAGGTCGAAGCTGGCCTGGCCCTTGGGGCCCTTCCACACCACGCGGACCTGGACTTCCCCCGCCACCCTGGGCTTGGGGGCGATGCGGAAGATCCCCGGCGTGGCCGTGACCTCTCCGCCGAAGCGCTGCTCGCCGCCCGCCCCCGTGAGGATCACTTCGGCGCGGCCATCCTGCACCGCCTGGAAGCCCTCCAGGTGGGTGAGGTGCGCACCGAAGCTGGAGGTTTCCCCGGCCACCAGCACGGCGTACTCCACAAACAGCTCCATGCCATCGGCCCAGGCTGTCGGAGCCAGCGAGGGCCGCTCCGGGACTTCATGGCCATGGCCCGCTTCGGTTCCGTGGTCGTGACCATCCGAGGGCGCGTTGCGGTTGCAGGCCAGGCCTCCCATGAGGGACAGGCCAAGGGCGAGCCCCCAGGCGGCGGGGCGGCGGGAAGAGATGGTGATCATGGATTCACCTTTCCAAGCATGCGATCAAGGGCGATGCGGGTCCTGCGGGCGGTGTGGGCCTGGTCCAGGGCGGCCAGTTCGGCTTCGAGGAGGTTCCGAGCACCGTCCAGGCGGCCCAGCAGGTCCATTTCGCCGGCGGCAAAGGCAGCGTCCAGCGCCGCTTCGGTCCGGCCGGAACCGGCATGGGCTTCCTGGGCCATGCGCTCTGCGGAGGCGCGCAGATCCACGGAGGCCTGCCAGAGGGCGCGAAGCTCGGCCCCATCCTGCTCGCGTTGCAGCCTCGCCTGGGCCGAGGCCGCGCGGGCCTCGGCCTCGCCCCGGACCCGGGCGGCGTGGACGCGTCCTGGGGTGGGAAAGGTGAAGCCGAGAGAGAACACATGGCCGGAGCCAGTCAGCCCGGCCTCCTGCCACCGCTTCACGCCCAGACCGAGCTGGAGGTCCGGCGCCCAGCGGCCCACGGCCTTGGCCTCGGCCTGGGCCGCCGCCTCCTGGGCCAGAGCCATGCGGGTTGCAGGGGCGCCGGGCTGCTCGGCCACGTAGGCCTCCAGGGCCGCAGGCGGGCCGGGGAGGAGGTCGCCCTGAACGGGGCCGGGGCGGCCTCCCAGGAGGGATCCCAACCGGGCCTCGGCCTGGAGCAGCCGGGTGCGTTCCACCACCTCGCGCCCTCGCAGGAGTTCCACCTCGCGCCGCACCCGGCCCCGGTCAAGGCCGGACATCTCACCAGCCTGGTGCAGGCGGTCCACCCGCTCCTGGAAACGGCCCACGCGGGAGATGGACCCCACCAGCCGGGCCAGGCGCTCCCGGGCGGCGAGCACATCGTAGAACGCTTCGCGCACCTGGGCGGCCACGCCCGCCAAGCGCTGCTCGCTCTCGGCCTTGCCCCCCTCCTCCCGCCGGAGCGCCGCATCCCGGCGGGCCAACCGCCGCCCTGAAAGGTCGAAGCCCTGGCTGAGCAGGAGCGTGTCCTCCCGCTTGCCAGACTGGATGCCGTTGAACTGTTCACGGCTCCACTCGACGCCGGGCGAGAGCCAGCTCCGGGCCTCCAGGGCCGCGCCCTCCGTCTGCTTGGCCGGGAGCTGGGCCAGGGCCTGCCATTCCGGACGCGCCAGCGCGCGGGCCACAGCCCGAGCCTCGGTCATGGGCTGGCCCACTTCCTGGGCGCCCAGCGGGCCCAGCAGGACAGGCAGGATCAAAAACCGACTCAAGGTCGGATTTTCCAGCGAACGTCGGAATGGGGGAAACATGCGCACCACCGGGTCAGATCAACGGGAGAAGGGGACTGTCAGACATTGAGAAGCCCGAGCAGGGTCTCCGCTGCGTGGTGGACGGGGTCCGCCAGCAGAAGCAGGAGGGGGCTGACCCAAAGCAGACGCCCCCAGGCGGGAGCGGCCGGATAGGGGCTTCCGAGCAGGGCCCGGATCCGGAGCGGAAGCTGGGAGCCCGCGGCCCCGGGCTGGCCTGCGGGCGCCGTCATGCCCAGCCGCTGGACCCGGAGCAGCACTTCGACCACCCGCTCGGGGCCTCCGGCCTGGGGCAGAGCGGCCCGGTCGCAGGCCTCCTCGCAGGCCAGGGACAGATCGTCCAGCAGCACCCTCCGGATCCTCCGCGGGACCGCCATCAGCATGGCCTCGGCCACCACCATGCGCAGGGCATCCCGGCGGCGGGCATGGGCGGTCTCATGCGCGAGCAGGACCTTGAGGTCGTCCCCATCAAGGGCGCCCATCACCCTGGAGGACAGCAGCGTGCGGGGATGCAGGAGGCCCGCCGAAAAGGCCAAGGCCTGGCCGCTGGGCAGCAGGTGGAAGCCCCCGGCCTCCTCGGCCAGGCGGAGCAGGGTGCGGATCTGGCGCTGGGCGTCCAGGAGGCGCCGCAAGAACCGGAACCAGAACGCGCCGCCCGCGATTCCGAGGGCCGCCAGGACCATCCAGGCCTGGGCCGACAGGATCCACAGCCCATGCCTGAGGCAGAGGTGGGGGTGGTGGTCATGGGGGAGGCAGTGATCTTCGATTAGCCCGGGGATGGTGATGAACGATGGCAGGAAGGCGAGGAACAGGACCCCGAAAGCCAGAAACCAGGGCAGCCCCGCCAACAGACTCAGGAGCCGGGCGCGGCCTTCGGGGGCCACGCGGCCGAGGGTCCGGCGAAGCCCCGGGTAGGCCATCCGGAGCCCCTGGCCGACCGCGGCCACCACGCATCCTGTCAGGAGGGCCGTGGCCATGAACAGCCCAGGTGCGTGCATCAGCGCCCCCTCTGCTCGGCGCGGCGGGCCTTGAGGAGCAGCTCCAGTTCATCCAGCACGGCGGGATCCTGGCCCATGGCCAGGTCCACGAAGGCCGCGAGCATGGGCAGCGGCTCAGGCCCCTTCACCCGCTGCAGGGTATCGTCGATGAGCCTCGCCGCCAGTTCCTCCCGGGTCATCCGGGGGGTGTAGATGTAGGCGTGGCCCTGCTTCTCACGGTCGAGGAGGCCCTTCCGGAACAGGCGCTCCAGGGCCGACTGGACCGTGTTGGGATGGTTGTCCCGGCCCTTGTTCTGGGCGGCGTGCACAGCCCGGACATCTCCTGAACCGAGGCGCCAGAGCTGCTCCAGGACCTCCATTTCGAGGTCGCCGAGGGTGAGGGGTGGCAGTGGGCGCGTCACAGGAAAGGAAGTGTAACCCAAAAACCGATCCACCATCGGTTTTGCTTGGCTCCGGATTGGGCCTTCCGCTCTGCACCTCCGGCACGCCAGAAAGAAGTCCCAGGTGCGGGCCCTGGCCTGGCCATGCAGGCATTTGAAAGCCCACCCGAGACATCAAGGTTGAATCACTGGATCATGGGTTCCATGGGACATGGGGTGAGACGGTCATCTTCGTTGGCTCCGCGACACTCCATCGACAGGAAGCATCCGGCGATTCGTGAATCGCTGCGCTTGAGCCGAA
Source organism: Holophagaceae bacterium (assembly GCA_003538615.1). Lineage (GTDB taxonomy): Bacteria > Acidobacteriota > Holophagae > Holophagales > Holophagaceae > Geothrix. The sequence goes on along the minus strand of DPRT01000168.1, from coordinate 17,432 downwards.
CGTCCCTCCGGTTCGCAAACACGCACACCTTCCCTGAGATGCGATGACCAAATCAAGCCTTTTCAACCAAACGCGCGAATTGATGGACATGATCAAATTCGAGCACACGGTGTTCGCCCTGCCCTTTGCCTTCCTGGGGGCCCTGGGGGCGGCCCAGGGAATGCTCCCGCCTCTACGGACCGTCCTCTGGATCCTGGCGGCCATGGTCGGCGCCCGCACGGCGGCCATGACCTTCAACCGCCTGGTGGATACAGATATCGACGCAGAGAACCCTCGCACCGCCAGCCGCGCCCTGCCTGCGGGGCGGGTCTCCAGGGCCGGGGCCATCACCCTGCTCGGCGCGGGCATCGTGCTCTTCGGCCTGGCCGCCGGCGCCCTGGGACCGCTCACCTGGACCCTGTCGCCTCTGGCCCTGGCCGTCATCCTGGGCTACTCCCTTTGCAAGCGCTTCACCTCCTGGGCTCACGTGGTACTGGGACTGTCCCTTTCCGGAGCACCCCTGGGGGCCTGGATCGCCGTTTCGGGACGGATCGAACTGCCGGCCCTCTGGCTCTCCGGCGGTGTGCTGGCCTGGACGGCCGGTTTCGACATCCTCTACGCGCTCCAGGACCAGGGCTACGACCGCAGCAAGGGGCTCCATTCCATTCCGGCCCGGCTCGGCACGACGGGCTCCCTCGCCCTCTCCCGCGCCCTTCATGTGCTGGCCTTGGCGGCCTGGGCCATGTTCAACCTCCACATGGGCAGCCACGCCATCGCCTGGGCCGGATGGGCGGCGGTGGCAGCCATGCTGGCCCGTGAGCAGTGGCTGGTGCGGGGAGGGGATCTGTCCCGCATCGACCAGGCTTTCTTCACGCTGAACAGCTTTGTGGGAATCGTGTTTTTCCTCGGCCATGCCTTGGAATGGTGGCTTTCGCGCTCACTCCTGGCAGCGATCTAGATCCTTCGCTGTAAGAAGACGAGTCGATCGTCGTCTGCTTCCCAGGTATGCTAGGAAATCATGTCCACTCACGAGCCTGAACGACGACGTGCCGTGCGCTCCAGCCGCCCCGATTCCGTGCGGTGGCTCACCGTGATGGTCGTCTTCAGCCATCGCACGATCCGCTGGTCACTGACCCGGCAGACCATGCTCTGGGTGCTGGGCCTGGTGGTGGGTTTCTCCGCCCTGGCCATGATCGGTTCCGGCTACGGGTTCTGGGCCACGAAGAAGATCATGGACTTCGGCCGCCTCCAGAAGGAAACCCAGGAGCAGCAGGATCAGCTCCGGTCCTCTCTGGACCAGGCGCAGGCGTTGGAGGCCGAGGTGGCCACGCTCCGGCTGCAGCACACCGAACTCCTGAAACTGCTCGATCCGAAGGGCACTTCCTCGGAGGCACCGCTCCCCGAGCCGCCCGGCGAAAGCAGCCCCACCAGCACTCTACCCGTGCCGCCGGGCGCCCGGGAGCGCCTGTCGCGCCTGCGGCAGGACCTGGACTACACGGCCAAGCAGGCCGCCGTGGTCCGCGCCCGCATGGAACCGGTCATCCGGGCCTGGAGCCACACGCCCTCCATCCCCCCCACCGCCGGCTACCTCAGCTCAGGGTACGGCGTGCGGGTCAGCCCCTTCTCACGCCGGAATGAGGCCGGAGAGGGCCTGCTGGGTTACCACGCCGGCATCGACATCAGCAACGTCATCGACACGCCGATCCAGGCCACCGCCGACGGCGAAGTGGTGGAGGCCGGATGGATGGACCGCTACGGATGGGGCGTCCGGGTGCGGCACACCAGCGAACAGGAGACCCTGTACGCACACCTGAACCGAGTGGACGTGAAAGCCGGGCAGAAGGTGTCCCGGGGGGCTATCCTGGGGACCATGGGACGCTCGGGGAACGCCACCGGCGTCCACCTCCATTACGAGGTGCGGCTCAACGGGAAGCCCATCAACCCCCAGCCGTATCTCCGCCTCCAGCGCCAGTGGCTCCGGGCCCTCGGCAAGCCATCCTGATCCGCGAAGGAGTGACCCATGGCAGTCTTCCGCAACACCAAGTCCAAGCCAGAATCCGCGCCTGCCATCCATTCCCTGCTGGGGAAGGATGTGACGCTCACGGGCGAGATCCACACCGGCTCCCAGAGCCTGCGGATCGAAGGCACCGTGGACGGCATCATCCATTCCACCGGTGAGGTTTCCATCGCCCCCGGAGGCCTCGTGAAGGGCACCATCTTCGCCAAGCACCTGGTGGTGACGGGCCGTGCCGAAGGCACCATGAAGATCACCGACTGCCTCGAGATCCACGGCACCGGCTACGTCGAAGGGGATGTGGAAGTCGGTTCCCTCGTGGTGGACGAAGGCGGCACCCTGCAGGGCGTGTGCATCCGCAAGGACCAGACCCGCAACCTGGACGCCAACGGGGCGGCCAAGGGGGGGAGCCTCCCGCTTTCCAAGCCCGGCGACAAGGACCCCAAGAAGGTCGAAAGCAAGTTCTGAGACGGGTTCAGCGGAACAGCGGTCCCGGATCCGAAGCCACCCCCAGGTAGGCGTAGGCCGCATCGGTGGCCTTGCGGCCCTGGGGCGTGCGGTCCAGGAACCCGACCTGCATGAGGTAGGGCTCCACCAGATCCTCCAGGGCCCCCTCATCCTCGCCCAGGGCCGCGGCCAGGGTGCGCAGACCCACGGGCCCGCCGCGGTGCTTGTGGCAGATGGCCTGGAGGTACTCCCGGTCCAGACTGTCCAGGCCCAGATCATCCACTTCGTGGAGCTTCAGGCAGGCCTCGGCGGATGCCATGGTGATGGTGCCGTCGCCCTTCACCTCGGCGTAGTCCCGGCAGCGCCGGAGCAGGCGGTTGCAGATGCGCGGGGTCCCGCGGCTGCGGCGCGCGATGGCTTCGGCCCCTTCGGTGGCCAGGTGGATGCCCAGCAGTTCCGCAGACCGGCCGGCGATGATCGCCAGCTCGGCCCGGGTGTAGAACTCCAGACGGTGGACCATGCCGAAGCGGTCGTGCAGGGGTTTCGAGATGAGCCCGGCCCGGGTGGTGGCACCCACCAGCGTGAAGGGGCGCAGGTCCACTTTCAGCGTCTGGGCGCTGGGGCCCTGGCCGATGAGGATGTCGAGCTTCCGGTCCTCCATGGCCGAGTAGAGCATCTCCTCGATGGGGGCGGACAGCCGGTGGATCTCGTCGATGAAGAGGAACTCGCCCGCCTCCAGATTCGTGAGGATCGCCGCCAGATCCCCCTTCTTCTCCAGGGCGGGGGCCTGGATCACCTTGCAGGGGGCGCCCATCTCGTTGGCCAGGACATGGGCCAGGGTGGTCTTGCCCAGCCCCGGGGGACCGAACAGCAGCACATGGTCCAGCACGTCACCGCGCTTCGCCGCCGCCTGAAGGGCGATGTCCAGCCGGGCCTTCACCTTGATCTGGCCGATATATTCCTGGAGGCGCTGAGGCCTCAATGAATATTCAATCGGATCCTCCTGGCTGGTGGAGGGGTCGAGGTCGGGGTGCCGGTGCATGGTATCTATTCCCTCACGGGACTTCCACTTGTGTCCAGCCGGTGGGCGGATAATCTTGGGGTCGAAGCCAGATCCGCCCCCCTCCTTTTGAAGCCTTCCCGCGGGAGACGCCGTGGCCCAGCGGTACCAGCTCCTGATCCGAGACCGCCATGGGTTCGAGCGCATCGTGCCGCTCGCCCGCTCCGCTACGGTGGGACGCCAGAGCCTCTGCGACGTGGTGCTGTCCGATGCCATGATCAGCCGCAACCACCTGCGCCTGGAACTGCAGGACGACACCTGGTGGGTCGAGGATCTCCAGACCACCCACGGCAGCTGCTACAAAGGCGAACCCTTGGGCCGCCAGGTCTGGGAGCCCGGGATTCCCCTGGTGCTGGCGGACGGCGCCTACACCCTCCTCCTGCTCTGCAGCGATCAGACCAGCTCCGAGCTCCACCTCCAGGCCATCCTGGAGGCCGCTCAGCTCCTGGCCGAGGAGGTGGACCTGGAGGACATGCTCGAGCAGTCCCTGGATCGCCTCCTCACCATCTCCGGCACGGATCGCGGCTTCCTCATGCTCCTGGAGGATGGCGAACTCACCGCCCGCGTCCAGCGCAACCTGGGCCAGGAGCTGGAAGGCCACATCCAGCTGTCCATGTCGAGCGTCCACAAAGTCTTCGAGACCGGCGACCCCATCTGGATCCTGAATGTCGCCGAGGATGGCCAGCTGCTCACCCAGCAGTCGATCCAGCGCCTCGAACTGAAGACCATCCTCTGCCTGCCCCTGCTGCTCCAGGGCCGGCGCATCGGCGTGGTCTACCTCGACAGCCGGCGTCCCATCACCGAGCCGCCGGACCGGCAGACCTTCGAGGCCATCGTGTCGCTGTGCGCCATCGCCATTGAACGGGCCCGGCTCTCCGAGGAGAACCTGCGCAGCCACGTGCTCGCCACCGTGGGCCAGGTGGCCAGTTCCATCGTCCACGATTTCAAGAACGGCCTCTTCGTGCTGCGCGGCCACGCGGATCTGCTGGAATTGTCCACCGAGGACAGCAAGGTCCGGCACCACTCCCGCAAGATCCTGGAATGCGTGGACCGCCTCACGCACCTCAGCCAGGACGTGCTCGACTTCGCCAAGGTCCGGGAGCCCAAGCGCGAAACCGTCGACCTCCGCGCCTTCATGGACGCCATCCTCGAACCCATGGTGGCCCAGGCCGCCGAGATGGGCGTATCGCTCCGGGCCGAGGGCCCATCCAGCCTCATCAAGCTGGATCCCGGCCGCTTCACGCGGGTGATGGAGAACCTCCTGGCCAATGCCCTGGACGCCACTTCCGGCATGAACGGCGAGGTGATCGTGACCTGGATCCAGGTCACGGGCGGCGTCCAGATCCGGGTGAAGGACCGCGGCCGGGGGATTCCCCGCCGCGTGATCAAGCGCATCTTCGAGCCCTTCTTCAGCTACGGGAAGAAGAAGGGCACCGGACTCGGCATGGCCACCGTGAAGAAGATCGTCGAAGAGCACGGAGGGACTTTGGAGTTCCTCAGCGAGGAAGGGGAGGGTACCGAGGTGATCATCCTCCTGCCCGACCACCCGATCACCGGGGCCGTCCGGGTTTCCGAGGAATCCACGGGCGAACACCGCAGTCTGGGGGCTGAACACGTATGACCTCCTTCCGGATCGGCCAGGGTTTCGATGTGCACCGCTTCGCAGAGCCCGAGGCGGGTCGTCCCCTGATCCTCATGGGCTGCGACATTCCCCACGACCGGGGTCTGGCGGGCCACAGCGACGCAGATGTGATGCTGCACGCCCTCATGGATGCCCTCCTGGGCGCTGCGGGCCTCGGCGACATCGGCCTGCACTTCCCGGATACGGATCCCGCCTACCGGGGCGCGGACTCAGCCGGGCTGCTGGAACGGGTCATGGGCGATCTGGCGGAACGCGGGTGGCGGGTGGTGAACGCCGATGTATGCCTCATCGGCGAGCGGCCCAGGATCGGCCCCCACCGCCAGCGCATGCGGGACCGCATCGCCCCCCTGCTCGGCCTCCATGCCGATGCCCTGAACGTGAAGGCCACCACCACCGAGAAGCTGGGCTTCACCGGCCGCGGCGAAGGGCTCGCCGCCCAGGCGGTGGTGCTCATCGAACGGGGCTAGGACCGGGGACTCTGCCGCAAGGCCAGTTCAGCCAGCGCCTCGGGGGTGTTCAGGGAGGGATCCTCGATCACCGCCTCCAGGAGGCTGCGCTGCAGTTCCCCCAGCCAGGGGCCGCCGTTCCGGCCGGCCAGCGCCATGAGCGCCGCGCCGTCCAGGGCCAGGGCCTTCACGGAAAGGGGCGGCGCCGCGGCGGCCAGGGCCTCCAGGCGGCCAAGGATGGCGGCATGGTCCCGCTCCCGGGCCTCGACGTCCACCCCCTTGCCCCGCTGATCCGCCAGGCGGAAGGCCGCCCAGCGTGCCAGCTCCAGCCCCTCCTCCTCCAGGCGGCGCAGGAAGCGGCGGCAGGCCGCATCGCTCCAGGCCGCTTCCGGATGGATGCCNNCTTCGTGGCCGTGGAACCGCGCCTCGCCGTCTGGTCCCAGGCTGCGGACCACAGGCTTCCCCACATCGTGCAGCAGGGCAGCCCATCGCATGGCCGGATCCGCCGGCGCCAGCCGGACCACCTCCAGCGCATGGCGCCAGACGTCATGGCGATGGTGGCGGTTCTGGACGCAACCGATCATCGGGCGCAGCTCGGGCAGCCACAGATCCAGCAGCCCGGTCTCCGCCAGCAGATCCAATCCCCGTGGGGGTTCGGCCCCGCAGAGAAGCTTGGTGAGCTCCGTGAAGACCCGTTCCACGGCCACCTTGCGGGCCACCTGAAGCTGCCCGGGAATGGCCGCGAAGGTCGCGGCTTCCACCTCGAAGGCCAGTTGGGAAGCGAAGCGGCAGGCCCTCAGGGTGCGCAGGCCATCCTCCGCGAAGCGCTGGCGGGGATCCCCCACGGCGCGGATCAGGCCCGCCTCCAGATCCGTCCGGCCACCGAAGGGGTCCACCAGACCACCCCCACCCACGGGAAGGGCCATGGCATTGATGGTGAAGTCGCGACGGGAGAGGTCCTCCTCCAGGGAGACCCCCAGCCGCACCGACTCGGGATGCCGCCCATCCAGGTAGTCCCCGTCGCTGCGGAAGGTGGTGATCTCCAGGGGCCGGTCTTCCAGGATCACCGTGACCGTGCCGTGCTGGAGGCCCGTGGGAATGGCCTTCAGGCCCGCCGCCCGCGCCCGCGCCATGACGGCCTCGGGCATGAGCCTGGTGGCCAGGTCCCAGTCCGCATGGGGACGACCCAGCAGCTCATCGCGGACAGCGCCGCCCACGACCGCCAACTCTGATTCCGGCCCCAGGGCCTCCGCCAGCCGGAGCAGGGGCTCCCAGATCAATCCGCCGCCCCGGCAAGCCGCTGGAGGCCCTCGCCCTCCACGCGGCAGGTGAGCCAGGGCCGCATGACCTTCGCGCCGTGGGCCTCGTAGAACTCGATGGCCGGCGTGTTCCAGTCCAGCACCTGCCAGACGAAGCGGGTCCATCCCTCCTTCACGGCGAGGGAGGCCAGGTGCTGGAGCAGGGCCTTGCCGATGCCCCGTCCCCGGAAGGCCGGGCGCACGAAGAGATCCTCGAGGTAGATGCCAGGCTTGCCCTCCCAGGTGCTGAAGTTCAGGAACCAGAGGGCGAAGCCCGCAGCCTGGCCGTCCCATTCGGCCATGGTCACCTTCACCAGCGGATGCTCGGAAAAGGCATGGCGGAGGATGTCCGCTTCGGTGGCGACGGCCGCCTCCGGCGCGCGCTCGTAGTCCGCCAGTTCGCGGATGTACTGGAGGATCAGCGGGGTATCGGCGGGGACGGCGGGACGGAGGGTCAGCATGCGTCTATGCTAACCCCATGGACCGCGACACCGCCCTGCGCCTTCACGAGGCCATGCTGCTCACCCGCCTCACGGAAGAACGGCTGGTGAAGCTCTTCCGGCAGGGCCAGACCCTCGGCAGCGTGTACCGCAGTTTGGGCCAGGAGGCCACCGCCTGCGCCACCGCCATGGCCCTGGGCCCCGAGGATGTCATCGCTCCCATGATCCGCAACCTGGGTTCCATGTTCGTGCGAGGCGCCACGCCCCTCGAGATCTTCCTCCAGTACCTGGGCCGGGCCACGGGCCCCACTGGCGGTCGTGAGCACAACAACCACTTCGGGTCCGTGGAACGGGGCATCCTCGCCCCCACATCCATGCTCGGCGCCCTCATCCCCGTGATGGCCGGCGTGGCGCTCAGCTTCCGCCAGAAGGGCGAGGCCCGCGTGGCCATGACCTGGATCGGCGATGGCGGCAGTTCCACCGGAGCCTTCTACGAGGGGCTCAATTTCGCCGTGGTCCAGAGACTCCCTCTCATCGTCGTGGGGGAATCCAACGGCTACGCCTTCTCCACGCCTCCGGACCGCCAGATGGCCGGGCGGATGTCGGCGCGCTCGCAGGGCGCCTTCACCCTCACCGTGGACGGCAACGATGCCGCCGAAGTCCATGCCGCCTCCGTCCAGGCCCGCCAGCACTGCCTGGAGGGCAAGGGCCCCGTGTTCCTCGTCTGCGAGACCTTCCGGATGAAGGGCCACGCCGAGCACGATGACCAGCGCTATGTAGACCCGCAGGCCCTCGCCCACTGGGCCGCCAAGGATCCCCTGCCCCGCTTCGAGGCCTGGATGGCGCACCGGGGTTGGCATCCGGATCCAGAACTTTCCAGTCGAATGGAAGCAACACTGCAGGCCGCTGCGGACCAGGCCCTGGCCGCGCCCTGGCCGGAACCCGCTGACCTGAAAGCCGGGGTATTTTCCAGGTAGCCCGCAGATTTCAACCGCCCCCGGCCCTGCTCCGATGAGACACCCATGAGGTGGCTCATGAGCATCGGAAGAATCACAGACAACCTGAGGATGCGCGGAAAATTCAACCTGCTGCTGGCCATCCAGGTCCTGGCCCTGCTTCTGGTGGGCGGTCTGGGCTGGGCCACTGTCGCCGAACTCCAGACGGGCCAGACCAACATCGAGGCCCAGCTGGTGAAGACCGCCACCCTCTCCAGGGTCCTGAACGGCATGAACGTATTCAGGACCCTCCACGTGAGCATGATCGGCGGCTCCGCCGACCCCGCGTACATCACCATGCGGCAGGGGGTGCTGAAGAAATACGCAGAGACCCTTGATAAGGATCTGGCCGCCACGCAGGCCCTCAAGTGGTCCCCGGAGGACCGAGCCGTTCTCGACGAGGCCCTTCAGNNAACGTCGAAATCATGCGCACCGCCCGGGACCGCATCCTCAAGCTCCAGAAAGCCGCCGAGGCCGCCGCTGACGCTTCCATCAAGGAGGATGTCGTCCATTCCGCCCGGGGGAAGGCCTGGATCATCGGCATCGGCACGGCGTCGATTGTCCTCGGCGCCCTCATGAGCCGCATGATCGGCATGCGGGTGGCCCACAAGTCCCGGGCCATCGAGACCTACATGACTGCGGTCGCCAACGGGGATCTGAGCCGGCTGCCTGACATCAAGGGCCGGGACGAACTGGCCGAGGTGGGTTCGGGCCTGAGCCGGGTGATCCAGGGGCTCCGCAACGACATCCAGGCCATCGCCCAGACCGCCGAAGGAACGGCCTCCAGCGCCACGGAGCTGGCCGCCACCACGGAGCAGGTGAACCGCACCACCGAGGAACTGCGCCGCAGCACGGAGCAGGAACGCCTGGCCATGGAGCGCTCCTCCGCCGCCCTCGAACAGATGAACGCCAACATCCAGCAGGTCAAGCAGAGCGCCCAGCGTGCCGAGGAACTGGCCGCCCGGTCCCAGGATGCGGGCCGCCACGGACTCACGGCCGTCCAGGAAACCGGCAGGGCCATGGAGGCCATCGAAGAGAGCTCCACCAAGGTCAGCCGCATCACCACGGTCATCACCGACATCGCCCGGCAGACCAACCTGCTGTCGCTCAACGCCGCCATCGAGGCGGCGAAGGCCGGGGCCATGGGCAAGGGCTTCGCCGTAGTGGCCGAGGAAGTCCGCAAGCTGGCCGAGCGCAGCGGCGCGGCAGCCAAGGAGATCACAGCCCTCATCCAGGAGAGCGGAGAGCGGGTCACCCACGGCACCGGATCCGTCAAGGAGGCCGCCCGGAGCCTGGAGCGCATCGAAGGCCATGTGCGCGACAACGCCAGCCAGCTGAAGGAGATCGCCACGGCCATGGAGGAGCAGGGCCGGGCCAGCGAAGAGGTGGTCCAGGCCATGGGCTCCGCCACCCAGATGGTGGAACGCAATGCCTCCGCCGCCACCCAGCTGTCGGCCACCGTCCAGGAAACCGCCCGCACCACGGACGAGCTGGCCGGCCTGGCCCAGCAGCTCCAGTCCCTGACCCACCGCTTCCGGCTGTCATGACGACCAAATCATCCACAATGCGGCACCGGTCACGTGGTCTGACCGCTAGACTATCCCTGTCATGGGGGAAATCGTGTTCGTTCTCGTTCTGAATGCCGGCTCTTCGAGCCTGAAGTTCAACCTTTTCGACATGGCGAAGGAGGTCTCCATCGCCGAGGGCATGGCTGAGCGCATCGGCCTGGGCGAGGCCAACCTGGCCTGCACCCTCGACGGCGACAAGCGCAAGGAGACCATGCCCCTGCCCACCCACAAGGAGGCCCTGGAGGCCATCCTCGACCGGCTGCGCACGACCGTGCTCCATGAGACGCCCATCCACGCCGTGGGCCACCGCGTGGTCCACGGCGGCCCCAAATACGGGGATTCGGTGCTGGTGACGGACGAGGTGCTCCAGGACATCGACCACTTCGCGATGTACGCGCCCCTGCACAACCCCGCCAACGCCCTGGGCATCCGCACGGCCATGGCCGCCTTCCCGGATGTGCCCCATGTCGCCGTCTTCGACACGGCCTTCCACCACAACATCCCGGACCATGCCCGCATCTACGGCATTCCCTATGAGATCAGCCAGAAGTACGGCATCCGCCGCTACGGCTTCCACGGCACCAGCCACGCCTTCGTGGCGGCCCGCACGGCCATCCTGCTCTGCCGCCCCCTCCGGGCCCTCAAGATCGTCACCTGCCACATCGGCAACGGCACCAGCATCTGCGCCGTGAACAACGGCAAGAGCATGGACACCAGCATGGGCATGACCCCCCTCCAGGGCGTCATCATGGGCACCCGCTGCGGCACCATCGATCCCAGCGTGGTGGAAATGCTCATGGAATACGAGCACCTCGACTACAACGGAATCACGGATCTGCTCAACAAGAAGTCCGGACTGCTGGGCATCTCCGGCGTGTCCTCGGATTTCCGCGAGATCGAGCGCGCCGCCGAGCAGGGCAATGACCGTGCCCGCCTGGCCCGCGACCTCCTGACCTACAACGTGCGGCAGTACATCGGCGCCTACGCCACAGTCCTCGATGGCGTCGACGCCATCACCTTCACCGCCGGCATCGGCACCCACAGCACCTTCGTCCGGGCCAAGGTGTGCAGCAAGCTGAGCTTCCTGGGCGTCAAGCTGGACCCCGAGGCCAACGAGCACGGCACCGGCGAGCGCATCATCAGCACGCCGGATTCCAAGGTGACCGTTACCGTGGTACCCACCAACGAAGAGCTGATGATCGCCCGGGAGACCGTGCGCTAAGCCGGTCTNNCCTTCCGCTCGCCCCGGCGCTCCTGGCGCTCACCCTTGCGCTCCTGGGCCTCGCCCGCCCTTTCCCGGCGGGCCCCGGCCTGCTCCAGGGCCTTCCCCTCGGCCACCTTGCCCTGGGCCTGGAGGGCATCACCCCGCTTCTGCATGCGCTCGCCTTGGCGCTGCTTGCGTTCGCCCTGGCGGTCGTTCCGCTCTCCCCGCCGCTCCTGCCGCTCGCCGCGACGCTGGAGTCGCTCGCCCTTCTGCTCCACCTGCTGGCCCGTGGGCTGGGGAACGGGAACCTGGGCCATGAGCGAGGCGCCGATGANNGGCCGCGAAGGGGAATCGTCCCGGAACGGCCTCATGCCGCCCGCGTGCCAATCCACAACCTCTTTAGGCCCCAGCTCTTGAAGAAGGTTTAAGCCCGTTTTTGTGGATCGTTGCCTCAGGCCTGTGGCAAGACGCCGCACCGGTGCTTCCGGCCGCTGGCCGGTCCCCGCCCGCCAGCCACCGGTATCCTCCGGGACCCCCCGCTAAACGGGCCCAGACTGGGCCCGTAGGCCATCCATCATCCCGGCAGGTCCGGTCTCTTTCCCATCAGGGGGGTTCATGAAGAAGCGGTGGGTCATCGTCTCCGTGGCCGGAGCCGCCTTGGCGGCCGGCATGTTCTTCACCCTCAAAGGCAGCGACGACAAGGGCAAAAAGCCGGAAGCCAGCACACCCTTCCGGCTTGGGAAAGTCCAGGCCGAGGATCTTCAAGTCAGCGTCCGCGAAGTGGGCGTGGTGGACCCCCTCACCAAGGTGGACGTGAAGTCCACCGTCTCCGGCCGCATCGTGGGCCTGAAGGTCCGCGAGGGCGCCGCCGTGAGGGCTGGTGAGGTACTGGCCGAGGTGGAACCCGACGTGAACCAGGCCCAGACCCTNNGCCCTCACCCGGCGGAACCTCGCGGAAGAGGTCTTCAAGAGCGCCCAGACCCGCTACCAGATCGTGGAGGACCGCGGCATTCCCATCAGCGGCAACGCCTCCACCCAGAAGGCCCGCGTCACCGCCCCCATGAACGGCGTGGTCATCAAGAAGGGCGTGGAGCTGGGCGACACCATCACATCCGGNNCCCCAGCGCGCCTTCACCGGCAAGGTGCGCTTCGTGGCTCCGGCCGCGGAGCTGGTGGAGAAGATCAAGGTCTTCAAGGTTGAAGTGGGGCTGGATGAGCTCACCGAGGCCTTCAAGACCGGCATGAGCGCCAACGTGGAGATCCTGGGCGAGAAGCGCGACAAGGCGGTGAGCGTGCCCCTGGAGTCCCTCCAGCGACGGGACGGCCAGACCGTCGTCTACCGCCTCAAGGAGAACCTCACACCCCAGGACCTCGCGAAAGCCAAGGAGGGCCTGACGGGCCGGGGCAAGTTCATCTGGCTTTCCGACCACTGGAAGGATTACTTCGACGTCGTGCCCGTCAAGGCGGGCATCGCCACCCTGGAGCGCGTGGAGATCCTGTCGGGCCTCAAGGCCAACGANNGGCACGGCGGTCCACGCGCTGCGGGGCATCGACTTCGTGGTGCAGAAGGGGGAGTTCGTGGCCCTCATCGGCCCCTCGGGCTCCGGCAAGTCCACCCTCATGGCCATCCTGGGCTGCCTGGACCTGCCCACGGGCGGCACCTACACNNTTCGTCTTCCAGAGCTACAACCTGCTGCCCAAGGCGAGCATCGCCCGCAACGTCGAGCTGCCCATGCTCTACGCCGGCGTGGGCCGCAAGGAGCGCCGCGAGCGGGCCCTGGCCCTGCTCGAAAAGGTAGGCATCGCCGACAAGGCCGACAAGCTGCCGGGGACGCTCTCCGGTGGCCAAAGGCAGCGCGTTGCCGTGGCCCGTGCCCTGGCCAACGGGCCCGCCCTGCTGCTGGCGGATGAGCNNACCCTGCTGCTGGTGACCCACGATCCCTCCATCGCCGCCCTGGCGGAACGGCGCGTGGAGATCAGGGATGGCGAAGTCGTGATGGGTGGCGAGGAAGAGGACTTGATGTCCTCTTCCTCGCCGGGCACCCATCCGACTGAGCATCGTGTCCCAGTGGATCGGGAACCTGATCGATGCCCTTCCTCGCCGGGCACCCATCCGGCTGAGCATCACGCCGGAGCGGATCGATGACCTCCGGTGCCTTCCGCGAGCGCATGCTCGGAGCCTGGGTGGAGATCCGGGAGAACCTGGGCCGCGCCATCCTCCAGGCCCTGGGGGTCATGCTGGGCGTGGCCTCGGTGCTGGGCGGGTTCTCCATCTCCGACAGCCAGCGCAAGCGGGCCGACGAGATGTACGTGAAGATGGGCGGCCTCGACAAGCTGAACCTCCAGCCCAAGGCCGCCGTGCGCGATGGGCGCCCCACCGCCCTGCAGCAGGCCAACCTGGGACTCCGGGATGCGGATGCGATCGGCGGCGAGGCCCTCAACGCCGGTGCCATCCAGGGCGTGAGCCGGCAGAAGAATGCCCGGTCACGGGTGGTCTCGGCCTACGGGGACCAGGACCGCCAAATCAGCGGCATCGGCGGCGACTTCATCCCCGCCAACGGCTACGAGGTGGCCCTGGGCCGCGGCTTCTCCAATGCCGAGATGGAATCCGGCGCCCCCGTGGCCATCCTCGGCACCGAAGCCGCCGACATCTTCTTCCCCAAGGGCGATGCGGTGGGCCAGGTCCTGCGCATCGGAGACATCCCCGTCACGGTCATCGGCACCTTCAAGGAGCGGGTCTTCCGGTTCCGCGAAAACCAGCGCAACCAGTTCCGGTGGCGCAACCGCATCATCGCCGTTCCTGCGAATCTGGTGCAGCGGCGCATGAACGGCGATGCCTACCGCCGCGTGGATCGCGTCACCTTCCGCATCCCCGACCTGAACGTGATGGGCACCTTCGCACGGCAGCTCTCCGACCTTGTGAAGGCCAACCACCGGCTGCAGGAGGATTTCCGCCTCGACGACGTGGCCGCCCGCATCCGGCGCCGGAACAGCCAGGGCGATGCCTACGACATCATCTTCATGCTCTCGGGCGTGCTGGCCCTGGTGGGTGGCGGCATCGTCAACGTGAACATCCAGATGGCCGGCCTCAAAGAGCGCGTCCGCGAAGTGGGGGTGAAGATGGCCATCGGGGCCTCGGGCTCAGAAATTTTCAAGGGCTTCATGACCGAATCCCTCCTCCTCACCGCCCTGGGCGGCCTGGCCGGCCTGCTGTTCGGCGTCGGATTCTCCTGGGTCATCACCAAGAGCATCGGCATTCCGCTCCACATGACCCCTGCCAGCTTCCTCTGGGCCTACGCGATGGCGGCTGTCTTCGGCTTCCTCTTCGCCCTGTACCCGGCCTGGAAGGCCTCGCGGCTGTCTCCGATGGAGGCCCTGCGCTATGAGTGACCAGACCTTCCTCCTCCGGTCGCCAGGCCCCTCCCTGCTTGACGGGGAGGCCCCGACGCCTCTGGCCAAATCCCGTGGCTTCGGCCCGGGCATGCTCTGGGAAGTGGTCCGCACGGGTCTCGTGGAGCTCTGGGCCCACAAGGTCCGCAGCCTCCTGACCCTCACCCTGCTCATGCTCGGCGTCTTCGCCCTGGTGGTGATGACCTCCGTGCTGGACGGCGTCATGGACAAGATCAGCACGGGGTTCGCCGGCATGAGCTGGGACGGAACCGTGCGCATCGCCCAGAAGACACCCGAGACCGGCGAGGAGCGTAAGCGCTTCAACATGAGCCCCGGCCTGCGCTACGAGGATGTTCCCCGCCTCACCGCCCCGCATCCCAAGGTGCTGGCCTTCCTGCCCCGGGCCCAACGGACCTCTTCGGTGCGCGTCACCGGGGATACCGAGCGCATCTTCGTCACAGGGGTTTCCCCGGACTACGCCGCCTGGATGAACCGTCCCATCGGGCTCGGCCGGGGCCTCACCGAGGACGACCAGCGGCGCCGGTCCACCGTGGCGGTGGTGGGTGCCACCCTCGCGTCCAAGCTCTTCAGTGGAGCGGATCCCGTGGGCCGCGACCTGGTGGTGGAAGGCGTGCCCTTCCGCATTGTGGGCGTGCAGGCTCCAGGGCAGATCTTCAACGAAGAGAACTACACCGATGCCAACGGGATCCTGATCCCACTGGAAACCTACATGGACCGCATGGATCCGGCCCACAAGCTGGCCCAGATCACGGTGAAGCTGCGCAGCGTCGAGGACATGGGCGAGGTCTCCGCCATGCTGCTGAGCCGCGTCCGGCAGGCCCACCACGGCATCGAGGATGCCGAGATCGTCGACCTGGACGCCGAAGCCGCCAGAGGCTACCAGAACTTCCTGGAGCAGATGCATGGCTGGAAGGTGGTGCTGCTCAGCCTGGCGGGCACCGTGCTGCTGGTCGGCGGCGTGGGGGTGCTCTCCGTGATGCTCATCAGCTTCAGCGACCGCCGCTTCGAGATCGGCCTGCGCAAGGCCCTGGGCGCCTCGGATCAGGAGATCTTCATCCAGTTCCTGCTGGAGGCCGTGGTGCTGGCCGCCATCGGCGCCCTGCTGGGAACGGTCTCGGGTGGCCTGCTCTGCCAGGCCCTCTCCGCCAGCTTCCCCTATGGCCTGGTGGTGAACCCCATCGGTCTCATCACGGCCTGGGTGGCGGCCCTGGTGCTGGCGGTCGTCTTCGGCCTCTATCCCGCCTTCCGCGCCATGCGCCTCAGCCCCATGGAGGCCATGCGGTAGCGGACGGTAGGATGAAGGCATGGCCGATCCCATCCAAGTCACCGCCTCTGTCCGCGTCCCCGCCGACGCCATCCGCTTCAAGGCGGTGCGGGCCGGGGGCGCGGGCGGGCAGAACGTGAACAAGGTGTCCTCCAAAGTGGAACTGCGCATCGACCTCGCCGCCATCGAAGGGCTTCCGGAAGACGCTCTCATCCGCCTGCGCGTGGCTCAGCGGAACAGGCTCGATGCAGAGGGACTCTGGATCGTCGTCAGCGATCGCTCCCGCGATCAGCTGAAGAACCTGGCGGATGCCCGCGAGAAGGTGGCCGAAGCCATCCGCGAGGCCCTGGTGCGCCCCATCGCCCGGCGCGCCACGCGGCCCACTCGAGCCTCGAAGGAGCGGCGGCTGGATGCCAAGAAGCGCTCCTCCACCCTCAAGCGGCACCGCAGCGGGCCCCTCGAGTAACCTGGGGATCTCCAGGAGTGCCCATGTCCGCCCCACAGACGTTTGCGACCCACCGCCGCTTCGAGCCCTTGCAGCACTTCATCCTGATCCCGATTTTCCTCGTCACCGCCGGCGTCACCGCCTGGCACCTCATCAAGTATCCGAGCCTCCACGCCGCCTGGGTCATGGTGCTGGCCTTCGCCGTGCTGGCGCTGGCCGTGCAGGTCCGTCTCTACGCCATCAAGGTGCAGGACCGCCTCATCCGGCTCGAAGAGCGCCTGCGCCTCGCCAGCCTGCTGCCCGAGGACCTGAAGGCCCGCATTCCGGAACTCACCGTCAAACAGCTTGTGGGCCTCCGCTTCGCAGCCGATGCCGAAGTCGCCGAACGCATGCGTGAGGCCCTCCAGGAGAACCTCAGCGGCGAAGCCATCAAGAAGCGCATCCGGACCTGGCGGCCCGACGAATTCAGGGTCTGAGGCCCACCATCTTCACGGGACAGCCCGATCAGCCTCAGCAGGCCGCTGCCCCGGCGGCTCAGATCAACGGGTCCTTCTGCCGCTCGCGCAGAAGTTCCTGGCGGATCACCTCGGCGATCTGACCTGCCGCATCGGAGCCGGCGTCATCACCGGAGAGGTGGCGGGCGTGCTGGACCCGGTGGGCGATGGTGATGCACGCCTCGGCAGTCGATCGCTCGATGACCTTCACGGGAGCCTTCGCTCGTACGTTTCCGGGTGGCATGGGTACTCCGGAGCTGTGGGATGGTGGAGAGAACCTAACACAGCCACGCAAGCAATCAATGCCTTATTTTACCCACCTACATTCCCATTTAATCATCATTCAGGCTCGTCAGCGCAGCCTAGAAACTCAGATCCAGGGTGCGCAGCCTCCGGACCAGCAGGCCCAGGGGAATGAAGAGCATGCGCAAGGCGGGGCTGTGCCGCCGCCGGTCACCCCTGCCCCGCAGCGCACGCCGTTCGGTTCCAACCTCCCGGCTGTAGTTCCGTGAATCCTGGAAGGTCCGTCGATCCATGGCCGGGTCCGCTCCTCCTGGAGAATATAGGGCCAGNNGAACTGCGCTTGGCTTCGCCAATCGCCGGTCCCGCTTCGGCGCGACAGAGGCTCCACCTCCGCGAGCGAAGCGAGTGGGAGCACCCTCCAGTGGAGGGTGCGTCAGGTGGAGAGTCGCGCCTCGGGCGGTCCCACTCGACCCTAGATCCTC
>DPRT01000200.1:2302-3942 GCA_003538615.1 Holophagaceae bacterium | reverse complement strand
GCGCCAGCCTTGGCATCCACTTTGGCCTTGGCGCCCGAGGCCTTTTCATCGCCCTTGGCCTTGGCCTGATCGGCCTTGGCATCCGCCTTGGCCTTGCCCTTGTCCACGGTGGCATCCGCGACGCCCTTCAGGTCGGTTTTCGACGGGACCTGGGCCGGAAGGGCCAGGGTCACGCCCAGCAGGAGAGGAAGGAGCAGCTTCATGGGAACCTCCGGGAGCACTGGGGCCAGGGTCCATCCTGGGGAGGGGACTGTCAACGGGCGGATGGACTGAACCCCGGTGCCCGGCGCGCGCCGCCGGCCTTCTCGAAGGCGAAGCCCAGCCGGAGGAGCGTGCCCTCGCTCCAGGCCCGCCCCAGGAAGGAGAGGCCCACGGGTAGGCCGTAGACGAAGCCCGCGGGCACCGTGAGGTGCGGGTAGCCGGAGACGGCCGGCGGCGCGGAACACCCCGCCGAGCCCGGATCGCCACCATGGACCCAGTCGGTGAGCCCGGCGGGACCCCGCGTGGGCGCCACGATGGCATCGAGGCGGTGCGTGTCCAGCACGCGGTCAAGGCCTTCGCGGGAAAGTCGCCGCCCTTTTTCGAGGGCCTTCAGGTAGGCCTCGTCCGTGAGGGGGCCCTTGGCCTGGGCCTGGATCAGCAGTTCCTGCCCGAAGTGGGGCATCTCCCGGTCCGCGTGGGCCTCGTTCCAGGCGATGAGCCCCGCCAGGTCCTTCACCTCCCCGCCCCGGGCCGCCAGGTAGGCGTTCAGGTCCGCCTTGANNGTCTCCAGGGCCCTGGCCATCACGCGGTCCACGCCGGGATGGCGGCCGAAGAAGGCGCGGGCCACGCCGATCCGCGCGCCGCGCAGACCATCCGGATCCAGGAGGCGGACGTAGTCCTGCCCACGGGCCCCCCGGGTGGCCGGATCCCTGGGATCCTCGCCCGCCAGGGCGGAAAGGAGGATCGCCGCGTCCCGCACGGTGCGCGTCATGGGACCGGCGGTGTCCTGGCTGTGGGCGATGGGGATGATGCCACTGCGACCCACCAGACCCACCGTGGGCTTGAGCCCCACCACGCCGCAGGAACCGGCGGGGCTCACGATGGATCCGTCGGTTTCCGTGCCCACGGCCACGGCGCAGAGGCTGGCGGACACGGCGGCGGCGCTGCCGGAGCTGGAACCGGAGGGGTTGCGGTCCAGGGCGAAGGGATTGCGGGTCTGCCCCCCGCGCCCGCTCCAACCACTGGTGCTTCGGGTTGACCGGAAATTGGCCCACTCGCTGAGGTTGGTCTTGCCCAGGATCACCGCCCCCGCCTCGCGGAGCCGCGCCACCACGAAGGCATCCGCCTTCGGCGCGGGGGCCTCCGCCAGGGCCAGGGATCCCGCCGTGGTCTTCATGCGGTCCGCGGTGTCGATGTTGTCCTTGATGAGCACGGGGATGCCGTGGAGCGCCCCGCGCACCTTCCCGGCCTTGCGCTCGGCGTCGAGGGCCTTGGCGATGGTCAGGGCATCGGGGTTCAGTTCGATGACCGAGTTCAGCCTGGGCCCCGCCTGGTCCAGGGCCTTGATCCGGGCCTGGTATCTCCGCACCAGGTCCGCTGAGGTCCAATGGCCCGCGGCCAGGCCCGCCTGGAGCCCCTCCACCGTGGCTTCTTCCAGC
>DPRT01000200.1:0-2248 GCA_003538615.1 Holophagaceae bacterium | reverse complement strand
TACCCGCTGATCTGGCTCATCCTCCTGCCCTTCCGGCTGCTGGGCTTCGCCGTGGAGGGCGTCCTGGGCATCGTGAAGGGGCTGTTCTTCCTGCCGGGCCGGGTCCTCGGAGGCCGCTGAACGAGGATTGAGCCAGATCACAACCTTTGCCGATCTATAGATCTAGAATGACCGGGTCCCATGGAGGTCCCGTGTTCAAGGGTTTCGAAGAGGCGCGCCAGTTCATCCAGGCGAACTCGATCCGCATGATCGACCTCACCTTCAGCGACCTCTGGGGCCGCTGGCACCATGTCAGCATCCCGGCCTCGCAGTTCAACGACCAGCTCATGCGGGACGGCGTGGGCTTCGACGGCTCCAGCGTGGGGCTGAAATCCGTGAAGTCCGGCGACATGGTGCTGATCCCGGACCTGGCCACGGGCTTCATGGATCCCTTTTGGGATGCGCCCACCCTCAGCTTCATCTGCTCGGCCTTCGAGGCGGACACCAAGGCGCCCTTTCCCGTGGATCCCCGCAACATCGCCATCCGGGCCGAGGCCTACCTGAAGGAGACGGGCATCGCGGACGCCAGCATCTGGGGGCCGGAGTATGAGTTCTACGTCTTCGACAAGGTGAGCTACGAGAACGGCGTGAACACCGCCTCCTACCGCGTGGACAGCCGCGAGGCGGACTGGCACAGCGGCGAGGGCGGCCACGGCCACTTCATCCCCCTGCACGGCGGCTACCACGCCATGGCGCCCAAGGACCAGCTCTACAACCTGCGCGCCGAGATGTGCCTGGAGCTGGAGCGCATGGGCATCGATGTGAAGTACCACCACCACGAGGTGGGCGGCCCGGGCCAGTGCGAGATCGAGACGCCCCTCTTTCCCATGCTGAAAGCCGGCGACGCCACCCAGATCGTGAAGTACGTGGTGAAGATGGTGGCCCACCGCCGGAACCAGACCGCCACCTTCATGCCCAAGCCCCTCTACGGCGAGGCCGGCAGCGGCATGCACTTCCACCAGATGCTGATGAAGGCCGGGAAGAACCTCTTCTACGACCCCAACGGCTACGGCAAGCTCAGCCAGGAGGCCCTCTGGTACATCGGCGGCATCCTGGCCCACGGCCCCGCCCTGCTGGCGCTCACCAACCCCAGCACCAACAGCTACCGCCGCCTGGTGCCGGGCTTCGAGGCCCCCATCAGCGCCTTCTTCTCCCTGGGCAACCGCTCCGCCGCCATCCGCGTGCCCAAGTACGCGGACCAGCCCGAGACGGCCCGCTTCGAGTTCCGCCCCCCGGACGCCACCTGCAATGTCTACCTCGCCCTGGCCGCGCAGTTGCTCGCCGGCATCGACGGCATCCAGAAGCAGATGGATCCCACGGCCCTGGGCTTCGGCCCCATCGACCAGAACATCTTCAGCTGGACCGAGGAGCAGCGCCGGAAGGTCAAGAGCCTGCCCACCAGCCTCACGGAAGCCTGCGATGCCCTGGAGGGCGACATGGACTTTCTGCTGGCCGGGGGCGTCTTCGACCGGCTCCAGCTGGAGGATCTCCTCCGCCACCTGCGGGCCCAGGAGGCCGCCGTGCGGAACCGGCCCCACCCCTACGAGATGGCGCTCTACTTCGAAGCCTGAAGATCCTGGCGGAAGGCCGCCGGAGGTCCGATATTTCCACGGGCGCGGAGCCGCCAGAGCGCGGCCCCCGTCCGGGGAGGCCGCCATGGATCTCTACCTCGACGCCAGGGAAATGGAGCTGCTGACCGGTCTTCTCGAGCGCCGCCTCGAGGATCTCCGCCGGGAGATCAACCACACGGACCGCGCCGCCTTCAAGGCCGCCCTCAAGGCCGACGAGGCCCTCCTGGGCCGCCTGCTGGCCAGGGTGAAGGCCCCGGCGGAGATGGGCATCTAGACGCGACGGGCCACCCTACTTGGGCACGGCTTCCGGCTCAGGCTTGGGTGCAGGTTCCGCCTTGGGCTCGGCCTTGGCCGCAGGGGCTTCCTCTGGCTTGGCCGAGGGCTTGGCTGCCTTGGCGGGCTTCGCCTTGGCCCCCTTCAGGCTGGCCACCCGCTGCTGGGCTTCCCGGGCCTTCACGCGGGCCTCGTTGGCCTTTTCGGAAGCCCTCTTCGCCTCGGCCTCCGCGGCCTTGGCCCGGGCCTCCGAAGCCCGGATCTGGAGTTCCGCCGCGCGGGTCTCGGCCTCCTTGGCCTTGGCCACGGCGGCCTTCGCCTCGGCTTCCGCCCGGGCGGCGGCGGCCTTCCGCTTATCGGCCGTG
>DPRT01000096.1:1803-5221 GCA_003538615.1 Holophagaceae bacterium | reverse complement strand
GTCCACAATTTCGTCTCCTCCCTGAACTGCATCCTGGCCCAGCGCCTGGTGCGCGTGCTCTGCCCCAAGTGCAAGCGGCCCGCCGCGAAGCCCACGCCCCACGAGCTGGAGGAGAACGGTGTGGACGAGGCCTGGCTGCGCGGCGCCGCCCTCTTCGACCGGGTGGGCTGCGTGGACTGCCACGGCACCGGCTTCCGCGGCCGGCAGGCCATCATCGAGTTCATGGGCCTCAACGACGAGATCCGCGAGCTCCTCGTCCAGCGCGCCCCCACCCGCGAGGTGAAGGCCGCCGCCCGCCGGGGCGGCATGCAGTTCCTGCGGGAGAGCGCCATCGAAAAGGTCCGCGCGGGCATCACGACCTTCGCCGAGATCAACAAGGTGACCTTCCGCGAAGGGGCCTGATCAGCGGGCTTTCCGGGCGTGGGNNGGGCCGGCCACCGCCCTCCAGCCATCGCCGCTCGGCGCTCCGGAGGGCCGCCAGGGCCAGGTCCGCCTCCACCCGCGCCTGCCGTTCCCCGGCGGGACCCGCCGCCCCCCAGCGGAGGAAGTGCGCGGCCAGCAGCTCCCGCCAGGCCTCGTCCAGGGCCGCGCGCCGCAGGGCGAGGCGAGGCTCCCGGATGCAGAGCCCCAGGCGGCGGCGCCACAGGTCGCCCTCTTCCTGGAGGTGCCGGGCCCAGGCCAGGGCCGCCTCCAGCAGCCCAGCCTCTTCAAGGATCCCGGCGAAGCCCTCCCGCAGATCTGTTTCGTCCGGGAAGAAGAGGTCCTCGGGCTCCGGCCCCAGGCTGCGGAGGGGAAGCCCCTCCACCCGGGCCAGGTCCCCGGGGACGAGGCTGGACAGGCCCCCGGCCTCCGCCCCTTCCACCGCCCGCAGCAGCAGGGCCCGGCGCTGGGACCGCAGGCGCTCCCGGCGCCGGTCCGTCATCCCCGGCGGTCCTCGGGCTTCCAGCAGACGGTGTTGGGGATGCCGAGCCGGTCCGGATCGAAGGCCAGGGGCGTCCCGGCCTCCACCTGGGCCTCGTAGTCCCGCAGCACCTTGATGCCCGTGCGGGCCAGCAGCAGGATGGCGATGAGGTTCAGCCAGGCCATGAGGCCCACGCCGATGTCGCCCAGGCCCCACATGAGGCCCGCCGTGCGCACGGCCCCGAAGAAGGTCATCCCCAGCAGGCCGGCCCGGATGGCTGCGATGCCCCACTTGGGGTGGCGGCCCCGCATCAGGTAGGCCACGTTGGATTCGGCGTAGTAGGCGTAGGCCATCAGGGTCGTGAAGGCGAAGAAGAGCAGGGCCACCGCCACGAACGCCGCGCCGAAGCCGGGCAGCACCGTGTCCACCGCCCGCTGGGTGTACATCGGCCCGTGGGCCACGCCGGGAATCTGGTTGACCAGGAACCCNNTGGGCCACTTCGGCGGCGGCGGCGGCCTGGGGCCCCGTGCCCTGCCCGGCCTCGTTGGAGAAGATGCCCCGCTTCACGCCCCAGGCGATGGCCGAGCCCGTGATGCCGCCGAAGGCCGCTTCCAGCCCGAAGGCCGAGCGGAAGATGAGGCCGAAGGTCTCCGGCACCCGCCGCCAGTCGATGACGATGATGGCCACCGCCATGAGCATGTAGCCCAGGGCCATGAAGGGCACCGCCAGCTCCGCCACCCGCCCGATGCGCTTGACGCCGCCGAAGATGATGAGCCCCAGCAGCGCGGTGATGCCGAGTCCCGTGGCCCAGGTGGGGATCCGCATGGCGCTGTGGAAGGCCGCGGCGATGCTGTTGGACTGGATGCCCGGCAGCAGCAGGCCGCAGCTCAGCACCGTCACGGCGGCGAAGAGGATGGCGTACCACCGCATCCCCAGGCCCCGCTCGATGTAGTAGGAGGGGCCGCCGCGGTACTCGCCGTCCACCTTCTCCTTCCAGACCTGNNAGGGCGCCGGGGCCGCCCATGGCGATGGCCGTGGCCACGCCGGCGATGTTGCCCGTGCCCACGCGGCCGCCCAGGGCCATGGCGAAGCCCTGGAAGCTCGAGATGCCGGAAGCCGAGGCCTGGCCCTGCCAGAGCTGGGTGACCATGGCCTTCAGGTGGCGGACCTGGAGGAAGCGGGTCCAGACGGAGAACACCACCCCCGCGCCCAGGCAGAGCAGGACGAGCGGAAGGCCCCACACCCAGCCGTTGAGGTGGTCCACGAGCGCGTGCAGATCCATGATCAGTCTCCGGAGGATCCTCCACGCTAGCGTCCCGGCGGCCAGACCGGAAGCGCCTGTGTTCAGCTTCCCTGGACCAGCTCCCGCTCCAGGCTCTGCAGGCGCTTCAGGCGGGCGAAGAGGCCGGGCTGGCCGGCCAGGTCCGCGGGCGCGCCCAGCTGAATGGCCCGGCCCTCCTCCAGCACCAGCACCCGGGCGCAGGTCTCCGCCACGAAGACGCGGTGGGTGGCCAGCACNNAGCAGGCGGGGGCGGCGCAGCAGGGCCCGGGCCAGGGCCGTGCGCTGGCGTTCGCCGCCGCTGAGGATGACGCCCCGCTCGCCCACCACCGTGTCCAGTCCCTCGGGAAGGCGGCGGATCAGCTCGTCCATGGCCACCACCCGGGCGATCTCCCAGATTTCCTCCTCCGTGGCCTCCGGGCGGCCCATGGCCAGGTTCGCCCGCAGGGTGTCCGAGAACAGGAAGGCCTCCTGGGGCACCCAGCCCAGGCCCGCCCAGTGGCGGCGCAGGGTCGCATCCGACAGGGGCTCGTCATCCACGAGCATGCGTCCCGCCTGCGGCTCCCGCAGCCCCGCCAGCACCTGCAGCAGCAAGGTCTTGCCCGAGCCGATGCCCCCCACCACCGCCAGGCTGTCGCCGGGCGCCAGGGCCAGGTCCAGGGGGCCCAGGCCGCGCCCGGTCTCGAAGCGGTGGCTCACACCCTCCAGGGCCAGGGCCGCGGGGCGCTCCGGCAGGGCGATGGGCTCCGCGGGGGGCAGGGCCCGCTCGGGGCTTTTCAGCAGCTGGTCCAGCCGTTCCTGACCGGCCTTGGCCCGCTGGAACAGGTTCGCCGACCAGCCCAGGCTCATCATGGGCCAGGCCAGGGCCACCAGGAACCCCGTNNGCCGCTGATGAAGGCCGACAGCGGCGCGTAGGCGCTGAAGATCACGGACTGCTTCATGCTCAGCGAGGCGTGGCGGCGGCTCAGGGCACCGAACTGGGCCACCCGGGCCTCCTCCAGCCCGAAGGCCTGCACCACCCGCTCGCCGCTGATGGTCTCGTGGCTGAAGGTGGACAGGGACGAGAAGGCCAGCTGCAGCTTCTGCTGCACCGCGTGGCTCCACTTCCCGATGATGTAGAAACCCAGGGCCAGGAAGGAGAAGGGCAGCATCACCGCCAGGGTGAGCCGCCAGCTGGTGCTGAACATCAGGCCCAGCGTCACCGGCAGGATGGAGATCACCTGGAGGAAGCTCATGAG
>DPRT01000096.1:0-1764 GCA_003538615.1 Holophagaceae bacterium | reverse complement strand
GCTCCAGCGCGTTCACCGCCCGGCCCGACCAGTAGGGCACCACCGAAGCCGCCACACTGCAAAGCACCGTCGCGGCCAGGCCCCAGTAGAGGGTGCGCCGGTGGCGGGCCATGAGCGGCCACCACCAGAACAGCTTGGACTCCGAAAGATCCGCCACGGGGCCTCCGGCAATCAGAGTAGCAACACCGATCCACCCTGCGGATCCGAACCCCTTGGCAAGGCCGCCCGGCCCCGGCATGCTGGATCCCCATTTCCCCGAGCCCCCCATGCGGAACCGCCTCGTCGCCCTGACCGTGGTCTTTCTCTGTGCCTGGGCCCCGGCCTGGACCCAGAGGGTGGAGGAATCCCTGCCCAGGGATCCCGGCCCCCTGGACTTCATCCGCGGCGACAGCTACGAGCAGTGGATCCTCCAGGCCCTGGCGGGAGATGCCCTGGTGGGCCTGGGGCCCGATGGCCAGGCCGTGCCCCGCCTGGCCGCCTCCTGGAAGGTCCAGAAGGATGGCGCCATCGTCTTCACCCTGCGCACCGATGCCCGTTTCACCGATGGCAGCCCCGTCACCGGCGAGGATGTCCTGTGGACCCTCGCCGAAATCCGCCGGGATCCCAAGGCCAGCCCCACCAAGCGGGCCATCCTGGANNCCGGGCCGGCTGCTGCTGGAGCTGGCCCGGATCCCCGTGGCGCAGAAGGGGCACCCCGAGCGCGGTTCGGGGCCCTTCCGCTACCAGAAGGAGCCCGCCGCCTGGACCTTCGCGCGGCGGGAGCATTTCCTGAAGCCCGCCATCGACGGCATCCGCTTCCGCCTGCTGCCCGATCCCAACAGCGCGCTCCAGGCCCTCCAGAAGGGCTGGCTCACCATCGGCGCCCCGCCGGCCCGCCGCCTGCCGGACGTGCCCGCCACCCACCGGGTGGTCATCCAGCCCATGCACGCCCAGCTGGTGGTCTGGAGCCGGGGCGGAGCCGGTCCCCTCCGCCTGCTGGAGCGCTGGCGCCGGGACGCCTTCCCGCCCCACCTGCTGGGCCAGAACGCCCAGCCCAGTCGCGGCCTGTGGCCCGAAACCCTGGGCTTCGAAGCGCGGGTGATCGACAGCGCGGCTCCGCCGCCCGCCGCTCCGGCCATCCTGAGGCTCCACTACGTCGCGGGCGAGGATGCCGTGGAGCGGCTGCTGCTGGCCCTCCGCGAGCGGGCCCGCAGGGACGGCTACGACCTCCAGCTGCTGCCCACGGAACAGGGCCTTCTCGTGGCTCGCCTCCAGAAGGGCGGCTTCGACCTGGCCGCCTCGGTGGTGGTCTTCGATCCCCACCCCTGGGCGGTGATGGAGTACCTCGAACCCAGGGGCCCCATGAACTTCACGGGGTGGGGCCATGCCCGGTTCCCGGAGCTGGCCGCCGCGGCCAGGACGCCCGGGGACGCCGCCTGGTCCGCCCTGCACAGCCTCTGGGCCCAGAACCCGGCCGCCCTGCCGATCCTCGACTTCCGCAGCGTCATCTGGGTGAACAGGCGCCTGCAGGTGGAAGCCAGCCCCCTGGGCCTCTACCTGGCCACCCCCGGCGCCGCAGGCTGGCGCTGGAACCGGTGATGCGATCCGGCCTCCAGGGCGCCGTGGTCTGGTCGGCCGCCCTCCTCCTGGCCTGGGGCCTGCCCGGGGCCCTGTGGCGGCCCCTCCCGCCGCCGCCCTTCCCGCTGCACGCCCTGCTTCCCGCGGGCCTCGCCCTGGCCGCGCTGGCGCTCACGGCCCCCGTGCTGGCCTGGCTTGGCGGCCCCC
>DPRT01000105.1 GCA_003538615.1 Holophagaceae bacterium | reverse complement strand
CACAGGTGATGGAAATAGGCTACCATCCTCTGCTCAAGCCCCTGTCCTCCATTCCCATCGCTGCGCCAGCACAGGGTACCGCGGAATCCCATGAATCCTTTCGAAGTCCTGGAAATCCCCCCGGATGCCTCGCCTGAGGACATCAAGGCTGCGTACCACCGGTTGGCCAAGCAGTGGCATCCAGACCGCTTCACCGGCCCTGAAAAAGCGGAGGCCGAAGCCCGGTTCCGCCAACTGGCCGAGGCCTTCAGCACGCTGAAGGACCCGGGCAAGCGCCTCGCGCTGCAGCAGCAGATGCCCCGGCCGGCCGCCGTGTCCGTGGCGAAAGAGAAGGAGAAAGAGAAGGACCAGGACCGGGAGGGTGGCCAGGAACGGACCGCCGAGGACTGGGCGACGATGGCCAAGGAGGCCTACGACGAGGGTCGCGTGGACCAGGCCAGGGCGCTCATCCACTACGCCATCCGGATGGACGGCACCAAGCCGCATTACCATGCGCTGCTGGCCACGATCCTGGAGCGGGATGGCGACGACCTCCGTGCCGTGGTGAAGGCCCTGGAGACTGCGGTCAGGCTCGCACCCCGGGATGTGGACAGCCACCTGCGCCTGGCGGCCCATTTCCAAACCCTCGGCATGGCGGCCCGGGCCCAGCGGCATCTCCAGACGGCCCGGGAGATCTCTCCCAGCCACCCGAAACTGCGGCAACCCGTTCCGAAGGGCGGGAAAGGGGCCAAGGGGACTCCCGTGCCCGGCCGGAAGGGAAAGGCTGCAGCCGCTCCCGCGGCTCAGGCATCTCTCGTAGATCAACTTAAGGACCTCTGGGGCCGATTGACAGGAAAGGGTTGATCATGAGGATCTGTGCCGCAGGGAAGACTGATGTCGGTTGCGTCCGGAAGCATAATGAGGACAGCTTCCTGGCCAACGCGGACCTGGGTCTTTTCGTGGTGGCGGACGGATTGGGCGGCCACGCTGCCGGTGAGGTCGCCAGCCAGATCGTGGTGGACACCGTCGCGCGGTTTGTGGGGGACACGCTGGAGAAGGACCGGACCTGGCCCATGGAGTACGATCCCGGGCTGTCCTACGATGGCAACCGGCTCAAGGTGGCGCTGCTTCTGTCGGATCGGGCCATCGCGGAGGACATCCGCCGCAATCCCGAACGCGAGACCATGGGTTCCACGGTGGTGGCGGGACTGTTCCATGGACCCCGGGTGACTCTGGCCCATGTGGGCGACAGCCGGGCCTACCTGGTGGGCCCCGAGGGCATCCGCCAGGTGACGCGGGATCACAGCTGGGTGGCCGAGCAGGTGGCGAATGGCATTCTTACGCCCGCCGAAGCTCGGATCCACCCGTTCCGGAACGTGATTACCCAGGCTTTGGGCAATGGGGGAGACCTGGAAATTGAGGTCCAGGATCTGGAGTTGGCCAAAACGGAGCGACTTTTGCTTTGCTCCGATGGCCTGTCAGGAATGATCGGCGACAAACAGATCTGGGACATCGTGACGCAGTCCGGAGACCTCCAAGTAGCTGTGGAGTCACTCGTTACCATCGCTCGTGAACATGGCGGTGAGGACAATATCACCGCAGTCCTGGTCGGGTTGGGGCCAGAATCAGCCTGATGCAAACATAGCTAGTCTTGACCTAATCCATTCCGGCGGTACCATCTCTAATACCTAAATTCTCCAAGTGAGGCGTCCGGTGGGTCTTTTCGGAAGCAAACCCAAAAGTCTTGTCGGCTTGGACATCGGGTCGAGCTCGGTGAAAGTCTGCGAACTCCAGCAGATTGGAAAGGGCAGCCAAGTCCGCTACCGTCTGCAGAAATTGGGGCAGGTGGGCCTGCCGGCTGACGCCATCGTGGATGGCGACATCATGGATAGCAACGCTGTGGCGTCAGCTATCCGCCAGGTTCTGGCAGAACAGAAAATCAAAGCCAAGGATGTGGCCATCTCCGTGTCAGGGCAGCAGGTGATGGTCAAAAAAGTGACATTCCCCTTGATGAGCCAGGCCGAGCTGGCGGAATCCGTCCGCTGGGAAGCCGAGAGTTTCTTCCCCGCCGGACAGGGCCTTGACTCCTACGCCCTGGACTACTACCTCATTGAGGAGCGGGCCGCTGACGGGAACATGGATGTGGTCCTGGTGGCCTGCCGCAAGGACAAGCTCGAAGCCTACGTGAGCTGTGTGGCCCAGGCCGGTTGCAGCCCCAAGGTGGTGGATGTCGATGTCTTCGCCGTCCAGAACGCCTACGAGGCGAACACCGTGGGCGGGGGACGGGACGAAGTCGTCGCTCTGGTCAACATGGGCGCCACGTTCACCAACCTCACCATGATGGTGGGCGGCAAGTCGGTGTTCTGGCGTGACATGGCCTGGGGGAGCGGCCGCTATTCCGAAAAATTGATGGAGGACTGGGGGGTGACCCGGGAAGGCGCGGAACGCCTGAAGCGGAACCAGCCTTCGGAGGGCCATGACCCGGAGGAGATCCATCCTTCGATCAACGCCGTGTCGGATGCCTTCGCGGACGAACTCAGCCGGACCCTCGATTTCTTCAAGAGCAGCTTCAAGGTGGATCGCCTCGACCGGGTGCTGGTCAGCGGCGGAGGGTCCATGATCCACGGACTGATGGACGTGCTGAGTGACCGGCTCCGGGTGTCGGTGGACCGGTTCAATCCCTTCCAGCTCATCGACATCGATGGCCGGACCGAGGATCCCATGACCGTCCGGGAGATCGGCGGCGGGGCCGCGGTCGTCGTCGGGCTGGCTTTGCGCCAAGTGGGGGACCGATGATCAAAATCAACCTGCTGGGTGACTCGCTGACTCAGGGCGGTGGCAGGAAGGGGGCGGACAAGACCGCTGCCGAGCCCGTCCAGGTCTATCGGGGCGAAGGCGGAAGCCTCTCCGGCCTGCCCATCGCCGGCGTGGTGGTGGGGATCCTGTTCGCCGCGCTGGGCGGTATCTACTATCTCTGGCTGAACGGCGAGTTCACCAAGGCCGAGAAGCTCAAGGCTGACCTCCAACGCGACAAGAAGCAGTACGAGCCCTATATCGCCCTGGAGAAGACCTTCCGGGAAAAGAAGGCCGCCCTCCAGAAGAAGGAAGAGGTCATGACGGCCCTCAAACGACAGCAGTCGCTGCCCGTCCATTTCCTCGAGGAACTGGCCAACAGCTTGCCGGATGATGTGTGGTTCAAGAAGATCTCCCAGAAGGGCTCCATCATCACCATCGAGGGCGAGGCCAGGAATTTCGAGGCCATCAATGCCTTCTACGGCAGCCTCCAGTCCCGCACCCGCTGGTTCAAGAAGATCAACTACCCGGGCGCGAAGCGGGGGAGCACCGGCTCCTTCGACTTCACGATCTCCTTCGAACTCCAGAACGCTGTCTGAGGTAGGCCATGAATCCCCAGCTTCAGAAACAGATCGGCGTCGGTGCGGTGGCGGGTATCGTCCTCGCCGGCTTGGTCTACTTCCTGCTCGGCGGGAAGCGGGGCGAGTTGGAAACCATCCGGACGGATGTGACAACCCTGCAGGCGGAAGTGGACAAGGGCCGCCTGCTCAAGGCCAGCTATGAAAAGCTCCGCGAAGAGGTGGCGAAGCAGGACAAGCGCATCGAAGAGCTGATCAAGATCATGCCCTCCGAGGCGGATTACAACGAGATCCCCTACCGCATCAAGAAGATCGCGGACGATGCGGGCATCGACCAGGTCGCCTTCGCCATGAAGCCCGAACGGCGGGATACCTATTACACGGAGAAACCGGTCGAGTTTGAATTCCGGGTGGGGTACCACGCCTTCGGTCAATTCGCCGCGCTGGTATCCGGCTACGACAAGATCATCAACGTGTCCAACATCGAGTTCGTCCGCAAGACCGACAAACGCAGCGTCTATCCGGCCACGGTGAAGTGCGTCATCAGCGCTTTCATCTACAACCCCGAAACTCCCGCGGCGGCGCCCGCCAAGAAGCCCGTCCCGGCATCGGCTCCCAAGGCCGGCGCCAAGGAGGATTGAGGAAACTGCCATGATCCATCGACTCCTGCACCTCCCCCTTCTCGCCGGGCTCGCCCTGGCAGCCCAGTCCGATCCAGCGGCCAAGCCCGCGGCGCCCCCTGCCGCAGAAGCCCCTGCCCAGGACGTGGCCATCATCAAGATCACTCCCTATAAGCCAGCCATCCAGCGGGATCCGTTTGCCACTCCCCGGGATGACCGGCCCACCGACGCGCTCGATGTCATCGAAGATATTTCGGTGAAGGGGATGATCAGGAAAGATGGCAAGAACTTCGCTGTCGTGTCCGATAGCCGCGGAAATGTCCGCTGGCTTCCCGTGGGCCACCGCTTTAAGGACGGCGAGATCGCCAGCATCACCGACAAGGCTGTGACGTTCCATCAGTGGGAACTGAACACCACCAACCGCTCTGTATTCCGCACCATCACGAAGAAGTTCGCGCGTGAGGAGGGTAAACGATGAATGCTCGCCTGAGTTCCTTGCTGGTCGCAGGGGGCGTGGTCCTGGCGGGGATCCACACGGGGTCCCTCCTTGCCGCGCCGTCCACCGAAACCACCGCCTTCTCCAGGGCCACTCTGGCCGCGGCGACCTTGGAGCCCGCTGGCGCGGGCGCCAAGGTGTCCCTCCGGATTCCGGGCATGGCGGGGCATCCTTCCGTCCAGGTGCTATCCAGCCCCCTTCGGGTGGTGCTGGACCTTCCCGGAGTGGACCGGGGGACCGCCGTCACGAAGAAGGACCTGATCCTCTTGGTCCATCCCCTGGTTCAGAAGGCCCGCCTGGCCCAGTTTGCCACCAACCCCCGGCCTGTGACCCGGCTGGTCCTTGAAGTGGCCCCAGGCACCCAGGTGGTCGTGGGTTCCATGCCAGATGGCGTCCAGCTCCTGCTGAGCCCCGGCGAGGGGCGCGTCCAGGCCCGGATCGAAGGGGTCTATCGTCCTGAGACCCTGCCCCTTCCCGCCGTCCTCTCCGCAGCGACTCCTTCGGTTGTGGCGGCCGCTGCCCCCGTGGTCGCGCCCCCCGCGCCTGGGGCCACGCCGGTCCAGGCTTCGGTGAAACCGCTGGCCAGCCTGCCTCCTGTGGCCAGCTCCTTCCAGTTCCTGCCGCAGCTGGCTGCTTCGACCGCCCTCCCGGTGGCGTCCCCTGACGCGGTCCAGGTGCCCGAAGCGGAAAAGGCCCCTGTTCCAGTCCAGAACCGGTTCGCCGGCCGCACCCTCGGGGAGACGTCCTCCAAGTACACCGGCGCCAAGATCACCATCGACCTCCAGAACGCGGATATCCGGGATTTCGTGCGCATCCTCGCAGATACCGGGAAGCTGAACCTGGTGGCGGATCCTGACGTCACCGGCAGCTACACCTTCAAGTTCACGGACACCCCCTGGGACCAGGTCCTGGATGTGGTCTTGAAGAACGCGGGCCTTGGCAAGGAGATCCACAACGGCGTCCTGCGTGTGGCCAAGATCGACAAGCTCCAGAAGGAAGAGGAAGAGCGCAAGAAGCTGGAGGAGACCAAGGCCCTTTCCGGCGAGCTCCAGACCATCACCCGCCCCCTTTCCTACGCGAAGGTCAGCGATGTCCAGAAGATCCTCAAGGACATGATGACCAAGCGCGGCTCCGCCATTCTGGATGACCGCACCAATTCCCTCATCATCACTGACCTGCCTCAGCGCATTCCCGTCATTCTCGAGCTGCTGGAGACCCTGGACGTCCAGATCCAGCAGGTGCAGATCGAAGCTCGCGTGGTCGAGGCCAACAAGGATTGGCAGCGCCAGTTCGGCGTCAAGTGGCCCCAGTCGAACAGCGGCAGCGTCGCCATCAGCGGCGGGACCGGCACGGCCGGCACCCCCTGGGTGGGCACCCAGTCCCCCTTCTGGAACGGCGTGCAGGGCTTCAACCGCACGGCCTCCGGGCAGCAGGCCGCCGTGGCTTGGTCGCCGGGCAAGGATGGCGTGACTTCCATCGCCGCTCCCGCCGGCGAGGTCTGGCTCTCCTTCCTCAGCAACCGCTTCAGCATCAACGCGGTCCTGCAGGCCATGGAATCCGAGGGCACCCTCAAGATCGTGTCGTCTCCGAAGGTCGTGACCCAGAACAACAAGAAGGCCACCATCCTCAGCGGCGAGAAGATCCCCTATCCCACCCAGCAGGGCGGCGCCGCCGGTGGCGCCATCACGGTCGCCTTCATCGATGCGAACCTTCAGCTCGATGTGACGCCCCAGATCACCAACGAGGGCACCATCATCATGGACATCAAGCTGGAGAAGGCCGAGGCCGATTTCAGCCGCACCGTGAACGGCACCCCCACCATCCTCCGCAAGATGCTGGAAACCCAGATGCTCGTGCGGGACGGTGGTACGGCGGTGCTGGGCGGTGTCTACGTGACGAACACGAGCAAAGGCCAGACCGGGGTTCCCTTCCTCTCCAAGATCCCCCTCCTGGGCTTCCTCTTCCGGCGCGATTCCAAGTCCGAAAAGAACAGCGAACTGCTGATCTTCATCACGCCGCGCGTCCTGCGCCAATAGGTCCGCCCTGCGGCACAAGGAAACGGCCCCGATCGGGGCCGTTTCCTTGTGCCTGGAAAGCAGGGACTACTTGGCGATGGGAAGGGTACGGACGAGGCGCTTGCAGCTGTTGCAGAGAATGGTGAAGTTGTCCGCCTGCTCGAAGTGGTACTTGAACCCGGGATCCTCGGCGACCTTCTCCAGGCGGCCAAACTGGTACTCGGCAATGCGCACGCTCTGGGGGGCGGTCAGATCGGCGCCGCAGTGGGTGCAGGAGATGGCGGCCATGCTTGCTCCTCGGGAGGCTTGGGATTCAGGAATGGAACAGGTTCCAGAGCCCCCAGCTTAGCAGAGCCAGCGCGGCGAGGCCCACCAAGACCCGCAGCAGCACCTTGCCGATCCGATATGCGACATAGATCACGAAGAGGAGGGCGAGGCCGCCCACGATGAGCTCGACCGGATTCACAGGCGCCTCCCTTGTCCATCCCAGCGGAAGAAACCCCGGCCAGACTTCTGGCCGGTTTCGCCGCGGGCCACCTTCTCGCGGAGCAGGCGGGGCGGCTCGAATCGCGGGTCGCCGGTGGCCGAAGACAGGCCCTCAGCGATGCGCAGACGCAGGTCCAGGCCGATGCGGTCGGAGAGCTCCAGGGGCCCCACGGGGTGCCCGTAACCCAGCATCATGAGGGCATCGAGATCCTCGGCTGAGGCGGCACCGGCCTCCAGCAGGCGCATGGCCTCGAGGCCCTGGGCCAGCGCCATGCGGGCCGCGGCGAAACCCGGCTGGTCCTTCACCGCCACGACCCGCTTGCGCAAAGCCGCTCCCAGGGCCCGGGCCCGGGCCAGCAGAGATTCCGGCGCGCCCTCGGGCACCGCGAGCTCCACCAGGGTCATCCTGGGCACGGGCACGAAGAGGTGGAAACCCAGCAGCCGCCCCCTGGTTCCGCTGGCTTGCGCCAGTTCTGCGATGGGCAGGGCCGAGGTGCCGGAAAGCAGCAGCAGGTCCGGCTGGCCCCAGCTTGCGGCGGTGGTCAGGGCCCGCGCCTTCGGGTCCAGGGATTCCGGAAGGGCCTCGAGGAAGATGGAAACGCCATCCAGGGCCCCGGGGCCGAAAGCCCCGGTCCGGATCAGGCTCCGGACCCGCTCCTGGTCCATCGGTGACATGGTTCCCTTGCGGAGGGCGGAATCCCAGCGCCGCTCCACTTCCAGAAGGCCCCGCTGGGCGTGGTCCCGATCCCGGCCCAGGAGGCGCACCTCCAGGCCGCATTCCGCCGCCCACTGGGCCGCGGACAGCCCCAGGGTTCCGGGGCCGAGGATGGCCAGGACGCCGGTCACGCGCGATCCCCGGCATCCGGGATGCGGCATTCCAGGTGATCCTGGCAGAGGCCCTCCCACACCACGGCCCGCCCTGTGT
The DNA here is from genome assembly GCA_003538615.1 of Holophagaceae bacterium. Taxonomy (GTDB): domain Bacteria; phylum Acidobacteriota; class Holophagae; order Holophagales; family Holophagaceae; genus Geothrix. The sequence goes on along the minus strand of DPRT01000105.1, from coordinate 8,520 downwards.
TGAAGGCCTTGACGATGGAGCCCTTGCCTCCGGCCACCAGGTCCCCCGCCAGGAAGAGGCCCGGCACGGTGGAATGGAAGCGGTGGTCCACCCGGGGGTGCCTGCCGTCGAGTTCCACACCGGCTTGGCGCAGAAAGCCCTCCGGCGTGGCCCCGCCCAGGGCGAATACGGCGTGGTCGAAGCGGGCCGACCGGCCGTCCTTGAAGGTGGCCTCGATCCGGGGGGCCTCTCCCGTATCGCGCAGGGAGGCGATATCGGCGTTCCGCCAGACGGTGGCCTGCCGGGAGGCCTCCAGGTCCTGGAGGATCTTCCGGTTCACCTCGTTGGCCTTGGCGAATTCGGCGCCGCGATAGGCCAGGGTCACGGAGCGTCCCGCGTAGAGGTACTCCACGTATTCCAGTGCCGTGTTGCCGCCGCCCACCACCAGCACGCTGACTCCGGGGGGAATGCCCTCGGCCAGGTCGAAGTGGACATGGCCCTTGAGGGTGGGGGGGATCGGATGATCCGGCTTGTTGGGGCGCCCAAAGACGCCGATGGCGATGACCACGGTCCGGGCCCGGTAGGAGGTGCCGCGGGCATCCACCGCCTCGAACCCACCGCCCTCCAGCGGTGTGATACGGCTGACCTCGGTGCCACTGCGGATTTCCAGGCCGTACTCCCGCACGAACCCGTCAAGCGCCTCCAGCACCGTCTCCCTGTTGCCGTCCACGATGCAGACCGACCCCTCGCACTCCACCTGCTGGCCCAGGTAGACCTTGTCCACCCGCTTGCCGGGGGTGTAGAGCTTCTCGATGGAAAAGCTGTGGCCGGGGCCCTTTTCCAGCAGCAGGATGCGTTGGATGCCCGCCCGGCGGGCTTCCACGGCCGTGGCGATCCCCGCCGGCCCAGCCCCCACGATGAGCAGGTCCAGAAGATCGATGTCCGTGGGCCCTTCCGTCATGGATTCCCCTCTCCTCCCGCTATGATGAACGGAAAGGGCCCTCCGTACCTTCCTGAACCCGCCACCCGCCTGGGTTGTATTTTCTGATGCTCATCGATTTCGCCGCCATCACCCATCCGGGCAAAGTCCGGAGGAACAACGAAGACGCCTACCTGCTGAGCGCGCTGGATGGCGAAGAGCCCATCATCAATGCCCCGGCGACGTCACTGAAGGTGGGCGAGCCGGGCCTGCTGGTGGCCGTGGCCGATGGCATGGGCGGGGCCGCGGCGGGGGAGGTCGCCAGCCGGGAGGGCCTGGCGGCAGTCGCCCTGTACCTCTTCGGCCACTGGGGCCGCCTCGCGCCCGGCAAGGGGCGGGAGGTGGATCTCATCAAGGCCCTGGAAGCGGCCGTGGCCGAGGCCAGCGATGCGGTCCTGCGCTATTCCGACGATGACCGCACCGCCCGGGGCATGGGCTCCACGCTGACCGCCGCGGTCATCTGGAACGGCTGCGCCTACGTGGCCCAGATCGGCGATTCCCGGGCCTACCTGCTGCGCCAGGGCGCGCTGCACCAGATCACCGAGGACCAGACCCTGGTGAACGACCTGGTGGCCCAGGGCACGCTCACCCGGGAGCAGGCGCGCACCCATCCCCAGCGCAACATGATCACCCAGGCCCTGGGCTCGCCCCAGCCCCTGCGGGTGGCGCTTTCCCGTGTCGCGCTGCGCCGGGGGGACCGCCTCCTCTGCTGTTCCGACGGCCTCCACGGCGAAGTGGCCGACGGGCGCATCCGCGAGGTGCTCGATCAGAACCTCAGCCCCCGGCGCTGCCTGGAACTGCTCCTGGAGGACGCCATCGCCATGGGCGCCCGGGACAATGTCACCGGCGTGATGCTGGCCCTCAATGATCCCGGCCTTCCCCTTCCGGTGGCGGGCGAACCCCTCGATGTGCTCCGCCCGGACGTCCGGGACCATGGCCGTGGCTTCTGGAGCCGCCTTCGGGGACTTTTCGGAGGCGGCGCCTCATGAGCATGCTGCAGGGGACCGTGTCCCTCAAACGCTTTCTGGTGCTGGGGCCCGTGCCCGATGAGAGGGAACTCCAGGCCGGCCTGGCCCAGGACCAGTTCCGCCCCTTCCAGGACGGTATGGAGGAAGAGCGCATGGGCTGGTGCGACTGGCGCAACCCGCTCATCACGCCGCCGGACGGGGACTGGGTCAGCCAGGAGCGCTTCGCCGTCTTCGGCCTGCGCATCGATACGCGCCGCGTGCCCCCCGCGCTGCTCAAGGCCCATGTGGACCTGCGGCTGCAGAGCCTCCAGAAGGAGAAGGACCTGGCCTTCATCGGCAAGGAGGCCCGCATCTCCCTGGCGGACGAAGTGAAGATCGAGCTGCTGCGCAAGGTGCTGCCCTCGCCCAAGGTGGTGGAAGTGGCCTGGGATCTCAAGAACGGCATCCTCTGGACCACGGCCTCCTCCAGCAAGGCTCAGGGCGCCCTCGCCAGCCTCTTCATCAAATCCTTCGGCTGCGAGATCCACCCCCTGGCGCCCCTGGTGCTGGCGGGCCGGCTCAGTCCCCACCTGTCCGTGGAGGGCCTGATGGGCCTGGACCCGCTGGATCTCGAACTCGAGGAGGCCTGAGTGAAGCCGCTTGAACTGATGGAACAGGGCCGCTTCCTCGGCGAGGAATTCCTGCTGTGGCTCTGGATGCGCAGCATGACCGAGGGCGGCGCCAGCGGCGATGACGGCGACGGCTCCGGCTGCTTCGTGGATGACGCCATCCAGCTGGCCTCCGAGCGCGGCGAGGTGAAGGAGATCAGCCTCCGCAAGGGCAACCCCTCCGAAAGCCGCGAAGCCTTCGAATCCCTGGGCCGCGGCATGCGCCCGGTCAAGATGAAGCTGCGGATCCTCTCCGGCGACCTGGAGTGGGTGTTCACGCTGAACGCCGCCACCCTGGACATGGGCACGCTCAAGCTGCCGCCCAGCACCGGCAAGGCGCCCCACGAGCGGCTCCACGACCGCATCTTCCTGCTGGAGGAGGGCGCAGGCCACCTGGAGAGGCGGCTGAAGCTCTTCCTCCAGGCGCGCGCCGAGGATCCCGGCGGCCTGGAGGAATCCATGCGCGCCTGGGTGAGGGCCGGGCGCAGCGGCGAGGCGTTGCCCACGGGCGAGGCCCCGTGGGAGGCCTGATCGGCCGGGGCATCCTGCTGCTGCCCGCGGTTCTGGCCGCGGCGGCGCAGGACCCCGCGCCGGTGATCGTCCACGCCCGCACCCCCGAGGGGCGGGTCGCCCTGCTCCGGCTCCAGTTCAAGAAAGGGCTCAGCGTCGAAGGGAAAGCGCTGCCCCGGGCCTTCCTGGCCAAGGGCGCGGACCTAAGCGGCTGGGTGGCCTTCGAGGCCCTCAGTCCCGCGGGCAAGCGCTGGGCGCTGGCGGCGCTGTTTCCCGAGGACCAGTGGCGCCGGGAGGAGGTCCGCCACCGGATCGCCCATCCCGACGTGGAGTCCGTCTGGACCCTGGCGGCGCTGTTCACTGGCCACGGGCAGAACTACGACAAGCTGATGGCCGAGAATCCGGAGCTGCCCGAGAAACTGCGGGAGGGCGACACCTGGCGCATCCCCCGCAGCCTGCTGTCCGGAGATCTCGGGGGCACCGGCCTCCGGCCCGACCGCTCCCAGCCGGAAGACGACCTGGATGACGAGGCCCGGGTGGCGGCCTACCGGGGCCTGCTCTCCTTCGGCGAGGACGCCCAGGGCAAGTTCGCCGCCTACCGCATGCGCAAGGGCGAGGCGCTGTACTCGAGCGTGGTCATCCGCTTCACGGACCGGGTGGATCCCAAGGGCGTGAACGAGCTGGCGGAACGCATCGCCAGGCGCAACGGCATCGCGGATATGCGCGGCATCCAGCCGGGCCAGCTCATCAAGATCCCCACGGCCTACCTGGCCGATCCCTTCCAGGCCGAGGGCAGCTCCGAGCTGGCGGAGGAACGCGAGATCCGCGCCGAGGTGCGCCGCACCGTGCGCGTGGAAGCGGGCCCCAGGCTCAAGGGCGTGCGGATCGTCCTGGACGCGGGCCACGGCGGGGTGGATCCCGGCGCCCAGGCCAACGGTCTTTGGGAATCCGACTTCGTCTACGACATCACCATGCGCGTGCGCCGCCTTCTGGAGCAGGAGACCGAGGCCCAGGTGAGCAGCACCATTCGCTACCCGGGCCTGGGCTTCAAGAGCCGCGAATCCATCCGGACCCCCAGCCGCGCCGCGGACATCCTCACCAGCCCGCCCTTCGCTGTGGACGGCGAGAGCCCCTCGGCGGTGAGCGTCCATCTGCGCTGGGTCCTGGCCAACGACCACTTCGCCGCCTTCCGGAAGGCCAAGGGCGATGCCCAGAAGACGCTGTTCCTGAGCTTCCATGCCGACAGCCTGCACCCCTCGGCACGGGGCTCCATGATCTACGTGCCCGGCGCGGCCCTGGTGCCCTCCACCTTCGCCCTGGGCGGCGCCAAGACCAGGCGGGTGGCGGAGGCGAAGCGCTCGGGCCGCGTGGCCTTCACCACGCGGGAGAAGCTGCAGGGCGAGGCCCGCAGCCGGCAGTTCTCCGAAGCCCTGCTGAAGGCCCTGCACAAGGACCGCATTCCCATCCACGCCAACCGGCCCATCCGCAACGTCATCCACCGTGGCAGGGGGAAATGGGTGCCCGCGGTCATCCGCTACAGCACCGGCGCCACCAAGGCCCTCATCGAAGTGGCCAACCTCACCAACGAGGATGACGCCGAGAACCTGCGCGACCCGGAGTTCCGCGAGCGCTACGCCGTGGCCGTGGTGAATGCGATCCGGGCCTACTACCGCAGATAGGGGCCAGGCGCTCCTACTCCGTGGGCGCCTTGGCGTCGCCGCTGGCCCCCAGCTCCGGTAGGGGAGCCAGGTCCCGTGGTTTGAGCCCGAAGAGGATGCGCATGGGGTCGAAGGGGTAGACAGCCCAGCACACCACCGCCGCAGTGCCGGCGAAGGTCAGGACCACGGCGAGGGCGAACTCGGCTGGGAACCCCAAGCGGACATCGGCGAGGAGGATTCCCACGGCCCACATGACCGGCAGGTGCCAGATGAAGAAGGGGAAGACGGCTTCGTTGGCCTGGGCGAGCCAGGACGCGGGCCGGTTCAGGTGCGCGCCCGCGAAGCCCGCGATGGCGGTCACCCAGGCGAAGGCCGCGAAACCCTCGGTGAAGAAGTGCCAGGCTGGCGTCCACCCGATGAAGGTCCGGATGCCCAGCCAGTCCTGCGTGAAGAGGAGCCCGGCTGACAGCAAGCCGAGGGCAAGGGCGCGGCCCCGGAGGGCTGCCAGGCGATCGAACCCGCCCGGAACCCCCGCGATGGCGTAGCCCATCAGGAAGAAGCCCAGCGAAAGGGTGAGGTTCCACCAGTCGTCGTAGAGCACGTAGGAGCGCGGATGGCCAGGGCCCAGCAGGGCCGTGAGGAGACCCGGCACGAACCCGACCAGCAGGAAGGCGCCGCGCCATCCCATGAGACCGGCCGCCCATCGGGTCCAGGCGGGATGGCGGGTCGCCAGGAGGTGGAGGGCTGCGAGCAACTGGCAGAACACCAGCAGGTAGCCGACGAACCAGAGGTGCTGCCACCCGAGGAACCCCTGCGGACTCGGCCCGCTGGCCCAGGCCCGAGGAAGGAACTCCAGGAAGCTCTCGCCCGTGAGGCCTGCGTAGCGGGCCTGCATCCACACCTGCAGGGGGGCGATGAGGAAGACCCCGCCCATGAGCGGCGGGAGGAGGCGTCGGAAGCGCTCCCAGGTGAACCCGCCCGGGCCCCGGCTCCGGAGGCTGAAGGCCGCACCGGCCCCGGATACGAAGAACACCAGGGGCAGACGCCAGAGGCTGACGAAAAGGAGGAGGCGCTCCAGGCCCCACGAAGTGTAGCCGCTCCGGATGGGCCAGTCGCCCCAGCTCACGAAGAGGTTCCCGGTGTGGGTGACCGCCAGAAGGAGGAATGCCAGGATCCTCAGGCGGTCCAGATCGTGTCGGCGGCTGGGCCGGAACTCGGAGGATGATCGATGTCCTTGATCCTGCATCCCCTCCAGTCTGCCCGTCTCGCCAGGAGGATGCGACGGCCGTTTTTTCGGCCAGCCTTCCGTGCCCGCAGTGGAAGGGACACAATGCCGCCTGGAGGAAGGCATGCGACTGCTGCTGATGGTGCTGCTCGTGCTGGCCGGCTTCGGCTGCCGGAAGCCGGAGGCCTTGGCCGCGCCCCAGGCGCGGGTCATGGTGCGGTTCCTGGACCGTGACGCGGTGCTGGACCTGGCCGCCCCGCCCGCCGAAGGTCCCTGGCGCCTCATGAACGCAGGCCAGTGGGAACCCCTGGAGGTCCGCTGGAAGCCCGGCGCCCCGCGCCTCGGCGCCGCCGTGGTGGGCCGCACCGCTCCCGAGTGGGTGCTGCTGGAGGATCCCGCCGGGGATACCCACCGCGTCATCCTCCGCGGCCCCGGCCCCGAAGAACTCGCCCGCCGCAACCAGCGCCTCGACCCCGACGACCGAGACGCCCTCGCCATGCTCGGCATCCTGTGGGTGCTGGGGTGGACACGGTGGTGAGGGTGTTTCAGGAAACTGATTTTTAGCCAGGATGAAGGGGATAAAGAGGATTTCAAAGAGCAGTTCTGTTCATCCCCTCCATCCCCTTCATCCTGGCTAAATTTTGTCTGTTGAATCCCGGCTCAGCCGCGGATCAGCCAGACGGGCTTGCCATTGCGCACGGCCTCGCGCAGCAGGCGCTGGGCCTTGGCCAAGTCCATGGACTCGGCGGCGAGGCCGTTCAGTTCGATGCCGGTGATGGGGCTGCCCTGGCGGGGCGGGGGCAGGGTGACGGCCTTGGCGAAGGCCTTGGATTCCGCCACCTTGGAATCCAGGGCGCCGGACAGGGGGCCGGATTCCAGTTCCACCCGCGAGGCGTGCAGCTTCTGCTCCAGCAGGGTCCAGGTGCGCTTTCCGGGCCTGCGCTTGCCCTGTTCCCAGAGCGACACCGTCTGCTGCGTCACATCGAGGTGATCGGCGAAGGCCCGCTGGCCCAGGCCCATCTGCTCGCGCAGGGCCTTCAGGTTCTCGGGGAACCAGTCTTTGTTCTTGGATCGGCCCTTGGTGGCAGTCACCGGCTGCCCCTGGTGTGACAACCTAGCTGTCGCACGGCTTTTCCAGACCTTTCACCCCGGTGTCGAGGGCGAAGGCTGAAGGGGCGCGGCATGGGCTCAAGTCTGGGAGGCGGTCCGCGTCCCCTGGAAGACGCGCGATGGGAGCTAGGCGGGGCGCGGCATTTGTGACAACTTAGTTGTCAGTCGCTGAAAGCCGTCATGCCATCTGATCCCCAGGACTTCGCCCTGCGGCCCTTCCAGGAGAAGGCGCGGCCCGAGGCCCAGCCCCGCCTGGGGGACGAGGACGAGGGCCTGGATGAAGGCTATCCCTCAGGCGGCCCGGCCTCCGAGGCGGCCGATGGCGGCGTGCCCCGCCGCAAGAAGCGCAACACGGCGCGGCTGGTGTGGGACAGCAAGCCCAAGAAGGCACCCAATCCGAAGAACCTGGGCTTCCAGATCGCGGAAGTGGTGGTGCCCAATCCCGGCGAGGCCGGGCCGCGTCTGCCCCTGGAGCCGGTCACGCAGGAAGTGGACACCCACGACTGCAACCGCCTCATCTGGGGCGACAACCTGCTGGTGATGCAGGCCCTGCTGGCCCAGGGGTATGAAGGCAAGATCAACCTCATCTACATCGACCCGCCCTTCGATTCCAAGGCCGACTACAGCCACAGCGTGCAGCTCACGCCGGATGAATCGGGGAAAGGCGGCGGCGAACTCAGCGCCGACATGAGCGCCCTGGAGCGCCTAGCCTACCGCGACACCTGGGAGGACGGCACCGACAGTTACCTGGACATGCTGTACCCGCGGCTGCAGCTGATGCATCGACTGCTGGCGGAGGATGGGAGCATCTATGTTCACTGCGACTGGCGTGTGAACAGCTTGATCCGTCTTGCAATGGAGGATGTTTTCGGTCGAGAAAATTTCCGAAATGAAATTATTTGGGACTACTCGTTTCGAATGATGGATCTCCCCGGTTTCTATAATCGCAAACACGACACAATCCTTTTCTTCTCCAGAACTCGGAAGGCATTCTTCACAATGCCGAAAACAGAGTGGACCCAGGACGATCTAATGAAGAGTCGTAAGCAGGCTATTCATACAGATGAAGAAGGTGTTGATTGGATCTGGATGCCAGGCGGCAAAGGAAATTCCAAAAATAAATTGCGTCGAGTAGATGAACTTCTCTTAGAGGGGAAGGCTATCTCTGATGTTTGGGATATCCCCATCATCTCTTCATCCTCAAAAGAGCGAGTTGATTACCCCACTCAAAAACCTGAGAATTTGCTTGAACGCATTGTCGAATCCTCTTGCCCATCAGATGGTCTTGTTGCTGACTTCTTCTGCGGTTCAGGCACTACGGCGGTTGTCGCCGAAAAGCTCGGCCGACGCTGGATCACGTCGGACCTGGGCAAGGCCTCGCTGCAGGTGACGCGCAATCGGTTGGTGCGGCTGGGCACGGAGGGTAGCGGGGGCATCGCCTTCC
>DPRT01000093.1 GCA_003538615.1 Holophagaceae bacterium | reverse complement strand
ACGGCCTTCTTCGAGGCGGATTCCGTGGTGGTGACCGACATCTACGCCGCGGGCGAACAGCCCATCCAGGGTGTGGACAGCGCCGCCGTGGTGGAAGCCATGCGATCCCACGGCCAGAAGGATGTGCACCAGGCGGGCCGCGTGGAGGACCTGCCGCGGATCCTCAAGGACCTCACCCGCAGCGGGGACCTGCTGATCACGTTCGGCGCGGGCACCATCACCCTGGCCGGGCCGGCCTTCCTGGACCTGGACTGACCGTGGNNCGCCCGGAGGTGCCCCAGCCGGATCTCGGTGTCCGCTGCACCCCCCACCACACCCTCATGGCCTATGTCCGCGCCCTGGCCGCCGCCGCGCCGGACCGGGTGAAGCTCCTCACCCTGAATGTCACGGAAGAAGGCCGCGAACAGCCCTTCCTGGTAATCACTTCGCCCGGGAACCTGAAGCGCCTGGACGAACTCCAGTCCCTCAACCGCAAGCTCGCCGACCCCCGGGTGTGCAGCGAGGATGAAGCCCGCCGCATCGCGGAAACGAACCCCGCCTTCGTGTGGCTGGGCTACTCGGTCCACGGATCCGAGGCCTCCGGCACCGAGGCCGGACTCGCCGTGGCCTATCACTACGCCGCCGCCCGCAGCCCCGAGGCCCTCAAGCAGCTCGACCGCGTGGTGCTCCTCCTGGACCTCACGCAGAATCCCGATGGGCGGACCCGCCATCTCCAGGCTTTGGCGGAAACCGCCACACCCTTCAACGTCACCGACTCCATGGATGCGCAGCATGCGGGCCGCTGGCCCGGAGGCCGCTTCAACCACCGCCTTTTCGATCTGAACCGCGACTGGGCCTGGCAGACCCAGGGCGAGACCCGGGCCAAGACGGCGGCCTTCCTGGGCTGGAGCCCGCAGGTGATGGCGGACCACCACGAGATGTGGCCCGAAGCTTCCTACTACTTCCCGCCCACCATGCAGCCCATCCACGAGGCGCTGCCAGAGGCCTTCTCGGGCCGCTGGCAGGCGGCCTTCGGCAAGGGCGTGGCCCGGGCCTTCGACGCCCGGGGATGGGCCTACTTCAGCCGCGATGTCTTCGACCTCTTCTACCCGGGCTACGGCGACACCTGGCCCACCTTCCAGGGCGCCGTGGGCATGACCTTCGAGGTGGCCGGCCATGTCGGCCCCGCCTACAAGCGCCTGGATGGCGAGATCCTCACCCTGGAGGGCCGCATCCAGCGCCATGTGGCCGCCAGCCTCGCCACCGTGGCCACGGCCGCGGGGGAACGCCAGGCCCTGCTCTGGGACTTCCAGCGGGCCCGCCGGGAACGCGTGGCCCTGGGCGACCGGGCCGGAGCCTTCCTCCTNNCCCCCGGTCTGCCTCCGGGCAGCTACCTCGTGCCCCTGGACCAGCCCCGGGGGGCCCTGGCCCAGGCCCTGCTCGAGGCCGAGGCCCGCATGGGCCCGAAACCCACCTTCGACGTGACGGCCTGGAGCCTCCCCCTGGCTTTCCATGTGCCCGCCTGGCGGGCGAAGACCCGCCCCAAGGTGGCCACCGCGCCGCTCGCGCCTGAACCGGACGCCGTGCTCTCCGAGGCCGCCTGGGGCTACCTGGTGCCCAGCGGGCGCGAAGGCGTCGACCGCACGCTGGCGGCCCTTCTCCAGGAGGGCTTCAAGGCCACCGCCCTGGCGGAAGCCGCCACCTTCAAGGGTCAGCGGCTGGAACCGGGCACCCTCGTCCTGCCCCGCCGCACCAACCCGGATGCCCTCAGGGGCAGGCTCCAGGCCCTCGCCCAGGCCCATGGCCACCCGGTGCTGCCCGTGGACACGGCCCAGATGGACGCCGGGCCCGACCTGGGGTCCAACCGCGCGCTCGTCCTCCGCACGCCGCGCCTCGCCGTGCTCATGGACCGCCCCGCCAACCCCATGGCCTTCGGCGCCCTGGCCCACACCCTCATCGAGGCGGGGCTGCCCTTCGTGCAGCTCAGGGCCGACCGGCTCGGCGCCACCTCCCTGACGCGCTTCACGCACCTCCTCGTGGTGGACGACAGCGCCCAGGGCAAGGCCTGGCAGCAGGTCCTCGGCGAAGGCGGCGCGGCCAAGCTGAAAGCCTGGGTGCAGGAGGGCGGCACCCTGCTGGCCTTCCAGGGCGGCGCGGCCTATGCCTCCCGCGCGGGGCTCACGCCCACGGGCTACCACCTGCTGGCCAGGACCGCCGAGGAGGCCCGGCTCAAGGAGAAGGATCCCAAGCGCGAGGCCCCCAAGGCCGACCCCGCCGATCTGCTCCGCCCCTGGGACCAGCGTGAAACGCGGGCCCTGGAGGAAAGCATCCCCGGGGCCTTCCTGAAGGCGCAGGTGGATGGCAGCCATCCCCTGGCCTGGGGTCTCCATGCCGAAGCCGGGGCTCCCCTGCTGGCCACCAGCGATCCCGTCCTGGACCTGAGCCTGGGCGGGGAGAACCCCATCCGCTACGGCAAGGAAGATCTGAAGCTGTCGGGCCTGGTGCCCAAGGCCATGGAGGCCAAGCTCCAGCAGACGGCCTACGCCTTCCGCGAGCGCCTGGGCCAGGGGGCTGTGATCCTCATGGCGGGCGATCCGGTCTTCCGGGGCCAGACGCCCTTCACGCGCCGCGTGCTCTTCAACGCCATCTTCTTCGGGGCCTACCGGCCCGCGCCGGAATGAGGAATGCCCGAATGACGAACGCCAGCAACCTCCGTTTCACCGTCGCCATCACCGGAGCCTCGGGTTCGGCCTTCGGCGTGGCGGTGCTGAAGCGCCTGTCCGCCAGCCCCGCCGTGGCGCAGGTCGCCCTGCTGCTCTCCCCCACGGGGAAGCGCTGCCTGCTCGACGAGACCGGCCTCACGCCCAAGGACCTGGCCGCCCTGCCCAAGGTGGCCCTCCGCGACGAGCGCGACCTGGGCGCCGACATCTCCTCGGGCTCGTACCGCCACGACGGCATGGCCATCGTCCCCTGCAGCGCGGGCGCCCTGGGCCGCATCGCCGCGGGCGTGAGCGAGTCCCTGGTGAGCCGGGCCGCCGACGTCTGCCTGAAGGAACGCCGCCCCCTGGTGCTCTGTCTGCGGGAGACGCCCCTCAACCGCGTCCACCTGGAGAACATGCTCCGCCTCCACGACGCCGGCGCCATCGTCATGCCGATCATGCCCGGCTTCTACAGCGCCCCGGAAACCCTGGCCGACCTCTACGACACCTTCGCCACCCGCGTGCTGGATCAGCTGGGGCTGCGGGAGGATGATCCCCGGCGGTGGCGGGAGGGCTGATCCCTCAGCCCGCCCCCTCCATCAGGGCCGCCTCTTCGCGCTGGGCGCGGCGGGTGGTCCAGAAGGCCCACAGGGCGCCGAGGGCCCCGGTGGCAGCGCCGACGAAGGCCAGCAGCGCCATGCTGGCGGCGGAGAAGAAGCCCAGCCGCGCCAGGTCCACCAGCAGGGGCGACAGGCCGCCCAGGCCCCGGGACACCGGCAGCCACAGGCCGAAGAGGCCCAGCATGGCCAGCAGGCTCCCCGCGAAGCCCAGCAGGGCGCCCTCCAGCACCAGAGGGGTCCGGATGAAGCTTTCGGAAGCCCCCACCAGGCGCATGATCCCGATCTCATCTTCGCGGGCCAGGATGCTCATGCGGATCACGTTCCCCGTGGCGAACCCCGCGGCCAGCAGCAGGAGGACGCCCAGGCTGGCCAGGGCCGAGCGCAGCATGCGCGCCATGCGCTGGATCTGCTCCAGCCGCTCCTGGTCCGCCAGCACATCGCCGATCCCGGGCAGGGACCGCAGGCTGCCCGCCACTTCCAGGGCCTTGCCGCCCTGGGCCAGATCCTGGCGGAGGCTCAGCTCCAGGCTTTCGGGCAGGGCGTCCTGCCCCGCGCTCTCCAGCAGCAGTCCGGCCTCCCGGGTGGAGGACTGGAACCGCTGGCGGTTCTCCTCGGCCGAGACACGGCGGACCTCCCGGAAACGGGGATCCCGCCGGAGGCGGGCCTCCGCCTCATCGAGCGTCTTCCCATCCGCGGCGTAGGCCACGATCTTCGCCATGTCCTCCAGGCGCCCCGCGAACCGGTCCAGGCTTTCCACCAGCAGCAGGCCACCGCCCGCCAGCAGCAGGCCCGAGGCCAGGGTGAGCACCGCCAGCAGGTACTGGCCCCGGTGCCGGTAGAGGTCCCGCAGCACGTCCTGGAACAGCAGCCCCAGCAGCCGCAGGGCCGTCACGAGGCGTTCCCGTCCACGGCCACCCCCTTGAACAGGGAAGTGGCAGGCGAGACCGCGATGGCCTTCGCCGCCGTGCCTCCCATGGGCGATTTCCAGAGGTGGATCGTTCCGTACGCCGTGGCGCCATTCCCCCTGAGGCCCGCCAGCCAATCCTTGGTGCCGGCATGGGCGATGACCCGGAGATCGGGCTGGTCCACGGCGCTCCCGAGGGTGGCGACCGGCGCCTGGTCATGGGCCTGGCCGAACATGCCGGTGGTGAACACCTGGACCGGGGCCGTCGTGGCGCCGGCATCGACGTTGTGGCGGGCCACGAAGAGATAGCCGTTGCCCGTATCGAGGGCCAGGGAGCCGTGCGCCCCGAGGAGGGTCGACCCCCCGATGATGGTGTTGGCATCGGTGAAGCCGGAGGCCGTCCCCTTGCGAAGGCGGGGCCCGCTGTACGTCGTCAGGCTTCCGACGGTGTCGCCCGAGAGCATGAAGGCGTAGACCGATCCCGAACCTGCGGCGACGCCCGTCCCGCCGGTATCCCCGTTCACCGCCAGGGGGGTGAGGGAGATCGTGGCGCTCTGCGCCTGGGAACTGGCGTTGCTCACCACCCAGATCTGCGTGCCGCTGCTGCCGCTTTCGGTGATGTAGAGGTTGCCGCTCTGGATGTCCAGACTGGCCTGGCCGAACGTCGAATTGGAAAGGCGGCCGGTGCTGGCCAGGCTGAAGGAGACCACGTCCGAACTGGCGACCGTCCCGCTCTGCGAGCGGATGTTGCTCACCCGCACGATGTTGCCCGTGTCCGAAACCAGGTAGAGGTACCCGTTCTGGCGGTCGAAACAGAGCCCGCCCCAGGCCAGGCTGGCGATCTTGCTGCTGAAGACGGACGAGGTGATGGTCTTGGAGGGCGCGGCCGCGCTGGCGGTGGAATCGTACAGCGTCCCCAGGTCCGTCCAGACGAATACGGAGCTCGTGGCGCTGTCGTAGGCGTACAGGGCCACGCCGGCGGTGCCGCCGGAGCTGCCGTCGGCCTCCTTGCACCCCATGGCCAGCATCAGAACGGAGGCCAGGAGGCCCGGGAGGAGACGTCGCATCATGGGAAACCGCCTACTTGGTGGCGAAGAGCGCCTTGAGGTGGGTGTTCAGGGTGCGCACCATGTCGGCGTCGCAGCCCGCATCGACCGCGCCCCGGCTGATGGCCAGCGCCAGGCTCTTCACCGCTTCCGGCCCATCGCCGGAAATGATCTGCTGGGTGGCCTTGGCCTGCAGCCGATTGATCATCTCGTGCTGGACTTCGGGGAGCACCATCTTGGCGGCCTGGGCGATGCGCTGGGTGAAGTTCATCAGCTTCACCATGCGCTGGGGATCGTCCACGGGCGCGGGCTTGGGGGGCATGGGCGGCACCGCCCCGGCCACGCCGCCACCGACCGTCTCAGGCAGGGCCTCGTCGCCCTCCGGAAAGCTCGCGGCCCTCGGGGGAGGGGGCTGGAGCCGCACAATGGCGGTGTCTTCTTCCATGGGCCCTGAAGCCGTCGGTGCCGGAAGGGATCCGAACATGGCCGAGGCGGTCATCAATTCCCGGGCGGGTTCGGGAATGGGCGCGGGCGCCGGGGCGGGGGGGGNNACCTCGGCCACTTCAGCCACGCTGAAGTAGCCCGTGGAAAGGGCCAGGATCCTCGCCTCGCGGGGGTTCACGCCCTGGGGTGTCTCGCCCGGCAGGAGGGTGGAGGCGGGATAGAGATCCACGGAGGGGATCTTCTGGCTGATGACACGCCATTCGTCCATGCGCCGCCCCAGCTCCATGAGCACCGAGGCATTGGGCTTGGTGATGGTGGCCGGCACATCGGGCACCATCTCCTCGAAGCGGTAGCTGCCGTCCAGCCAGAGGGCCACCTCCATGAGGGCCTCGAAGCCTTCGCCGGCGTGGGTGACGGCATGGATGATCCGGCCGTCCTTGAGGTAGATGCGGGCCTTGGACGCCTCCTGCTGCACGTGGAAGCACCCCGATTTCCCACCCTGGCTCACGAGCTGGATGATGTCGGGCAGCGGCGCCTCGCGCATGGAGCCTTGGATCACACCCTGGGACATGGGTAGTTCCTCTCTGGAAAATGGAGGGGCACAGGAGATGGTCAACCTTACCACGTAGTGCGCCCTTCCCCCCCGGGTCCTCCTGAGCGATGCTGGGGAGTCTATGAGCCTGCGCCCCGACTCCCCCTTCGCCCCCATCGAGGAAGCCATCGATGCCATCCGGCAGGGCCGCATGGTCGTGGTGGTCGATGACGAGGACCGGGAGAACGAGGGCGACCTCACCCTGGCCGCCGAGCACGTGACGCCGGAGGCCATCGCCTTCATGGCCACCTTCGGCCGGGGGCTCATCTGCGCGGCCCTGGAGGGCCCCGTGCTGGACCGGCTCCAGATCCCCCTCATGGTGCGGGACAACACCAGCCCCTTCGAAACGGCCTTCTGCGTGTCCGTGGAGGCCCGGGAGGGCACCACCACCGGCATCAGCGCCCAGGACCGCTCGCGCACCATCCAGGCCCTCATCGCCCCGGACGCCAAGCCCCAGCACTTCGTGAAGCCCGGCCATGTCTTCCCCCTGCGGGCCCGCCCCGGCGGCGTGCTCACCCGCACGGGCCAGACCGAGGCCAGCGTGGACCTCGCCCGGCTCGCGGGCCTCCACCCCAGCGGCGTCATCTGCGAGATCATGAAGGACGACGGCACCATGG
>DPRT01000034.1:4161-9805 GCA_003538615.1 Holophagaceae bacterium | reverse complement strand
GGTGTCGGCCGCCGTGGTGGCGGCATTGGCCACCTTGGCCGCCGGGGCGCCGCCGGTGAGCGTGAACATGAACTGGGCAGGCACGCCGGCGGCGTGGGCCGGAGTGCCGCCCGCGGTGTAGGCCAGCTGCTTGAAGCCGGGGGCCACGGCGGCACCGGCGGCGCCGAGGACTTCGCGGCCGCCGAGGGCGTTGCCGAGGTACCGGGTGTAGGGGTTGCTGATGACCGTGTCACCCACGGATTCCTGGATGACCACCCGGTTGGAGAGGCGGCTGGGCAGGCCCGCAGCCAGGGGAGTGGTCATGGTCGCGGGATCCGCCGGATCCACCACGCTCTGGGTCACCTGGAAGAACTGGTGGTAGGTGGGGGAGTTCTTGACGATGCCCACCGCCGCCAGGCCTGCGTCCACGGAGGGGCCGAAGGAGGGGCTGTTCTGGATGAGGTAGGCGGTGCGGCCGCCGGGCACGGCCAGGTAGCCCTTCATGTCGGCATCGAGGGTGGTCTGGGTATAGGGGGCGCCGGTGGTGGCCAGGGTGGTGTTGCCGGCCAGGTAGTAGGTCCCGACGATGGCGCCGAGGCTGTGGCCGACAAAGCGCATGCCGGTGTTGGACGGCGGGGCGGACAGGGCGGCGAGGCCGCCGGTGGCCACGGTGAGTTCCAGCCGGTGCAGGTTGAAGGCGGCCTGCTGGATGTTGGAGCGGGTGGCGAGCGGGGCGCCGATGGCCATGAAGTCCTGGCCCCAGACGGTGCCGGTGGTGTGCGTGGGGACCGCCAGCGCGCCGTGCAGGGGCAGGTCGATGGCGATCACGGCCCGGCCGACGGTGGTGAGGGTCTGGGCCAGGGCGATGACCGTCTCCTTCCGGCTGGTGATGCCGTGCTGGTAGATCACGAGGGGCCAGTTGGATCCGGTGGTGGGGGCGATGTAGACGAAGGGGATGCTGCGCGGCACGTGGTAGTAGCTCGTGAGGGCGCCGGCGGTCCGGTAGGGCTGCACCACGCCGGCGGCGGGGTTGTAGGCGCCGGTGACGCCCGTGAGGTTGCCGCCCGCCACGGTCGCGTTGGCGGCGACGATCACCGGGTCCACGGAGAGGTCGGCGCTGTTGAGGGTGCCGAGGATCACGGTGCCCACGGTGGCCGGGGCGGCGGTGGTGGTTCCCATCACGGCGGTCCAGTAGGCGTCGGGATTGGGGTTCACGCCGCCGCGGTCGAAGGTGGTGGTGACGGCCACGGTGTTCGTCCAGGTCTTGCCGGACAGGCCGCCGAGGGTGGCACCCGCAGCGAAGGAGCGGAGGGCGCTCTCCACGGGGATGCGCGTGTTGGGGGCGGCGGGGTTCGGCACGATGAAACCGGCGCCGGTGGTGATGAAGCGGCCCATCACGGCGATGTCGGCGCGCTTGGCCACCGTGGTGGTCGCGCTGGCGGTGATCAGGTCGTCCATCACCTTGGCGTAGCCGGAGAGCGCGATGTTCGTTCCGCTCATGACGTTGGCCCGGACGGCCTCCAGGGCCGCGAAGGTGCCTGTGAGCGGCGTCGTGGCCTTGAGGGCCTCGAAGTAGGGGGAGGCGGAGATGGGCAGGCCGGCCGCATCCTTCACGCGGTTGGTCACCACATAGAGGTAGCGGGTCCCGGGCAGCAGCGGGAAGTTCGGGAACAGGAAGAGGTCCGTGCCGCCCGCGGTGTACTGGTAGGTGAACATGCCCGAGACATCGGCGAAGCCGAGGGCGGCATTCTCGGTGCCGGCCGCATCGGTCGACAGCTGGAACACCTTGATGTTGGCCGGAGTGACGGTGGCGGCGTCCACCGCCGCATTGAACTGGAGGTAGATCGGGGCATTCAGGCCTGCGACGGCGTTGGTGCCGCCCATCTCCTTCAGGTTTACGTAGGCCAGGGCCTCGGGCGGGGTCATGGGGGTGTTCGCCGCCCGGCCCGTGAGGGGGTTCGGAGCAGTGGCGGTGGCCAGGATGTTCGGGAGGGGGATCTTGGCGCTCGCCGGGTCGAAGACGGGCGCAGTGGAGCTCGGCATCTGGCCGGTGCCCGTGACGATGGAGGGGGCCTTGGAATCGCCGCCGCCGCTGCAGGCGAGAAACACCAGCAGGGAAGCCCCAAGGGCCGCTTGGTTCAAGCGTGGATTCATCGCATCACCTCATGGGTGGGGTTTGGGGAAGGAATTCGAGGATTAGTTTGATGACGATAGGCGGCCCGAATGGGAATTGCCACATAAAAGGCTGAGGCCCCCGGGAGGGGCCTCAGCCTTACTTCGGGTAGGACTATCGTAGGTCAATCCGTGACGGCGAAGACGACCTTGTCGTTCTTAAAGCGGCTCACCGTGATGAGCTCCACGACGGCGCTCAGCTTGTCGGGGCTGATGGTGAGCTTGTAGTGCTCATCCTTGAGGTAGGAGCCGGGCACCACGTTGACCTTGCCGATCTTCTTCAGGCCCAGGTCGGCCGCCTTGATGGTGATGGTCTTGGCCGAACGGAGGTCCAGGCTCTGGGTGAAGACTTCGTCTCGCCAGTTCTTGCCGGCCCGGTCCTTGGCGAAGACGGGGATTTCGATCACGCCTTCGGCCTTGAGGCTTTCGCGGGTGCCGACGACGTAGTGCAGGGAGTTGAGCTTGGCCAGCTGGCCGGCGTTGTCGGCCTGGAGCTTGGTGCGCTCCTCAATGAGGTTGATGCGCTCGTTCTGGAGGGTGGTGATCTCCTCCGTGATCTTCTGCTTCTGGCTTTCGAGGTCGGTGACCTCCTCCTGCAGCTTCTCGTTCTGGGCCACGGCCTCGTCGCGCTCGCCTTCGATCTTTTCGCGCTCCTGGCGCATCAGGTCGTTGGGCGTGATCCTGGCGCGGCCCTGGGCGACCCAAGTGCCATAGTTGCCGTTGGCGTAGAAGTGGTAGACCTCGAAGCCGGGAGCCAGCTTCTCCATGATGGCCACGCGGCTCACCAGCTTCTTGGCCTCGGCTTCGGGCACGCCCTTCTTCTTCAGGAACCGCAAGGCCATGCCGTAGTGGCTGTCGTTGAGCTTCGCCACATCGGGCTTCGGAAGGTCGGCCTTGAGCTTGGCGAGCTTGGTGTTGAGGTCCTTGATCTCCTTGTCCTTGTCCAACACTTCCTGGAGCAGGGCCTGGTAGGAGCTGTTCTTCTCGTTCTTGATGCGCTCTTCGAGCGCCTTCTTCTGCTCGTCGGTGAGCTGCAGCGTTTCCGCGTTGGGCTTGACGTCGTTGACGCCGGCCTGGGCCAGCTTCTTCTGCTGCTCGGACCCGGCCTGGTTCAGCTGCTGGCTGGCCTTGTCGGCCTCGGCGGCCTTCTGGGTCAGTTCCCGGATCTGCGGATCCTCCCGCTTGCAGGCGGTGGACACCATCAGGAAGGACGCGGCCATCAGGGCCAGGGCCAAAGTCGGGCGTCGGAAGGGAGTCATGGGTTCCTCCACAGGGGGGGCGTGGGTTGGGCGTTTCGAGGGTGGAGACACCCCACCTTAGTCTTCAAGGCTAGCGCATGGCAAGGTTTCACGCGTCATCCGAAAGGTGTATGGACGGGCGTCCCCGGGATATACTTGGCGTTCCCTCCAGGAGTCTCCTGAGGGTACCGAGGAGTCAGGCATGGCTGCCCAGGGGCATCACCTTTTCACATCCGAGAGCGTCACCGAGGGGCATCCCGACAAGATGGCGGACCAGATCTCGGATGCCGTGCTGGACGCGGCCCTCAAGGACGATCCCCGCAGCCGCGTGGCCTGCGAGACGTTGCTGACCACGGGCCTGGTGCTGGTGGCAGGCGAGATCACCACGGAGACCTACATCCCCGTGGCGCAGCTGGTGCGGGACGTGGTGAAGGACATCGGCTACGACCACCACATCAAGGGCTTCGACCATGCCACCTGCGCGGTCATGGTGACCATCGACCAGCAGAGCCCGGACATCGCCATGGGTGTGGACACCGGCGGCGCCGGCGACCAGGGCCTCATGTTCGGCTACGCCTGCCAGGACACCCCCGAGCTGATGCCCGCTGCGATCCAGTTCTCCCACCTCCTGACGCGGAAGCTCTCCGAAGTCCGCAAGACCGGGCAGCTGCCCTGGCTGCGGCCCGATGGCAAGTCCCAGGTCACGGTGGAGTTCGACGGCGACAAGGTGAAGCGCATCCACACCGTCGTGATCTCCACCCAGCACGATGAGCATGTCACCCAGAACACCATCCGCGACAGCATCCTCCAGGACGTGATCAAGGCCAGCCTGCCAGCGGATCTGCTGGACAAGGACACCATCTACCACGTGAACCCCACCGGGCGCTTCGTGGTGGGCGGGCCCATGGGCGACACGGGGCTCACGGGCCGCAAGATCATCGTGGACACCTACGGCGGCAGCGGCCACCACGGCGGCGGCGCCTTCTCGGGCAAGGATCCCAGCAAGGTGGACCGGAGCGCCGCCTACATGGGCCGCTACATCGCCAAGAACATCGTGGCCGCGGGCCTGGCGGACCGCTGCGAGATCCAGCTGGCCTACGCCATCGGCGTGGCCGAGCCCGTGTCCATCGCCGTGGACACCTTCGGCACCGGCCGGGTTTCGGACGAGGCCATCGTGCGCGCCGTGCGCGAGGTCTTCAGCTGCACCCCCAAGGCCATGATCGAGGCCCTGGATCTGCGCAAGCCCATCTATCGCGCCACCGCCGCCTACGGCCACTTCGGCCGCCCCGAGTTCAGCTGGGAGAAGACGGATAAGGTCGAGGCGCTGCGGGCCGCGGCCCGCTGAGCCTCGCGCCGTTCAGGACGGATACCATCCGACCGCAGCGAAGCGAAGGGAGGATAGGGCCGCTCGGGCGAAGCCCGAGGCGGGGGCGCAGCCCCGAGGACCGGAGGTCCAAGCCAAGGTCGAGGCACTGAAGAAGGCCGCGAAGTAGGTTTTCAGCTACTCCGCCACTTCCACGCGGTTCCTCCCGCCCTGCTTGGCCCGGTAGAGGGCTTCGTCGGCGTGCTTGAGGAGGTCCTCGGCGTTGGGCATCTCGCCCTGGCCATCGCGGGCCGCAAGGCCCATGCTGGCGGTCTTCCGGATGGTGACGCCGTCCAGGACGTGGTCGAGCTCGGCGAACTTCTGGCGCAGACCCTCGGCCACCTGGAGCGCCGCGGGGATGTCCGTGTGGGGCAGGACCAGGGTCAGCTCTTCGCCGCCGTAGCGGGCGGCCAGGTCCGTGGTGCGCAGGCCGGCGTTCAGCATGGCGCCGATGTTGCGNNCGCCGGGCCCGCTGGACCTCCTCCTGCAGCCGGGCCATGAGCCGCCGCCGGTTCGCCAGGCCCGTGAGGGGATCCGTGACGGAAAGGGCTTCGAGCTGCACATTCATTTCGCGCAGTTCGTCCTGGAGCAGCTTCAGCTTGGTGTGGATGCGCACCCGGGCCAGCAGCTCCTTTTCGTGGAAGGGCTTGGTGACGTAATCCGAGGCGCCCCGCTCCAGGATCTCGGCCTTGCGGTCCAGGTCGTCCTCGGCGGTGAGGATGATCACGGGGATCTGCTCCAGCTCCTTGCGGCTGGCCTTGAGGCCCAGGAACTTCAGGCCGTCGAAGCCCGGCATCACCAGGTCGCAAAGCACCAGGTCCGGCGGGGTCTCCATGATGGACTTGAAGGCCGTGAGGCCGTCTCCGGCCTCCATGAAGTGCGTGAAGCCGCC
>DPRT01000034.1:1954-4084 GCA_003538615.1 Holophagaceae bacterium | reverse complement strand
CCGCACGCGGTCCTCCCAGCTCCAGTCCGCGCAGCCGCCCATTTCCAGGTCATCCGGCAGGAAGCGGCCCTGGATGCCCCAGGGGTTTCCGGCCACCGATCCGCGATGCAGGCTGGCAGGCAAGGTTCCCGAAGCGGGCGTCCGGAGGTGGGCCACCATCACCAGCCGGTCGGGATGGGCCAGGGCGGTGAAGGCGCTGGCGTTGCGGTCCACCAGGCTGGCGTCCGCGAGTTCCGGCAGGCCCTGGTGGCTGTCGAGGGTGGTGCCGCCCAGGCCGGGAAAGTGCTTGAGGCAGCCGCGCACGCCGGTGGATTCCAGTCCGTGGAGGAAGGCGCCGGCCGCCGCGGCGGCCTCGGCGGGATCGGTGCTGGCGGCCCGGTCGCCGATGCCCGCGCCGGGGTGGCCGTCCCAGAGGTCCACCACGGGCGCGAAGTCCACGTTGAAGCCCAGCAGGCGCAGGCCCTCGCCCCAGAGGCGGCCCCAGGTCTCGCAGGCGGCAGCGCCGTCCCGGGTCCAGATCTGCCGCAGGGGCGGCGTAGGTCCCACCCAGGGGCGCAGGCGGCTGACGGGCCCGCCCTCCTGGTCCAGGGCCACGGCCAGGGGGAGGTCCGTGCCGAAGCGGGCCTGGAGTCCGTCGATGAGGGCCCGGCAGCGGGCGGGGCCCGTACCGGGATCCGGGTCCAGGTTGCGGGCGAAGAGGACGAGGCCGCCGGGGATGAACGGCAGGTCCACGCCGGCTGCATCGAGGCCGCCGAAGCCGGTCCAGAGGAGCTGATGGGCGCGCATCCTTTCACCTTACCCGGAGGGCCAGTTCCAGGTGCCGGGCCAGGAGCAGGAATTCCGGATCCGCCAGGCTGAGGGCGGACCGCTCCATGAAGCCCAGGTAGAGCCAGCCGGCCTCGCCCAGGGGAACCAGGCGCTCCTCGGGGTAGCCGAGCCCCGGTGCGGCCAGCGGGCCGGGCTGGGGGCGTTCGAGGTGGTCGGGCAGGGGCCTCGGTCCGCGCTGGATCACGCGAACGAGCGGCCCCTCGGCGGATCGGCGGTAGCAGGCCAGCCCTTCAGGCGCCCAGCGGGCCGCCAGGCGGTCCAGCAGGGGGGCCAGGGCGGCGTCCATTGTGCCGGCTTCCAGGCCCCGAAGGGACAGGTCGCAGAGGGCGATGGCCTCCCGGCGCGCCTCCTGGAGATCCCGGGTGCGGCTCAGGATCCGCGCTTCGAGTTCCTCGCGGTAGGCGGCCACTTTCTGGAGCAGGCGGGCATGCTCCAGGGCCCGGTTCAGGACCACCTCGACCTCCGACAGGCGGAACGGCTTCTGCACCAGATCGTACGCGCCGCGCTTGAGGGCCTCGATGCTGGTGTCCAGGGTGGCGTAGGCCGTGACCAGGATGCAGAGGGTGTCAGGGAAGCGCAGCTTGAGGCTGGCGATGAGCTCCAGCCCCGTGGGGCCACCCGGCATGTGGAGGTCCGTGAGCACCACGGGGAAGGAACGGAGGGTCATGCGGGCCAGGGCCTCGTCGGCGCTGGAGACGGCCTCGGCGGTGTAGCCCCGCTCCGTCAGGGACTCCAGGAGGGAACTGCGCACGCCGGGATCATCGTCCACGATGAGGAGGGGGTCCTGGATCATCAGGCGGGCCTCGTATGGGCCAGGGTGCGCTCGTAGATCTTGGCTTCGAGGAAGATGCGCAGCACCTCGGCATCCAGCAGGTTCACCTTGGCCTCCTGTTCGAGGATCTCCAGGCTGCGCTCCACGCTCACGGCGGCCTTGTAGGGGCGGTCGGCGGCGGTGAGGGCGTCGTACACGTCCGACACGGCCATGAGCTTGCTCTGCACGGGGATGTCCGGTTCCTTCAGCTGGCGGGGGTAGCCCTTGCCGTTCAGCCGCTCGTGGTGGGCCCAGGCGATCTCCGGCACCCCGGCCAACTCGCTGGTCCAGGGGATCTGGCTCAGGAAGCGGAAGGTGTGGGTGACGTGGCTCTGGATCTCCTCCCGCTCGGCGGCGGACAGGCTGCCCTTGGGGATCTTAAGCAGGTCCAGGTCGCGGGTCTCGATGAGGGTGCGGCTGTCCCCGGTCCAGTGCTGGTAGGTGAGGTCCTCCAGCAGGTTCAGCTCCAGGGCCACCTCCTGGGGCAGCAC
>DPRT01000034.1:0-1880 GCA_003538615.1 Holophagaceae bacterium | reverse complement strand
GCCGAAACGGCCGTTGGGCGTCAGGTTCACCGCCTCGGCCAGGCCCACGGTGAGGTCCGCCACCCGGCTGGAGTGGCCGGAGGTGCTGGGATCACGGGCCTCGATGGCGGTCACGGAGGCGTTCACGAAGCCCTCGAAGAGCTTCTCGATGTCGTTCTTCAGCCCCAGGATCTCCTGGGTGCGGGCCTCCACCATGCGCTCGAGGTTGTGCTGGTACTCCTCATTCTCCCGCACCAGCCGGTAGTGCTCCAGGGCGCGCTCCAGGCTGGCCTCGATCTCTGCCAGCTTGAAGGGCTTCTGGATGAAGTCGTAGGCGCCGCGCTTGAGGGCCTGGATGGCCGATTCCGTGGTGGCGTAGCCGGTCATGAGGATGCCCATGGCCCGGGGATCGTCGTCGTGGATGGCCCGCAGCAGCTCCAGGCCCGACAGCCCGCCGGGCATGTTCAGGTCCGTGAAGATCACCGGGAAGTGCTTCTCCCGCACCAGCGCCAGGGCCTGGGCACCGCCCTCGGCGCCTTCCGCCGCATAGCCCTGGTCCGTCAGGGCCTCCACCAGCAGGTTCCGCAGGTCTGCCTCGTCGTCCACGATGAGGATGGGGATGGGGGGGGTGAGAGACACACCGGCTCCAGATACCCCCGCCTCATCGGACGGGGCGGTCCGGGGGGATAGTTTGGGGCGGGGGCGCCTACTGCACGGCCTCGCCCTCGACCTGGAGCTGGCCGTCCTGGACCGACAGCCGCGCCCGGCCGCCGGGCTGGAGCTGGGCCTGAAGGATGAGGCGGGACAGGGGATTGACCACGGCGTGCTGGATGAGGCGCTTCAGCGGACGGGCGCCGTAGTGGGGGTCGAAGCCCTCCTCGGCCAGCCAATCCAAGGCCGCTTCCGGCACCTCCAGGTCCAGCCGCTGCTCCCGCAGCATGGCCTCCACGCGCTTCAGCTGGATGCGGGCCACGGCCTTCATGTCGTCGCGGCTGAGGGACCGGAAGATCACCACTTCGTCCAGGCGGTTGAGGAATTCCGGGCGGAAGTGGCCGTGCAGGGCGGCTTGGACCGCCCCCTGGGCCTTCGAGGGGTCCCCCCCGGCCTCGTAGATGGCCTGGCTGCCCAGGTTGGTGGTCATGAGCACCACNNTTCTCCATCTCGTCCAGCAGGATCACGGCGTAGGGGCGGCGGCGGATGGCCTCCGTGAGGCGGCCGCCCTCCTCGTAGCCCACGTAGCCCGGTGCGGCGCCGATGAGGCGGGTGGCGTCCGCCTCGTGGGTGAACTCGCTCATGTCGATGCGGACCAGGGCGTTCTCGTCGTCGAAGAGGAATTCCGCCAGGGCCCGGGCCACTTCCGTCTTGCCCACGCCCGTGGGGCCCAGGAACAGGAAGCTGCCGATGGGCCGCTTGGGATCGCCCAGACCCGCCCGGTTGCGGCGCAGGGCATCGGCAATGGCCGTGAGGGCCGGATCCTGGCCCACCACGCGCTCCGCAAGGCGGGCTTCCATCTTCAGGAGCTTCTCCACCTCGCCTTCGAGGATGCGGCTCGCGGGGATGCCGGTCCAGCGGCTGACGATGGCGGCGACATCGGACTCGCCCACCTCCAGGCGCAGCATGGCGCTCGACCTGGGCGAGGCCGCCGCGAGCTGCTTCTCCAGCGCCGGGATCTCGCCGTATTCCAGGCGCGAGGCCCGCTCGTACTCGCCCTTCGTCTTCGCCTGGTCCAGCTCGATGCGCAGGTCGTCGAGCTTCTTCTGGAGCCCCCGGGTGCCCTCGATGACCTTCTTTTCGTTCTCCCACTGCGCCCGCAGGTGGCTCAGCTCTTCGTTCAGCTCCGCCAGTTCTTTGTCCAGTTCTCCCAGCCGCGCGCGGCTGGCAGCATCCTTCTCCTTGGTGAG
>DPRT01000027.1 GCA_003538615.1 Holophagaceae bacterium | reverse complement strand
CGCCTCGACCAGCTGCTCACGGGCATGGCCATGCTGGGCGAAACCACGCCCCGGGGCCGGGATGCGGCCCTGGCCGTGGGCGAGACCCTGTCGGCCCACCTGGCGGCGGCCTGCTTCCAGGGGGCCTTCCGGGACGTCCGCGAGGTCCTGCGGACGGACGACCGCTTCGGCAAGGCCCGGCCGCAACTGGACGCCCTGCGCGCCGCGGCGGTCCCCTGGCGCGAGGCCCTGGCGGATGGCGCCCTCTGGCTCACCCAGGGCTTCCTCGGCGCCACCGCGGAGGGCCACACCACCACCCTGGGCCGGGGCGGCTCCGACACCAGCGCCACGCTGCTGGGCGAAGCCCTCGGGGCGGAGGAGGTGCAGATCTGGACCGATGTGGACGGCGTGCTCAGCGCCGACCCCAGCCTGGTGTCCGAGGCGCGGCCCATCCCCCAGATGAGCCTGGGCGAGGCCGAAGCCCTCAGCGCCTTCGGCGCCAAGGTGCTGCACGCGGATTCCCTGGCCCCCGTCGGCCGCGCGGGTTTCCGGCTCGTGGTGGCCAATACCCTGCGGCTCGGCGCCTCCCGCACGGAGATCCTGTCCGCGCCGCCCCTCCGCGCCGGGGGCGAAGTCACCTCCGTGGCCTATAAGGAAGGGATCTCCCTGCTCCGCTTCCCCGCCTCCGCGGGCCTGGACGTTCCCCTGGATGCCGCCCGGCGCCTGGAGGAGGCCGGGGCCCTGCGCTTCGGCCTCATCGCCAGCCCCGCGGGCACCTTGCTGGCCGTCCGGCCGGATACGCCGGCCGCCGCGAAGGTGCTGGAGGCCCTCGCGGCCTCGGGCCTTCCCTGCGAATCCGGATGGGCCGTGGTGGCCCTGGTGGGCGAGGGGCTGCGCACCGATCCCCTGGCCGCCCTCCGGCACCTCGCCGCCCTCGGACAGGAACCCATCGGGGGCCTGCTCACGGGCAGCAGCACCGTCTCCATCGCCTTCCTCGTCCCTGAGTCCCGGCTGGGGGACCTGATCCCCCGCCTGCACGGCCGCTGCGTGATCCGCGGCCAGGAGCACCCATGAACCTCGACCTCTCCCATCTCCGCATCCTCGTCACCGGCGGCAGCCGCGGCATCGGCGCCGCCACCGTGCGCCTCCTGTCGGACCTCGGCGCCAGGGTGGCCTTCACCTACCTGAACCAGGAACAGGCCGCCCTGGACCTCCAGGCGGAGCTCACGGCCCAGGGCCGCGCCGTGCTGGCCATCCGGGCCGACCAGCGCCTCCGGGCCGATGCCCAGATCGCCGTGGCCGCGGTGGAGGCCGCCTGGGGGGGCCTGGACGCCTTCGTGGGCAATGCCGGCATCTGGGCCGCCACGCCCGCGGAACTGCAGGATGAGGACATCCTCCAGGACATCCTGGAGACCAATGTCACCGGCCTCTTCCGCTGGAACGCGGAAGTGATCCCCGCCCTCCGGCGCGCCGGGGGCGGCAGCCTCGTGCTGCTGTCGAGCACCGCGGGCCAGCGGGGCGAGGCGGGGCACGGCGCCTACGCCGCCAGCAAGGGGGCCGTCATCTCCCTGGTGAAGTCCCTCACACCCGAGCTGGGCCCCCACGGCATCCGCGTGAACGCCGTGGCGCCCGGCTGGGTGGACACGGACATGAGCGCCTCCGCCCTCCGCGGTGATCCGGACCAGCGGAAGCGCATCGCTGCGGCCTTCCCCCTGGGACGCATCCCCGAGGCCGGGGATCTGGCGGGCCCCGTGGCCTTCCTGCTCAGCCCCTGGGCCGGGGCCATCACCGGCGAGGTGCTGAACGTGAACGGAGGGACCGTGCTCTGCGGCTAGGGAACCCCTACCTGACGGCGGGCTGGGCGCACCAGGGGCAGAAGGACCAGGCCGGCTGGAGGGGCTCCTTGCACTTCCCGCAGGCCACCGGCTGGACAAAGGAGGCCAGGGGCGTCTTCCAGCTCAGCGCCAGGCCCGGGAACTCGCCGACCTTCGCCACCTTGAGCGTGACGGTCCCCCGCCGGGAGGGGGAGGCGAAGGGCGTCCCGTCCGCCCCCCGGCCCGGGAAGACCAGCAGCCGGAACTCCTCCCGGCCCTTGGCGGCGAAGCCCTGGCGGACGGCGTTCAGCGTGGCCTCCACCTTGGGCGGAAGGTCCGTCAGCGGCTTCACCGAGCGGCCCGCCCCGTCCACCAGGGTGGCTGCGGCGCGGAGCTGGGCCGAGCTGAGATGCACGGGCCCGTCCTCGCCGTTGCTTTTCGCCTGCACCATGAAGACCGCGTAATCCAGCAGGAAGCCCAGTTCCTTCTCCATCTCCTTGGGATCGAGTCCGGGGGCCTGGGCCATCCCCGCGGCCACGAAGAACTCCTGGGGCAGCCACATGGCCATGGCCTCCTTCTCCTTGCCCAGGTCCGTGCGCATGACTTCGAGGATCATGTCGTTCACATTGCCGGGCGCCCGGCCCTGGGCGGCCGCCGGAGCCGCGACGGATATCAGGATGGCTGCCACCAGGAACAGAGCGCGCACGGAACCTCCAAGGGGAATGGACGCTCCTTGTGTATCACGCCGGGAGCCTTCCGCTGCCTGGCTTCCGGAAGGTCAGCGTCCCTGGCGCAGCAGCCAGGTGGTCAGGCGCACGTGAAAATCCTCGGGGTTTTCCAGGTCGGTGGCGCGCAGGCGCGCGGGATGCGCGGGATCGCCGACCACCAGGGGGGAAGCATCCACCAGATTGGGCAGACGATGGCCGTCCGGCAGGGACCACAGCCCGCCGCGGCCCTCGGCCCCCACGGACATCGAGGTGTGGCGGCGCTCGTCCTGGGTCTCGCAGACCATCCCGTTTCTCCTGTGAAATCTAAAAGATAGGCCTCCCGGGCCACGATGCCACATGGCACCCTCGGGAAGGAGGCCCCCATGACCCGATCCATTCTCATCACCGGCGGCTCCCGCGGCCTCGGCCGCGCCTGCGCCCTGCATCTCGCCCGGACCGAGCAGGCCCACCTGATCCTCCTGGGACGGGACGAGGCGGCCCTGGCCGCCACGGCAGAAGCTGTCCGGCAGGCGGGCGGCACGGCGGAAGCCCATGGGGCGGATGTCACGGACCGGCCCCGCCTGGCGGCCATCGCCCGGACCCTCGGGCCCGTGGGCGGTCTGGTGGCGGCCGCCGCCATCTCGGGCATGACGGCGGTGGACGGGGATTCGGACGCCTTCTTCGACGAGATCCTGGCCGCGGATCTCACGGGGCCCTGGAACACGGTGCGGGCCTTCCTGCCCCGCATGGGATCCGGCGGGCGCATCGTGCTGGTCTCCAGCGTGCTGGGCCGCTTCGGGGTGCCGGGCTACGGGGCCTACTGCGCCGCCAAGCACGGCGTCCACGGCCTGGCCAAGGCCCTGGCCCTGGAGCTCATCGGCCGGGGCATCGTGGTGAACGCCGTGGCGCCGGGCTGGGTGGACACGGACATGGCCCAGACGGGCATCCGCCAGATCGCGGCGGCCACGGGTCAGACCGAGGCTGAAACCCGCGCCCAGGCCGAAGCCGCCGTGCCCGTGAAGCGGTTCTTCCAGCCCGAGGAGATCGCCCAGGGCATCGCCTGGCTGCTGAACCCCGCCAACACCATGCAGGTGGGACAGTGCCTCAATCTGGACGGGGGCGTGGTGCAGAGCTGAATCGTCCAGGCGCTTCCGCTTCGTTGACCCGCCCCCGGGCTGGCACGTAGTGTGGGACCGCACCCCCCCATCCCAAGCAGGAGGTCCCATGCTGCACCTCATCTGGACCGGCATCATCGGCCTTATCGCCGGTGCGGTGGCCAAGTTCATCCTGCCCGGCAAGGATCCCGGTGGCTGGATCATCACCATGGCTCTCGGCATCGCGGGCTCCTTCCTGGGCACCTGGATCGGCCGCGCCCTGGGCTTCTACAAGGAGGGGGCCAGCGCCGGCTTCATCATGTCCGTGGTGGGCGCCCTGATCCTGCTGGGGGCCTACCACCTCTACAAGCGGGCCACGGCCTGATGGGCCCGGCCCAAACCCTGGCGGCCATCCTCGGCCTGTCCACCGTCTCCGGCGTCAACCTCTACCTCACGGTGCTGCTGGTGGGTGCAGGGCAGCGGTTCGGCTGGATCCACGGCCTGCCCCCAGACCTGGCCATCCTGGGCCACCCCGTGGTGCTGGCGGTGGCCGGATTCCTATTCCTGGTGGAGTTCCTGGCGGACAAGGTGCCCTTCATTACCCCCATCTGGGATGGCATCCACACCTTCATCCGGCCCCTGGGCGGCGCCCTCCTGGCCCTGGGGGCCGCGGGCGACCTGCACCCCGTGGCCAAAGTGCTGGCCCTGCTGGCGGGCGGCACCATCGCCCTGGGCACCCACGGCAGCAAGATGGGCGTGCGGCTCCTGGCCCACACCTCTCCTGAACCGGCGGGGCACAGCGCCCTCAGCGTGGCCGAGGATGTGGGGGTGATCGGCCTCCTGGCCCTGGTCTACACCCATCCGGCCGTGGCCCTGCCGGTGCTGGGGGCGATCCTGCTGGCCACGGCCCTCCTGCTGCCCATGCTGGCCCGGGCCCTGGTCTTCGTGCTCACGGGCCTCCGCGGGGCCATCCGCTCCCTGGTGGGACGGGGGGGCCGCGACGAGATCCCGGCCTGGGTGGAACTGAAGCTGCTGGAGCACACCCCGTCGGATCCCGGGGAGGTCCTGCCCTGCTTCGCCCGCCGGGTGAAGGGCCTGCCGCGGTTCCACCGGGCCTTCCTGGCCCGGGCGGGCGGCGGATGGCACCTGATCCACCGGCGCTGGTTCCGGACCCGGATCCTCGCCCTCGACGAGGGCCCCGGTCCGGTCCGCACCTTCCCCGGCTTCCTGTGGGATTCCGCCGTGTTCCTCCGGGACGGCAAGCCCCAGATCCTCCTCGTGAGCCGGGACTGGCGCCACGCCCTGCCGAAGCCGGAGGCCTGAGCCTCCGGCTCCGGGTCGACCGGGCGCCTACTTCGTCCGCACCGGATAGGGCGGGCGGACCATCTTCTGGGGCGGGTTCTTCTTCAGTTCGGCCTTCATGAGGTCGATGGCCTTCTCCAGCTGGGGATCGCGGCCCGCGAGAATGTCCTTGGGCAGCTGCTCCACCTCGATGTCCGGGGCCACGCCCTCGTTCTCCACCACCCAGCCCTTCTCGGTCCAGATGGCCAGGTTGGGGGCCGTGATGTTGCCGCCGTCCATGAGGGTGGGGAAGCCCAGGATGCCCACGAGGCCGCCCCAGGTGGGCCGGCCCACCAGGGGGCCCAGACCGA
The DNA here is from genome assembly GCA_003538615.1 of Holophagaceae bacterium. Lineage (GTDB taxonomy): Bacteria > Acidobacteriota > Holophagae > Holophagales > Holophagaceae > Geothrix. The sequence goes on along the minus strand of DPRT01000027.1, from coordinate 9,143 downwards.
ACTTGCGGAACATCCAGGGCAGCAGGTCGCCGCCGGAACCGGCGGTCTCGTCCACCAGCATGACCTTGGGCCCCTGGATGGAGGCCTGGGGCGTCTTGAGGTCCTGGCCGTAGCGCATGGCCCACATGGCGATGAAGGGCCGGCGCAGCAGGTCGATGTAGTAGTCCGCCACCTGGCCGCCGCCGTTGTAGCGCTCGTCGATGATCACGGCGTCCTTCTGGGCCTGGGGGTAGAAGTAGCGCTTGAAGTAGGTGTGGCCCAGGCTGGTGGTGTTGGGTACGTAGACGTAGGCCACGCGGCCATCCGTGGCATCGTGCACCTTCTTCAGGTTGCCCTCCACCCAGTCGCGGTTGCGCAGGCCCGCCTCGCTCGCCACGGGCACCACGGAGACCGTGCGGGCGTCCTTGCCGGTGGGATCGCTGCCCACGGTCAGTTCCACCAGCTTCCCGGCGGTGTTCTCGAAGCGGGCGAAGGGGTTNNGGCTCCGTGAGGGGCGACCGCAGCTCGGGGCTCCAGTTCAGGCCGCCGAAGACCTTCGCGAAGCGGTAGCGGCCGTTCGCCACTTCCAGATCCGCTCCCAGCAGGCCGCCGGGGATGGCCTTGCCCGTATCCGGCAGGTCGCCGCCGCCGCCGCGGTGGTGCCCCACGGCCAGCTCCGAGCACATCCACTGGATGACCCGGTTNNTCGAGGATCTGCGCCCACTCCTGGCGGGGCTCCACCTTCACCTGCAAGCCCTCCAGCGCCACCTTGCCCTTGCCGGGTTCCGGCTTGCCGGTGGTGGGAATGATCGTCACGGCCTCGCGCAGGCGGGTGAGGGCCTTCTTGCCGTCCGCGGAGAGGCTGTACCCGTCGGTCTTGTCCGCCAGCACGGTCTCCTCGCGCTTCTTCAGGTCGAAGCGGCAGAGGGCCATGGCCCCGCCCCGGTTGAAGCGGTTGGCGCCGCCCGCCTGGCGGCGGTAGAAGAGGGTCCCCGCTTCGCCGGCCTCCAGATCCGCGAAGAAGGCGGCCTTGGCGGCCTCGATGGGGACGATGCGCTCGGCCAGGCCCTCGAAGTCGATGCGGACCTTCACCTCGGCCTTGCCGTCCTTCTTCTCATCGGTCTTGGCGGCGCCGGTCTCCTCGTCGCTTTCCTTGGCCAGGGGCGAGGGGGTGTCCTTGGCCAGCACCATCAGGTAGAGATCCCCGCGCATGAGGGCATCGGCGTTGGACTGGGCGAACCAGTCGCGCACGGGCCCGGCCTCGGTGCTGGCGGTGAAGTAGAGGTACTTGCCGCTGCGGTCGAAGACCGGTTCGCAGGCATCGGCCAGGCCGTCCGTCAGGGGCGTGGACTTGCCCTCTTCCACTGCGTAGACGTGGATGCGCAGCATCCCGGATTCCGTGTTGCGGGTGTAGGCCAGGAACCGGGAATCCGGCGACCAGTTGTGGTTCAGGGTGGGCCCGGGGGTGTAGAGCACTTCGCTGGACACGGCCTTCACGACGCCGGTGGCGAGGTCCAGGATGCGCAACGCCAGGGCGTTGTCCGTGTAGGCGATCTTCTTCCCGTCCGGCGACCACTTGAGGTTGTCGTAGAAGCCCGCGCCCTTCAGGGCGAAGGTCCGCACGTCGCCCTTGCCGTCCTGGGCCTGGACCTTCAGCGCATACTCGCCGCCTGTATCGGACAGGTAGGCGACGGTCTTGCCGTCCGGCGACCAGACCGGATTCCGCTCGTGGACGCCAGGAGTGTTCGTGAGGTTGCGGGCATCCCCCTTCTCCGCAGGCACGCTCAGGATCTCGCCCCGGAATTCCACGGCCACGCGGCTGCCCGAAGGCGACAGGCCCAGGTTCTGGGCCCACCGGGCGCCGGAGGCCCAGCGGCTGCGCGTCTCCGGCAGATCCGCTGCCACGGCCACCTTCAGGCGGGCGCTCTGGCCGGTGGCGGGATCGAAACGGTGCAGCCAGCCCGCCTGCTCGTAGACGATCCGCCCCCCGCCGTGGCTGGCGGCCTGGATGGGGAAGTCCTTGTGCTGGGTCAGCTGGACCACCGCCTTCGTGGCCACGTCATAACTGAAGAGGTTGAACTCCCCGGCCCGGTCGGACACGAAGTAGACCTTCCCGCCGATCCACATGGGGTCGATGTCGTTGCAGCGGCCCTCGGGCTGAGGAATCTGGACGACCTCGTGGTCCTTCACCCGGTAGATCCACAGCCGCGAGGCCGTGCCGCCGCGGTAGTTCTTCCACTGGCGGAAGGCGTCGGACAGGGGGTTGTAGACGATGTGGCCGCCATCCGGCGAGTAGGTGGCCCGGGCGGCGTTGGGGATGGGCAGCTTGGCGGGCATGCCTCCCGCCAGGGGCACGGTGAAGAGCTGGGTATAGCGCGTGGTGTGGACCGAGCGTCCCGAGGTGAACAGCACCGCCTTGCCGTCCGGCGTCCAGTCCTGCACCACGTCGGCACCGGGATGCCAGGTGAGGCGCCGGGGCTCGCCGCCCGCGGAGGGAATCACCCAGACGTCCCCGTTCCCCTCCAGCCCCGCCGAGTAGGCGATCCAGGCGCCATCCGGGCTGAAGCGGGGCGTGCCGAAACAGCCTCCGCGGGTGGTGAGGCGCTTCGCCGCGCCGCCATCCGGCGCGCAGGTCCACAGATCGCCCGCGTAGAGGAAGGCCACCTGCCGGGCGCTCAGCGCCGGGCTGGCCACCAGGCGGGTGTCCTGGAGGTCCACGGCGGACAGCGGCTGGATGAGGGCCGCGGTCATCACCAGGGCCAGGGGGGTCAGGGAGGTCAGGGAGGCGGATCGAAAGGTCATGGAGGTCCTTCCATAAGAAGACGAGGTATGCCGGAGAAACCCCTCCACCATGCGCCCGGGGGCTGGCCGGGGTCAAGATTTCCGGGAGGCCGGTAGGCTAGGATTCACCCTCTGGAGTCCCCATGCCCCTCCTCGAAGCCTCCCGCAGCACCCTCGTCGTTATCGACTTCCAGGGCAAGCTGGTCCAGATGGTGCACCGCCCGGCCCTGGCCCTGGAGGCCACCCGGCGCCTGATGCGCCTGGCGGATCTCTTCTCGGTGCCCGTGGTGCTCACCGAGCAGTACCCCAAGGGCATCGGCCCCACAGAGGAGACCATCCGCGGCGCCTACGATGCGCTGACCGTTCCGAAGTTCTTCCTGGAGAAGACCGCCTTCGGCTGCTGCGGCGACGCGGGCTTCGAGGCCCTCCTCCAGCAGGCGCGGCCGGGCCTCGCCCCCACCCGGCGGCAGGTCGTCATCGCAGGCATGGAGACCCACGTCTGCGTCATGCAGACCGTGCTGGAGCTGCTGGCGTCGGGCCACGAGGTCCACCTCTGCTGGGACGCCGTCAGCGGCCGGGGCGAGGAATACCGGAAGCACGCCCTGGACCGCATGGCCGCCGCCGGGGCCACGATCACCAACCACGAATCCGTGGCCTTCGAATGGGCCCGCGACAAGAACCATCCCCAGTTCAAGGCCCTGTCGGCGCTCATGAAGGAAGGCCAGCCCGGATGACGCCGCCCCGCATCCACGGCCACCCGGTCCCCGCCCTGTTCCCGGCATCCGGGGGCGTTTCCGTGATGCTCTTCGGGGAGGCGCCGGGCCCCCGCGGGGCGGACCAGTCGGGGATCCCCTTCTGGGGGGATGGCGCGGGGATCACCGTCTACCGCGCCCTGGCCACTGCGGGCCGGGCCGAGGTGCCCGAGGCGGCCTGGGAGGACTGGGATGGCGCCCGCTTCAAGGCCCTGGGCCTGGCGCCGCGGCTCCGCGGCACGGCCCTCAGCAATGCCTATCCGGCCTGCCCCACCAAGGATGGCGAGCATTTCCACGCCCCCTCCAACCGCGATCTGCTGGCTTCCGCCAACCTGGCCCGGCTGGCGGCGGAACTGACCCGGGCCGCGGCGGGGCCGGCGCAGACCCTGCGCGTCATCGCCTTCGGCAAGAAGGCGGAGTGGGTGCTGGGCCGCCTGCCGGAGGCCCCGCCCTTCGAACTGCACGCCCTGCCCCACCCCAGCGCCCAGGGCCTGCTGCAGGGAGCGCCGAACCGGGGCAAGGGATTGAAGCTCATGGACCTCAGATCCGCCTGGCAGCAGCGCCTCCAGGCCCTTCTCGAAGGCTGAAGCGGCGATCCGCCGGACGCAGCCAGGCCCTGTTTCCAGGGCGCGGGGGGCCTTCCCCTAGGTATCGGCCAGGGCCATCAAGGCCTCGCTGACCCGCTTCAGGTCCGTGACCATCCCCGAGATGGCGGTGGTCGCCTGGGTCTGCTCATGGGTATGGGAGGCCAACGCTTTGGAATAGTCCACCACCTGGGCCATGGACGCATTCAGGTGCGCTTGCGTGGCCTTGATGGAGTCGGCGGACTCGCCGCTCTGCTCGGACAGTTTCCGCACGGCCTCCGCCACGACGGCGAATCCCTGGCCATGCTGCCGGGCGTGGGCGGCCTCGATGGCCGCGTTCAGGCCCAGCATCTGGGTGTTGCTGGCGAGGGACTGGATGGTCTCCACCACTTCGTCCGTGGTCTTCATGTCCTCGAAGGAGGCCTGGATGAGGCGTTCCACATGGTCGACCATGCTGGAGGCCTTCATCTGGGAGGCATTCACCGCCTCCACGGTGGACAGGATGGTCGAGATGGCGGCGTCCATCTGGGCGGCATGGCCCAGGAGGTCGTTGAGGATCTCGCGCTCGCGGAGATCCTTCGAGATGAGGCCGGCGGCCATCTTGGTGACCAGCAGGGTCTTCTCGGGATCGCCCGTGATGCCGATGGACCCAATCAGTTCGCCGTTGTGCCGGAGGGGCAGGCTCACGCCGGCCCTGACAACGCCCCCGGAGGCGGCCTCCTCCTCGGCGCTGATGGCGATGTGGGGCAGGTTCTCCCGGAGCATCTTCTGCGCGCCGGTGTGGATGGTGCCGACGCGGGATTGGATCTTGGCGGCGATGATGGTCCCGTCCTTGTCGCAGATGATGGAGTACATGCCCGTGGCGTCGAAGATGAACTCGATGATCTGGTTGGCGATATCAGAATCCATTGGAGGTCTCCCCCAGAGGGCCCTTCATGTTTGGTTGGACCTGGCCGTCCCATCAGAACCCCAGGTGCTTTCAACCCATCAGCCACAGGATTGTTTTGTCGGATTTTAATCACTAATTAATATCATGACAACATTAAGACCGCGACTGTGAGGCCACGCGCCCGGACTCCGCGGGGGCCGGAGCGCCTCCCAGGTTTCCCGGGAGGGGTCTTAACATTTCTTAACATTTGCCTTCCGAGATGCCGCGTATGCTGATGGCTTCCCCAAGGGAATCTTTCACAACCTGGAGGTCACATGTCCCTCACCCGTCGTCTCATGCTGCCCCTGTGCGGGGCCCTGGCCTTCGCGCTGGTGGCAGGAGAGGCCCCCAAGCCCGCGGCTCCCGGGGTGAAGCCAGCCTCCAAGGTGAAGACCGCCAAGGCCGCCGCCCCCGTGGCCCTGCCCGCCCCCGTCAAGGTGGCGACGGTGGAGGGCATCACCGAGTACCGGCTGGCCAACGGCCTGCGCGTGCTGCTCTTCCCGGACGCCAGCAAGCCCACCATCACGACCAACATCACCTACCTGGTGGGCAGCCGCCACGAGAACTACGGCGAGACGGGCATGGCCCACCTGCTGGAGCACATGGTCTTCAAGGGCACCCCCCGCCATCCCAACGTGCCCCAGCTGCTCAACGAGCTGGGCGGCGACTTCAACGGGACCACCTCCCTGGACCGCACGAACTACTACATCTCCTTCCCCGCCAACGAGGAGAACCTGGCCAAGGCCCTGGACCTCGAGGCCGACCGCATGGTGAACAGCCACTTCACCGCGGAGACCCTGTGGGGCAAGGACGGCAAGAGCGGCGAGATGACCGTGGTGCGCAACGAGTTCGAGAACGGGGAGAACAACCCCATCCGCGTGACCCTCCAGCGCATCCAGGCCATGGCCTTCGACTGGCACAACTACGGCAAGTCCACCATCGGCGCCCGCACGGACATCGAGAAAGTGAACGTGGCCCACCTCCGCGCCTTCTACAAGAACTACTACCAGCCGGACAACGCCATCCTGGTGGTGGCGGGCAAGTTCGACGAGGCCAAGGCCCTGGTCCGCATCAACCAGACCCTGGGCGCCCTGCCGAAGCCCGCGCGGATCCTCGAGCCCACCTACACCCTGGATCCCGTCCAGGACGGCGAGCGCAGCGTCACCATCCGCCGCGTGGGCGGCACGCCCCTGCTCATGGTGGGCTACCACGTCGCACCCGGCTTCCACGCCAGCCGCAGCTACCTGGACCTGGCCGGTTCCATCCTGGCCGACGCCCCCAGCGGCCGCCTCTACAAGGCCCTGGTGGAGACCAAGCTCGCCGCCCAGGTGTTCAACTTCGCCTTCACCACCCAGGATCCGGGCCTGCTCATGTTCGGCGTGATGCTGCCCAAGGACGGGGACACGGAGAAGGTCAAGGAGGTGCTGCTGAAGGAGCTGGAGAACCTCCAGGCGAACCCCTTCACCGCCGCCGAACTGGAACGGGCCCAGGCCAAGGTGCGCAAGGCCGTGGACCAGACCTTCTCCGACACCAAGAACCTGGCCGTGGCGCTCAGCGAAGGCATGGCCGCCGGCGACTGGCGCCACCTCTTCTTCGACCGGGACTGGAGCCTGGGCGCCAAACTGGGGGATGTGCAGACGGCCGCCGCCGCCACCTTCAAGCCCAGCAACCGCACGCTGGCCCAGTACCTCCCCACGGAAAAGCCGGATCGCGCCGAGATCCCCGCCATGCCTGATGTCGCCACCCTGGTGAAGGACTACAAGGGCCGGGAAGTGATCGCCCAGGGCGAGGCCTTCGACGCCAGCCCTGAGAATGTGGATGCCCGCGCCACCCGCTTCACGGCTCCCAACGGCCTGAAGGGCGCCCTGCTCTCCAAGAAGACCAAGGGCTCCCTCGCCGCCCTGCAGCTCACCCTGCGCTTCGGCCGCGAGGCGGACCTCATGGACCGCAAGGCCGTGCCCGACTTCACCGGCAACATGCTCATGCGCGGCACGACCAGGCACAGCCGGCAGGAGCTCACGGACACCTTCGACAAGCTGCGGGCCCAGGTCATGATCACGGGCGGCGCCACCGCCGCCACCGCCCGCATCACCGTCCCCCGCGAAAACGTGGCCGCCACCCTCAAGCTGGTGGCCGAGATCCTGCGCGAACCCGCCTTCCCCGCCGCGGAGCTGGACACCCTGGTGAAGCAGGCGGCCACGGGCATCGAGTCCCAGCGCAGCGAGCCCCAGGCCAAGGCCATGGAGTTCATGGGCCGGACCTTCGAAGCCTATCCCGCGGGCCACCCCTCCGCCTACCGCGGCCCCGACGCCCGGCTCGAAGAACTGAAGACCCTCAAGTCCGAGGATCTGAAGGCCTTCCACCAGGCCTTCTACGGCGCCAACCACGGCGAGTTCACCGCCTCCGGCGACTTCGACGCCGCGGACGTGCAGAAGCTGGTGGCCGAGCTCTTCGGCGGCTGGTCCTCCCCCGCCGCCTACGAGCGGGTGGCCGCCCGCCTGAAGGCCCCCGCAGGTCAGCGCCAGGCCATCGAGACGCCCGACAAGAAGGGCGCCTTCTTCCTCGTCCAGAGCCGCTGGGCCATGAAGGACACCGACGCCGACTACCCCGCCTTCCTCATGGCCAACCAGATCCTGGGCGGCGGCGCGCTGAAGAGCCGCCTGGCGGACCGCCTCCGCCAGAAGGAGGGCTTCAGCTACGGCGCCGGGTCCTTCGCGAACGTGGGCAGCCTCGATGCCGTCACCAGCTGGCAGGCCTACGCCATCTACGCCCCCGAGAACGCCGCCAAGCTGGAGGCCGCCTTCGATGACGAAATCCAGAAGGCACTAAAGGACGGCTTCACCCAGGAGGAGCTGGACTTCGCCCGCAACAGCTGGCTCCAGTCCGAGAAGAACAGCCGCCAGGAGGATCGTTCCATCGCCGGCTGGCTGGGCCGCAGCCTCTACCTGGGCCGCTCCGTGCGTTTCGACGCGCAGATCGAAGCCAAGGTGAAGGCCCTGAAGCTGGACGAGGTCAACGCCGCCCTCCGCAAGCACCTCCGCCCCGAGGCCTTCGTGGTGGTCAAGGCCGGCGACTTCGCCAAGGGCGCCAAGAAGTAGGGNNGAAGGCTCGGCGCTGGCCTCGGAACTGCACAAGGTGATGGTGATCAGCCACCGGCAGGCCAAGGGCTTCATCGATGGCCGCTGTGTCACCGTGAACGGCGAAATGATCGAGAAGCACGGCCACCGGCTCAACCCCGGGGATACCGTGAAGGTGATCTTCGATCCCGAGCTGACCTATGACGTGCTGCCCGCCGCCCGCAAGCTCCAGGCCGGGCCCTTCGAGACGCTCTGGGAGGACAACCACCTCCTCTTCGTCTTCAAGCCCGCGGGCCTGCTCACCGTGCCCGCTGAGCAGGGCGGCGAGCCCAGCCTGGCCGAGGCCATCACCGAGTCCTACCGCCGCCGCGGCTTCAAGCGCTTCAACCTCTTCATCGTCCACCGCCTGGACCGCTTCACCAGCGGCGTGCTGGTGTTCGCCAAGACTCCCGAGGCCCTGCACGGCCTGAAAAAACACTTCGAGCTGCACCGCCTGCAGCGCATCTACTACGCCGTGCTGGTGGGCGAGCTGCCCGAGAACAGCGGCACCCTGGCGGGCCACCTCATCGAGCACGCCAAGTCCCTGAAGATGTCCGTGGCCACGCCCCGCAAGGGCCCCGGCGGCGGCAAGCGCATGCCCGCGGGCGCCAAGGAGGCCGTCACCCACTACCGCGTGATCGAGCGGCTGCCGGGCCACACCGTGGTGGAAGTCAAGCTGGAGACCGGCCGCCGCAACCAGATCCGCGTGCAGTTCGCGGATCGCGGCTTCCCCCTGCTGGGCGACCAGGTCTACGGCACCGAAAGCCCCCTGCTGGACCGCCAGGCCCTGCACGCCGAATTGCTGGGCTTCAAGCACCCCGTCACCGAAGAGCAGGTCACGGTCACGGCCCCCATGCCCGCAGACATGGAGGCAGCCATGAAGGCCCTCCGCAACCAGGCCCGCATGCATCGCGCCGTCTCCGGCGTGAAGGGCGAGGAGGGCATCTACCAGCCCACGGAGACCCGCGACCACAAGCTCAAGCGCGTGGCCCGCGCCAAGCGC
>DPRT01000161.1 GCA_003538615.1 Holophagaceae bacterium | reverse complement strand
GCACCATGGCGTGGGCGGTCATGGCGATGATGGGCAGGGAGGCGAAGGCCGCCTCGCCGCGGATCCGCCGGGTGGCTTCGTGACCGTCCATCACGGGCATCTGGAGATCCATGAGGACGGCATCGAAGGGGGCCCCGTGGACCTTGTCCAGGGCCTCCTGGCCGTTCCGGGCCAGGGTGACGGCCACGCCGGCCCGTTCCAGGAGCTCGGTGGCGACCTCCTGGTTGAAATCGTTGTCCTCCACCAGGAGCACCCGGGCCCCCTGAAGCTGGGCCGGGAATTCGAGGGCCGATGCCTCCACCGGCATCAGGGACGAAGGACCCGCCTCCGGGCGGAACAGGGCCAGGAGGGTGTCCAGGAAGGTCGACGGCGTGACGGGCTTGGACAGGAAGCCNNCCTTCCGCGGCGGAAGCGGCCAGGGTGGCCCGGAAGCCCAGGGCGGACAGGACCCCGTGGAAGATGTTCCGGGCGGAGGGGCTGTCATCCACCACGAGGATCCGCAGGCCGGCGAGGTCCGGCGCCGGGGCCTGGGGCTGGAGGGCCGGCTTGCGGCCGAGGCCGAAGCGGGCCGTGAAGAAGAACTCGCTGCCGTGGCCGGGTTCGCTTTCGACCCAGATCTCCCCGCCCATCATCTCCACCAGCCGCTTGCAGATGGCCAGGCCCAGGCCGGTGCCGCTGAACCGGCGGGTGCTGGAGGCATCCACCTGGCTGAAGGGCTGGAACACCATGGCGGCCTGTTCGGGGGTCATGCCCACCCCCGTGTCGCGCACGGAAAAGCGCACGAGAACCTGATCCTCGGCGGCGTCGGCCATCCGGGCCGTGACGAGGATGACTTCGCCCGTCTCGGTGAATTTCACGGCGTTGCTGCAGAGGTTCGTGAGCACCTGGGCGAGCCGCTGGGGATCTCCCACCAGGGTGGGCGGAAGGTCCGGATCCGAATCGAGCATGAACTCCAGGCGCTTTTCCGTGGCGTGGCCGCCCACCAGGTCGGTGACCTGGGCCAGCACCTCCTCCAGCCGGAACTCCCGGGTCTCCATGTCCAGCTTGCCCGCCTCGATCTTGGAGAAATCGAGGATGTCGTTGATGACGCCCAGCAGGGAGTTGGCCGCGGTTTTGACTTTGGTGAGGTAGTCCCGCTGCCTGGGCGTGGGATCGGCCTGGAGGGCCAGGTGGCTCATGCCGATGATGGCGTTCATGGGCGTGCGGATCTCGTGGCTCATGTTGGCCAGGAACGCGCTCTTGGCACGGGAGGCCGCCTCGGCGGCCTCCTTGGCGATGGCCAGCCGCCAGACGGACTCGTCGAGGGCCCGGGTGCGCTCTTCGACCATGGTCTCCAGGTGGTCCTGATGCTCCCTCAACTCCTGCTCCAGCCGCTTCTGCTCGATGGCCTCCCATCGCAGGTTCCAGAGCGCGAGGGCCATGCCCGCCACCAGGAGCAGGCAGAAGGTGGAGAGCGCGGCCAGCCGCCAGTCCAGCTTGGCGGCCTTCGGCGTCTGCATCCGGAGGAAGAGGCCGATGTCCGGCGGGCCGAAGGGCTGCCGCAGCGTGATCCAGTCGGCCTGGGGCTCGCCGGGCAGGGCGCCTCTGAGGTAGTGTCCGCTGGCGTCGTCCAGGCCGATGGTGCCGGGATGCAGGTTGTCGATGGCCTGGAGTTGCTGGGTCCACCTGGGGACGGAGTAGACGCAGGCCAGGAGCCCCTTGAAGGCCCCCCGGTCGAGGATGGGGACCCAGACCTCGAAGGAGGCGTCCCCCTGGAGGGCCTCCATGACCTTGGTGTAGGCCGGGCTGGCGGTGTCCCGGGCCCGGTGGGCGGCCCGCTTGGGTTCGGGCAGCTCGAGCTTCAATCCGAGGATCTGGCTGTTGTTCAGCCGCGGGGCGACATCCTCGATCTGGANNTGGGCGTCGAGGGTCCCCTGGGCCGCCTCTCCGGCGAGGAGCTCCAGGTAGTCGAGGTTGCCCTTCAGCCGGAACTCGATGAGCTGGGCCAGGGACTGCGTCCGCCCCTGCAACTCGTCGAGCCGGGACTCGCGCTCCCGGGCCCGCAGCAGGAGCAGGATGACGAAGGTCAGGGCCGCGAACAGGCCCAGGAAGATGAAGGGCGCGAAGGGCGTGGGCCGGTTGGAGGGGGTGGTCCTGGGAAGGAACCTCATGGGCCTGATCTTGCGGGGCGGGCCCGGGGGATTCAAGTCCGGCGGCGCCTCGTGCCGGGTCCCGAAAGGCATTTGGGGGGGACTTGCTACCTCGTCATACAATGCTTGTGATCCCCCCACCCGAGGTGAACCGATGTCAGGACGACCCCTCCTTCTCTCCCGGCTGGCGTTCGCGCTGGCCCTCTGCGGCGCGGCGCAGGCCGGTCCGACCAAGCTCCTGCGCTTCCCCGACATCCACGGGGACAAGGTGGTGTTCACCCATGGGGGCGACCTCTGGACCGCCCCGGCGGCGGGCGGCACGGCCACCCGCCTGACGGCCCATCCCGGGGTGGAGATCTTCGGGAAGTTCAGCCCCGACGGGAAGTGGATCGCCTTCACGGGCCAGTACGACGGGGACGAGCAGGTCTACGTGATGCCCAGCGGCGGTGGCGTGCCCCGCCAGCTCACCTTCGATCCCGCGGCGGGTCCGCTACCCCCGCGCGGCGGCTACGACCACCAGGTGGTGGGCTGGACGCCGGACGGCTCCAGCGTCCTCTTCCGCGCCGCCAGCGATGCGGACGGCGTGCTGAGCCGTACGGCCCTCTACACCGTGGCCCTGGAGGGCGGCCTGCCGAAGAAGCTGCCCATGCCCACCGCCGGACCCGGCGCCTTCTCGCCGGACGGCAAGCGCCTGGCCTACACGCCCATGTTCCGGGACTTCCGCCACTGGAAGCGCTACGAGGGCGGCTGGGCGCAGGAGCTCTACATCTTCGACCTGGCCACCAGGCAGCAGAAGAAGGTGGCGTCGAGCAAGCGCACCGAGCGCGATCCCATGTGGATCGGCGACAAGGTCTACTTCGCCTCGGACCGCGACGGCAAGCTGAACCTCTATGCCGTGGATCCCGCCAGTGATGGCGTGAAGCAGCTCACCTTCCAGAAGACCTGGGACGTGCGCTGGCCCTCCAGCGACGAGCGGTCCCGCATTGTCTACGAGCTGAACGGCGAGCTCCATGTGTTCAACGTTCAGGACGGACGCGACCAGGCCCTGGCCATCACCGTGCCCACGGACGGGGGCGCCTCGCGGCCCTCGCGCATCAGCGCAGAGCGCAACATCGAGGGTTTCGCCCTGTCGCCCAAGGGCGAACGAGCGCTGTTCGTGGCCCGGGGCGACGTGTTCACGGCGCCCATCGAAAAGGGCCCCGTGCGCAACCTCACCAACAGCTCCGGCGCCCATGACCGGCACGCCCGCTGGTCGCCGGACGGGAAGAAGGTCGCGTTCATCTCGGACATGAGCGGCGAGGACCAGGTCTACCTGGTGGACCAGGACGGCAAGGGCAAGGGCAAGGCCGAGGCCCTGACCTCGGGCCTGGCGGCCCAGCTGAACGCCCCGGTGTGGGCGCCCGGCGGGAAGCACCTGGCCTTCACGGACAAGGACGGGATCGTCTACGTCCTGGGCCTGGCGGACCGCAAGCTGGTGAAGGCGGCGAAGGATCCCTTCGCCCGGGTGGGCGACCTGGCCTGGTCGCCGGACGGGCAGGTGCTGGCCTTCTCCCTGGCCAACCTGAACGGCACCCGCAGCCTCCACCTGTGGAGCCTGGCGGACCAGCAGCTGCGCCGGATGACCGGCGACCTGGCGCCCGTTACCGATCCCGCCTGGGATCCTGAGGGCAAGTACCTCTACGCCCTCAGCCGCCGGGACTACGCCCCCCAGATCAGCAACCTGGAGTTCGACTACGCGGGCAACCGCAACGTGGACGTGGTGGCCTACGCCCTGCGCCGGGACGTGCCCCATCCCTTCCCCCCCGAAAGCGACGAGGTG
>DPRT01000179.1:5455-10660 GCA_003538615.1 Holophagaceae bacterium | reverse complement strand
GCTGGAGCTGGAAGCGCAGCGTCACCTTCTTCGAGATGGAGACGCCCAGCAGATGGGACATCTCCTCCACGGCCTGGTTCAGGTCCAGGGGGGCCACCACGAACCGGCCCTTCCCGGAGTAGGCGAGCATCTGCCGCGTGAGGCCCGTGGCCCGCTGGACGGACTTCTCCAGGTTCTCCAGGTAGGGGTGCGCCGGCGACAGGGGCGGGATGCACATCTGGGCCAGGTTGATGTTCCCCAGGATGGCCGTGAGCAGGTTGTTGAAGTCGTGGGCGATGCCCCCGGCAAGGACGCCCAGGCTCTCCAGCTTCTGGCTCTGGAGCTGGGCCTGCTGGGCCCGGCGCCGCTCGGTGATGTCCGTGATGATGCCCAGCACGCTCACCACGCGCCCTTCCTCGTCCAGCACGGGATTGCCGGTGACGATGGTCCAGATCTCCGTGCCGTCCTTCTTCCGGAACCGGGAATCGTGCTGGGCCCCGATGCCCTCCCGGCGCTGAGCCAGGTTGCGCCGGGACTGGGGCACATCCTCCTCGAACATGAACCAGAAGATGGGACGCCCGACCATCTCCTCGGGGGTGTATCCCAGCATCTCGGCCATGCGGCGGTTGACGAAGGTGGTGAGGCCCTCCGGATCCACCACCCACATGCCCTCGCCCATCACCTCCACCAGGTGCCGGAACCGCGCCTCGCTCTCCCGCAGGGCCTGGGCATCCCGGCGGTGGCTTTCCGTCTCCCGGGCCAGCTCCTGGGTGCGGCTGTCGACCTGGCTGCGGATCTGATCCTGGCGGGCCAGCAGGGTCCGCACGTAGCCCGCCAGGAGGAGGCTGAAGGCCAGCCCTCCGGCGAGAACGCCCCAGGCGCGCCACCCCGCGCCCGGGAGGTAGTGGCCCGGCGCCGGGACCACCTCCACGCGCCAGGTCCGGCCCGCCAGCTCGAAGCCCCGGGTGAGCCGCAGGGGCGACCGGGCCGTGCCCTCCGCGGGCAGCGGCGAGGATGCCGCGTGCAGCAGGGATTCGGAATCCGGGGCGCTGGCATCCATCAGGCGCAGTTCCACGCCGCGGGGCTCCAGGATGGCGAGGGACTTCTCCACCAGATCGCCCGCGCGGAAGACCCCCTGGACCACACCCCGGGAACGTCCCTCCCGATCCCGCACCGGAGCCATCACCAGCAGGCCGAACTGGGTCCCGGATTCCTGGATGAGGCGCACCCGCCCGCTGGCGGACAGCTCCCCCGTGCGGAGGGCCCGCTCCAGCGCCGCCTGGCGCGTGGCCAGGTGGCTGGCGGAAAAGCCCAGCGTCACCTCATTGCCCCGGTAGGGGTTCACAAAGTACACGCCGTGGAGCCGCCTACCGGGGGGAATCACCACTTCGCGGCCCTCCCCATCGCGGGTGAAGAAGCGGAACCCCGGGTGGGCCCTCTGGGCCTCCCGCTCCAGGCGGGCCCGGTTTTCCGGCCCCACCCCCGGCAGCCACTGGAAGGCCTGGATGTAGGGGTGCAATCCGAGGGGCAGCGAGGTGTACGCCTCGAAATCCGCCGGAGACACGTCGTCGCTGGCTTCGAAGAAAGCCCGGAGGGCCAGGACATCCTCGAAGCCGTGCCTCAGCCCCTGGGCCACGCTTTCGGCCCGGTCCCGCGCCACCGCATGGAACTGGGCCTCCACCTGCCGGCGGTAGGCATCCCGGACCAGGAAGAAGCCCGTCAGGGAAACCGCGATACCCGCCAGCAACACGATGGCAGCCCGGAACCGGCCGGCAGCAGGGGGGCGGAGCGGAGTCGGGGTCACGAAGATCTCGGTCGGCTGGGGTGGGAAAGGATGAATCATCCTGGCAGGGCGTCCGCCGTTGTGGAAAACCCGGCAGTCCTTACCTTCATCGGCCTTTCAATCCCGGGCATGACCTGTGGGAGAATTACAGGTGACCGGAAGGTCCTCAGGAGGTGGCGTTTGAACCGGAACATCATGTTCGCCCTGGCTGGAGGCATCGCAGCAGGATTCCTGGCGGGCTACGCCGTTGGAACCAGCGGCACCAAGGACAGCGGCCCCACCGTGGCCGCCCCCACCGCCGGGGTGGTCATGCCCGCCCCCTCCCTCGGCGGCGGCGTGCCCGCCGGCGCGGCTGCCCCCGGACCAATCCCGTCGGGCATGGGCCTGCCCAATGCCGAGATGCAGGCCCGCATCATCCGGCTGGAAGGCATCGTGAAGGCGGATCCCAAGAACCATGACGCCTGGGTGGACCTCGGGAACACCTACTTCGACACCCACCAGGCCCAGAAGTCCGTGGACGCATACGCCAAGGCCCTGGCCCTGAAGCCCGGCAACCCTGATGTCCTCACGGACCAGGGTGTGATGTACCGCGAACTCAGCCAGTTCGACAAGGCCATCGCCAACTTCCAGAAGGCCAGCCAGCTCAACCCCTCCCACACGCAGAGCCTCTTCAACCTCGGCATCGTGTATTCCAGCGATCTCCAGAAGCCCGACGAGGCCGCCAAGGCCTGGAACAAGGTCCTGGTCATCGCCCCGAACAGCCCCCAGGCCGCCCAGGCCCGCCAGCTGCTCGCCCAGATCAAGGCCATGCCCCCGCGCTGAGGTCGGTTCCATGCGGTCCCTTGAGGCCCTTCCCGCCCCCCTCTGGGTCCTCGGCACGGGGACGGGCGTGGGCAAGACCTTTGTCTCGGCCCGCATCGCCCGCGCCTGGGCGGAAAGCGGCCCCGTCGTCTACCGCAAGCCCTTCCAGACCGGCGTGGACCGGGCGGACCATCCCGACGCCGATGCCAGCGCCATCGCCGGCCTGAGCATCACCGCCGAAAGCCATGTGCTGCTGCGGGCGCCGCTTTCACCCCTGGCCGCGGCCCTGAAGGAAGGCCGTGCCCTCGACCTGGAAGCCGCCGCCGCCTGGTGCCTTCGCCCCACGCCTCATCCAGGGGAAGGCCGCGTGCTGCTCGAGGGCGTGGGCGGGCTCATGGTGCCCCTGGCGCCGAACATCCACTTCCTCGCCTGGGCCACGGACCTGAAGATCCCCTGCGTGCTGGTGGCCCTGGGCGGCCTGGGCACCCTGAACCACACCCTGCTCAGCGCCGAGGCCCTCATGATGCGCGGCTGGCGCATCGAAGCCGTGCTGCTCAACCCCGGCGCCGATGGGACACCCCGCGAAGCGGCGGAGGAGAATACCGACCTGCTGCGGGGGTTCCTGCCGGTGCCCGTCCACATCCTAGACTGAGGGCATGCCCACGCCCCTGCCCCCCGACTGGACCGACCGTCTCGCCCTGGACCGCGCCCATGTCTGGCATCCCTTCACGCAGATGCAGGTGCATGAGACCGATCCGCCGGTGCCGGTGATCGGCGGAGAAGGTTGCGACCTGCTGCTGGCCAACGGCGAGCGGGTGCTGGACGGCATCTCCAGCTGGTGGACCTGCCTGCACGGCCACGGCCATCCCAGGCTGGTGAGCGCGCTGGAGCGACAGGCCGCGAAGCTCGATCACGTGATGTTCGCGGGCTTCACCCACGAGCCCGCCCTGGAGCTGGTGGCCCGGCTGAAGCCGAAGCTGCCCGCGAGGCTCACCCGCGCCTTCTTCTCGGACAACGGCAGCACCGCCGTGGAGGTGGCCCTGAAGATGGCCTTCCAGGCCCAGCTGCAGCGGGGCGAGCAGGGCCGCGACCGCTTCGGCGCCCTGCGGGGCGGCTACCACGGCGACACGCTGGGCGCCGTGGGCGTGGGCGAGCTGGAGAACTTCATGACGGGCCTCTTCAGCCCCCTGCTCCTGGCCTGCGAGCGGCTGGAGGTGCCGGAGGATCCCCGGCGGGACATCCATCCCGATCTCGCGGGCTGGCCCGCGCGGCTGGACGCCGCGCGGGAAGCCCTGCGCGCCTTCTTCCATATGCACGGAGGGCGCCTCGCGGCCTTCATCGCCGAGCCCCTCATCCAGTGCGCCGGGGGCATGCGCATGTGGCCGCCGGAGCTGCTCCAGGAGCTGCGCGCCCAGTGCGACGCCCACCGCGTCTACCTGATCCTGGATGAAGTGGCCACGGGCTTCGGGCGCACGGGCACCTTCCTGGCCTGCGAGCAAGGAGGCTCCATCTCCGAGAGCGATGCGAGCGGGAGCGAAGCAAAGCTTCGCGATAGATGGAGAGGCGTGGCGCCGGATCTGCTCTGCCTGTCCAAAGGCCTCACGGGGGGCACGCTGCCTCTCTCGCTCACCTGGGCCACGGACGAGCTCTACGGCCACTTCTGGGGCACGCCCGCCTCGGGCCGGGCCTTCCTCCACGGCCACAGCTACACCGGCAACGCCACGGCCTGCGCCGTGGCCTGCGCCAGCCTGGCCCTCTTCGACGACGAACCTGTGATGGCCAACGCTGCTGCCCTCTACGGCGCCATGCTGGCGGCCTTCACAGCCCTGGCCGCCCATCCCGCCGTGCGTCAGGCCCGCGTGCTGGGCGCCATCGGCGCCTGCCGCCTGGTGGATCCCGCCACGGGCGCCGCGCATCCACCTGAAGCCCGCTTCGGCTGGCGTCTCCACCGCCGGGCCCTGGACCACGGCCTGCTGGTGCGCCCCATCGGGGACTGCCTCTACCTGCTGCCGCCCCTCAGCACACCGCCTGCGCGCCTCGCGGAAGCCGCGGCCACCCTGCTGGACCTCCTGGATGGAATGACGACCCGGGAGTGATGTTTATTGTTGTGTACACTCGCCTTTTAGGCTGGAGCACCCGATGAAGCTGGTCACGTTCCTGAAGGCTGGCACCGAGAGGATCGGCGCCGTGATGGCGGATGGCCGCATCCTCGATTTCGCCGTGGCCGAGCCCCGCCTGGCCGTGGACATGCTCACGCTCATCCGCCGCCAGGACGAGCTCATGCCCCTGGCCCGGGCCATGGCCGCCGCCCCACCGGCCCCGGCGCTGATCGATCCCGCCACCGTCCGCCTGCTGGCCCCCGTGCCCCGGCCCGTCTCCATGCGCGACGGCTACGCCTTCCGCCAGCANNGCGCGCCTGGACTTCGAACTGGAGGTGGCCATCGTCACCGGGCGGCCCCTGAAGAACGCCACGCTGGAGGAGGCGGACGCCGCCATCTTCGGCTACATGGTGATGAACGACTGGAGCGCCCGCATGCTCCAGATGGAGGAGATGAAGCTGTCGCTGGGCCCCTGCAAGGGCAAGGACTTCGCCACCAGCCTGGGCCCCTGGCTCGTCACCAGGGACGAGCTGCCGCTGGAGA
>DPRT01000179.1:0-5439 GCA_003538615.1 Holophagaceae bacterium | reverse complement strand
TGGAGATCGAAGGCCTGGGCCGCCTGGTGAACACCGTCGTCCACGTGCCCGAGCGCCTCACCGGCATGCCGCCGCACCTCGTGGGCGGCACCCTCCCCGACCTCTATGCGGGCTCGCCCACCGGCGAGGCCGGGGACTGACTAGACTGGGGCATCCTCCCGGAGTTCCCATGCGCCGCGTCCTCGCCCTCCTGCTCACCGTGCTGGCCGCATCTCACGCCCCGGCCCAGAAAGCGCCCAGCCTGCGCTCGTACTTCGCGGACGCCTCCCCGGTCCGGGAGGGAGGCGTGAAGGTCATTCCCATCCAGACGCCCAAGGGGCCCTTCAAGGTCTGGACCAAGCGCTTCGGGAACAATCCCCGCATCAAACTCCTGCTCCTCCACGGCGGGCCCGGCTCCACCCACGAGTACTTCGAATCCATGGAGGGCTTCCTGCCCGCCGAGGGCATCGAGTTCATCTACTACGACCAGCTGGGCTCCGCCCGCTCGGACCAGCCCAAGGACCGGGACCTGTGGACCACGGAGCGCTTCGTGGAGGAAGTCGAGCAGGTGCGGAAGGCCCTGGGCCTGGACAAGGACAACTTCTACCTGCTGGGCCACTCCTGGGGGGGCATCCTCGCCGCGGAATACGCGCTGAAGTACGGCGCCAACCTCAAGGGNNCCGCGGTGGTGAAGGAGGTGAAGGAGCTCGAGGCCAAGGGGCAGTACGAGAACCCGCGCTACATGGAGCTGCTCATCCCCCACTTCTACGCCAAGCACCTCTGCCGCCTGCCGGAATGGCCCGATGCCTTCAAGCGGTCCTCGGCGCATGCGAACAACGACATCTACGTGCTCATGCAGGGGCCCAGCGAGTTCGGCGCCTCGGGCCGGCTGGAGAAGTGGGACCGCAAGGCCGACCTGCCGAAGCTGGCCATGCCCACCCTCGTCATCGCCGGCACCCACGACACCATGGACCCCGCCCACATGAAGTGGGTGGCGGGCCAGGTGCGGCACGGCAGCTTCCTCCTGTGCCCCCAGGGCAGCCACATGTCCATGTGGGACGACCAGCGCACCTACCACGAGGGCCTCATCCGCTTCCTGAAGGAGACGGATGCGGGCCGGAAGACCGTCCGTTTCGGGAAACCATGAGCCTGCGCACCATCCTGCCCGCCGACCTCTCGCCCATCGAGACCAACGCCCTCCTCTGCGGCGGCGTGGCCCCGCGCCCCATCGCCCTGGCCAGCACCATCTCCAAGGACGGCATCCGGAACCTGTCGCCCTTCAGCTTCTTCAACGCCTTCGGNNAACGCCGTGGCCACGGGGGAGTTCGTCATCGCCGCCGTGAGCCACGCCATGCTGCACCCCATGAACGTGGCCAGCGCCGAGTGGCCCGACGGCGTGGACGAGTTCCCCAAGAGCGGGCTCACGCCCCTGCCCGCGCGGATCGTGCAGCCCGCCCTGGTGGCCGAGAGCCCCTTCCAGATGGAATGCCGCCTCCAGCAGGTGGTGGAGCTGGGCCGCGGCCCGGGCTCGGGCCTGATGCTCATCGGCCAGGTGCTGGCCTTCCACGTGCGGGAGGACTGCTTCGTGGACGGCATCCTCCATCCCGATGCCCTCGACCTCGTTGGCCGCAACGGCGGGGCCTTCTACACCCGGGCCAGCGGGGCGGCGGTGTTCCAGGTGCCCAAGCCCGCCGGGAAGCCCCTGGGTTACGACGCCCTGCCCGAAGCCCTCAGAGCCAGCCGCATCCTCACGGCCAACGACCTGGGCCAGCTGGCCAACAGTCCCGGCCTGCCGGACCTGGGCGCCATGGCCCGGAAGGCCGGAGACCCGGAAGGCGCCGATGCGCTGGAAGGCGCCCTCCAGTCTGCCCTGGCCCGGAATAATCTGGACGAAGCCTGGCGGCTGGCGGGACTGCGCGTCCAGATCCCTTGAAGGGGAAGGCCCCGCGGGGATTATCGTTGTCGCAGGCGAACGTCGATGAGAGGGGATCTTCGAGCATCCATGCCACGCCGAGCCACCAGATTCCCTCTTTCGCGCCTGCTTCGGGCAGTTCCGCGGCGCGATGTCGAGACCAGGAAGGCCGCCGAGGCCGCCTGGCGGGATACGGAAGAGCGGTACCTGGGGCTCTTCCTGAATTCGCCCGACGCCATCTTCTGGATCGGCGTCTCCCAGGACGGCTCCTTCATCCTGGAAAGCATCAACCCCGCCCAGGAGGCCGCCCTGGGCCGGCCCGGCCACGAGATCCTCGGGAAACCGCTGGACGCCTGGCTCCCCCGGGAGGTCGCGGATCCCCTGAATGCCAACTACCGGCGCTGCCTGGAGACGGGCCATCCGATCACCTACGAGGAATCCGCCGACATCGGACAGGGCCCCAGGATCTACCAGACCCTGCTGGTGCCGATCCGGAATCCCCAGGGCCGCTTCCATCGCATCGTGGGCATCAGCACGGACATCACCGACCGCCGGCGGTCCGAAGAGGAACTCCTGGAGCGCGAGCGCCTGTTCCGCCTCCTCTTCGAGCGCTCGGGAGACGCAAACCTCCTGATCGACGGGAGCTGCTTCGTGGACTGCAATCAGGCCACCGTGGACCTCCTGGGTGCCGCCAGCAAGGCTCAGATCCTGGGCATGCACCCCTCGGAACTCTCCCCGCCCTGCCAGCCCGACGGCAGGCCCTCGAAGGACAAGGCGGATGACATCCTCGCCCTGGCCTACCGGCTGGGCAGCTACCACTTCGAATGGGTCCACCGCCGGCTCGACGGCACGGATTTCCCCGTGGAGGTGCTGCTCACCGCCGTTCCCTGGAAGGGAAAACAGATCCTGCACACCACCTGGCGGGACCGCACCGAGGCCAGGCGTGCGGAAGAGCAGCGCCGCCACCTGGAGGCCCAGTTCCAGCAGGCGCAGAAGCTGGAGAGCCTCGGGGTCCTGGCGGGGGGCATCGCCCACGACTTCAACAACCTGCTCACCGCCATCCTCGGGAACCTGAACCTGGCCCAGTTCAACCTGAACCCCGAATCCCCGGCGGCCCCCTTCCTCGAGAACGCCGAAAGGACTGTCCTGAAGGCCTCGGACCTCACCAAGCAGATGCTCGCCTACTCCGGCAAGGGCCGGTTCGTGGTGAAGCTCCACGATGTCAACGCCGTGGTGGGGGAGATGGCCCACCTGCTCCAGGTGTCCATCTCCAAGAAGGCGGTCCTGCGGCTCCACCTGGCCAAGGGCCTCCCTCCCATCGAGGCGGATGGCGCCCAGCTCCAGCAGGTGGTGATGAACCTCGTGACCAACGCCTCGGAGGCCCTCGGGGACCAGGAGGGCACCATCGCCATCACCACCGGCCTGGCGGAGCTGGACGCAGACTACATCGCCTCCACCTTTCCGGCCCAGCCCCTGCCTCCTGGGCGCTACATCACCCTGGAGGTGAGCGACACGGGCCAGGGCATGAGCCCTGACGTCCTGGCGCGCATCTTCGATCCCTTCTTCACCACCAAGCCCACGGGCCGGGGCCTGGGCCTCTCCGCCATGCTCGGCATCCTGAGGGGGCACCAGGCCGGGCTGAAGATCTACAGCGAGGTCGGCCGGGGATCCTCCTTCAAGGCGTTCTTCCCGGCGGCACCGGGCCATGCCGGCCCGGCAGAGCCCTCCGAAACCCATGAAGCCACCCCCCTGGCCGGACGCATCCTCCTGGTGGACGACGAGGCGGTCATCCTCGACACCATCGGCCCTGCCCTGGAGGCCCTGGGGCTCCAGGTGGTCCTGGCGAACGACGGGATCGAGGCGGTCGAGCAGTTCCGCGCGGATCCCGGGGGCTTCGACCTGGTCCTCATGGACCTCACCATGCCCCGCATGGACGGCCGGGAGGCCTTCCAGCTCATGCGCCGCACCCGCCCCGACGTGCGGGTGATCCTCAGCAGCGGCTACAACGAGCAGGAATCCATCCAGGCCTTCGCGGGAAAGGATCTTTCCGGCTTCCTGCAGAAGCCCTACACCCTCCAGGCGCTGAGGACCGCCCTCCGGAACGCCTTCCGCGAAGGGTGATCAGTCCTCGGAGCCACCGCGATGGTGCACCACGCGCTGGGGGTAGGGAATCTCGATGCCGGATTCGCGGAAGGCCAGCAGAATGCGGCGGCGCAACTCCCGGGCCACTTCCCACTGGACGCCGGGCGAGGTCTTCGTGAGGGTCCGGATGACGAACCCGCTGGGCCCGAGGACCTCGATGCCCTTCACCTCCAGCGGCTCCACGGCCTGGTCCGGCCGTTCCTCGTGCAGCCTCTGCCCCACTTCCCTCAGCACCTCGAAGGCCACGTCAGGATCGGTGCCGTAGCCCACCTCCACATCCACCAGGGCCCGGGCGAAGTCCTTGGACAGCACCACCACGCGGATGATGGAGCCGTTGGGCACGAAGTGGGCGCGGCCCTCGGCATCCCGCAGCTGGGTGATGCGCAGGGTCATGCGCTCCACCGTGCCCGTGTGCTTGTCGTCCACATTGACGATGTCGCCTACCCCGAACTGGTTCTCCATGAGCAGGAAGAACCCGCTGATGACGTCCTTCACCAGGCTCTGGGCGCCGAAACCCAGGGCCACGCCCGCCACGCCGGCGCCCGCCACCAGGGGGCCGATGTTCACCCCGAATTCCTGGAGGGTCATCAGCAGGAAGAAGGCCACCACCACGGCGCGGGCCGCGTTGGTGAGCACGGAACCCAGGGTCTCCGCGCGGCGCTCGGCGTCGGAAGTCACGCCCTCGTTCCCGTCGTCCACGGCCCGCCGCACCGCCTTCACCACCAGCGACACGGCGTAGAGCAGCGCCAGGCAGGTGAGGAACACCAGAAGGAGCTTCTGGGCCTTCTCCCAGATGCCATGGGAGGCGAGGGTTTCAAGGAAGGCAGTGAGTTTCGGCATGGTGTGTCCCGGCCTCCAGGGTACCAGGGACAGAGGAAGTCCCTGAAGGCCGAAGGGATAAGCGTCTGCCAAAGTGCGAGTTTTTTGCGTTTCCCGTGGTTTTAGAGAGCCGGATACGGGATATTTGGAGAAACCTTCATTTCATCATCCGCCTTGGGAGACCTCATGAATCTCGACCGGCGTAAGCACCGCGGCCCCTTCCGCTTCCTCTACATGGATTTCCGGGCCTTCCTGAGGCGCTACCTGGGGTGGGACTAGAGCGACTACTTCCAGCTCGCCCAGTAGTCCCCGTTCTCCACCAGCTCCGCCGCAGGCGTGGCCTTCAGGGGCCGGAAGGTGTCCACCATGACGGCCACCTCGTCCGTGCGCTCCTTCGTCCGGCTGAGGGGGATGGCCTTGGGATGGGGCCCGTGGTGGATGCCCTGGGGATGCCAGGTCATCATCCCGGCGCCGATGCCGTCGCGACTGAAGAAGTGGCCCGCGGAATAGAACAGCACCTCGTCGTAGTCGATGTTGCTGTGGAAGAAGGGCACGCGCATGGCGCCTTCTTCTTCCTCGAAGGGCCG
>DPRT01000131.1 GCA_003538615.1 Holophagaceae bacterium | reverse complement strand
TCCGACTGGATCACCACGGGCCCCAAGACCAAGGCTTTCGAGAAAAAGCTCATGGACTATGTGGCTGCGCCCGGGATCGTCGCGCTCAACTCCTGCACCGCCGGCCTCCATGTAGGGCTCGTGGCGCTGGGTGTTGGCCCCGGTGATGAAGTCATCGTTCCCACGATGACCTTTTGCGCAACGGCCAATGTCGTGGAGCATGTGGGGGCGCGGCCAGTCCTGGTGGATGTCTGCCCGGATACGCTGAACCTGGATCCGGAAGCTGTGGCCAAGGCCATCACCCCCCGGACCAAGGCCATCATTCCGGTCCACTATGCGGGACACCCGGTGGATCTGGATGCGATCTTCGCCTTGGCGAAACAGCAAGGCCTGCTGGTCATGGAAGATGCCGCCCACGCCCTCCCTGCCAAGTACAAGGGGATCATGGTTGGATCTCGCAGCAACCTTGCTGCGTTCAGTTTCTACGCCACGAAAAACCTCACGACCATCGAGGGGGGCTGCCTGACGGGCGATGCGGACCTGGTGGACAAGGCGCGGATCATCGGCCACCACGGCATGAATCGGGACGCCTGGAAGCGTTTCGACAAGTCGGGCTCCTGGTACTACGAAGTGGTGCTTCCCGGGTTCAAGTACAACATGACCGACGTGCAGGCAGCCATCGGCCTTCACCAGCTGGACCGCCTGGCCGGTTTTCAGAAGCGGCGCCGCGAGGTGGTGGCAGCCTACGAGAAGGGCTTCCAAGGTTTGACTGCACTCCAGCTGCCTGTGGAGCGCCCCGAGGTNNCGGGACAAGTACGGGTACCAGCCCGGGGACTGCCCCGTCGCCGCGGATGCCTTCACACGCATGGTGACCCTGCCGCTGCACCCCGGGCTGTCGGATCAGGACGTACAGGACGTCATCGAGGCTGTTCGGGATATCATCCACACGTTCAAGGCGTAGACCTTGGCCAAGCGCATATTCGATCTCTTCTGGGCCACGGTGGGATTGCTCCTATTGTGGCCCGTCTTTCTGCTGGTTGCCCTCTTCATCAAGGCGGAGGATGGGGGCGCTGTTTTCTTCCGTCAGGTTCGCGTGGGCTGGAAGGGGCGGGCCTTCCGCATGTGGAAATTCCGCACCATGATCATGGATGCGGAACGGCTTGGCCGTGCCATCACCGTTGGCGGAGATGCGCGGATCACCCGGATCGGCCATTGGCTGCGGGCGACGAAGGTGGATGAACTTCCTCAACTTATCAACGTGTTGACTGGGGACATGAGCCTCGTGGGGCCGCGGCCCGAAGTTCAGAAATATGTCGACCTCTATACTCTGGAACAACGCCGAGTTCTGGATCTCCGGCCTGGCATCACGGATTTGGCCTCGGTGAAATACCGTCGCGAGAGCGAGTTGTTGGCCAATTCTGAGGACCCTGATCGCACGTATGTGGATGAAATCATGCCGGAGAAGATCCGTATCAATCTGGATTATGCCCGGGAAGCGAACCTGGCCGACGACTTCAGGGTCATCCTGATGACCCTTGGGCTTTGGCCAAGGCGATAGATTTGGCTGAACGTTATCCCGCTGGCAAAGAGAAGAGGCCCGGATTGGGCCTCTTCTCTTTGCTGCTGCGAAGGTCTAGCTTCGCCGGGGCCGGGGCCGCCGCTCGCGGGGACGCTCGTCGCCGCCTTCGCTGGCGGGCTCTTCTTCCATGCCTTCGGGCTTGGGAATGAGGGCCTTGCGGCTGAGCTTGATCTTGCCGCTCTTCTCGTCGATGCCGATGCACTTGACCATGACTTCCTGGCCTTCGCTCAGCTCATCGGCGGGATCCTTCACGCGGTGGTGGGCCAGCTCGCTGACGTGCAGCAGGCCGTCCAGGCCGGGAAGGATGGTCACGAAGGCGCCGAACTCGACAACCTTGGCGACCTTGCCCAGATAGGTCTTGCCCACTTCGGCGGTCTGGGTGAGGTCGGCGATCATCTTCATGGCCACCGCCAGCTTTTCCTGGGTGGGACCGGCGACCTGGCAGAGGCCGTCGTCGTCGATGTTCACCTCGCAGCCGCTCACTTCGATGATGTTGCGGATGGTGGCGCCGCCCTTGCCGATGACGTCGCGGATCTTCTCCTTGGGGAGCTGGACGCTGGCCATCTGGGGGGCGTTGCTGGCGAACTCGGCGCGGGGCGCGGCGAGCACCTGGCCCATGAGGTCCAGCAGGTGCAGGCGGCCGGCCTTGGCCTGGTCCAGGGCTTTGGTGAGGATCTCGGTGGTGATGCCGCCGATCTTGATGTCCATCTGGAGGGCGGTGATGCCCTTCTCGGTGCCGGCGACCTTGAAGTCCATGTCGCCGTAGTGGTCTTCCTGGCCGGCGATGTCGGACAGCACCACGAACTTGTCGCCGTCGCTGACGAGGCCCATGGCCACGCCGGCNNTCCATCAGGGCGAGGGTGCCGCCGCAGATGGTGGCCATGCTGGACGAGCCGTTGCTCTCGGTGATGTCAGACACCACGCGCACGGTGTAGGGGTTCTCCTCGGGGGTGGGGAACACGGCGAAGAGGCTGCGCTCGGCCAGCATGCCGTGGCCGATCTCGCGGCGGCCGGGCCCGCGGTTGGGCTTGCACTCGCCCACGCTGTAGCCGGGGAAGTTGTAGTGGAGGTAGAACTTCTTCTTGTACTCCTCCTCCAGCCCGTCGATGATCTGGGTGTTCTGGATGGTGCCCAGGGTGGTGGTGACCAGGGCCTGGGTTTCGCCGCGGGTGAAGAGGCAGCTGCCGTGGGCGGCGGGGAGGACGCCGATCTCGATGTTCAGGGGGCGGATCTGGTCGAACTTGCGGCCGTCCAGACGCACGCCCTGCTTGAGGATGGCGTTGCGGAAGAGGGTCTCCTTCAGCTCGTCGAAGCAGGCAACCAGTTCCTTCTTCAGCTCGGGCTTGTCGGCGCAGAACTGGGCGACGGCTTCCTTCTTGAGGAGGTCGATGGCCTTGTAGCTCTCGATCTTCACCTTCATGGTCAGCGCCGCGAAGAGCTTCTCGGCGAAGGCGGCGGCCACGTCCTTGTAGAGGGCTTCGTTGCGCTCGGCCTTGGCGGCGGTGACCTTGGGCTTGCCTACCTTGGCCTGCAGCTCCTTCTGGAGCTTGACGAGGATCTGGATCTGCTCGTGGCCGAAGGCCAGGGCCTTCACCATGTCAGCTTCCAGCACTTCCTTGGCGCCGCACTCCACCATCACCAGGGCGTCGGCGGTGCCGGCCACCAGCAGGTCGATGTCGCTGTCGGCACGCTGCTCGACGGTGGGGTTCACCACCAGCTGGCCNNTGCTGGCCGTCGTAGCTGAGCACCTGGGCGGTGACCATGGTGTCGCCGTTGTAGCCCTCTTCGAAGAGGGGACGCAGGGGACGGTCAATGAGGCGGCTGGTGAGGGTTTCCTTGGTGGTGGGGCGGCCCTCGCGCTTGAACCAGCCGCCGGGGATCTTGCCGGCCGCCAGCACGGGCTCGCGGTAGTCCACGGTGAGGGGGAAGAAATCGATGCCTTCCCGGGGGGTGCCGTAGCACACGGCCACGAGCACCATGGTGTCGCCCTGGCGGACGACGACCGCGCCGTGGGCCTGCTTGGCGATGCGGCCGGTCTCGATGGAGATGGGCGTGCCGCCCAGATCCACGGACACGGTGGTGGGGTTGAATTTCAATGCGTTCATGCAGGCTCCTGGGCCCTCGGGCCCACTGGGCTCCCCTGAGCCCGGCTCACGCGTCCGGGTCTCCCGCGATCGCTCCATGAAACCCGTCCGCCGGATCCTGAACCAGGAGGGGGAGGTGGGCTTCCTGCAGAGGTCGCCGCCGAAGGGGAGCAGGTGTGAATCGGCAAACTCATTCTATCAGGGGCAGGACTGGATGGGCAGGTTTCACCCGCGGCGTTCCGCCTGCAGGGCCGCGGGAAAGACCGCATGGCTTCCGGAGGCGCCCCGACGGTCCTTGACCTCCTCCCCGTACAGCCCCAGCCCTGTGGGTGAAGGCGCGTAGGTCGGCACCAGGCGCTTCAGCCAGCGCAGGATCTCCGTCTGGCGCGCCCCATCTCCGAGCAGGGTCGCCTGATCCAGGGCGAGAATGCCCTCCTTGAGAAGGCTTCCATCGATCTCTTCAGGCACCGCATTGAAGACTTTGGGGTGGATGTCTGACTGGGATTCCTCTTCCTTGGAGAACAGTTCTTCAAAGAGCTTTTCTCCCGGACGAATGCCGCTGAAGGCAATCTCCAGGTCCTGCCCGGGCGTGAGGCCGGAGAGCCGGGCCATGTCGGCGGCGAGGTCGAGGATCCGCACGGGCTCCCCCATGTCGAGCACGTAGACGCGGGCGGTCTCACCCAGGATGCCGGCCTGGAGCACCAACTGGCTGGCCTCGGGGATGGTCATGAAGTACCGGGTCATCTCCGGATGGGTCACGGTGATGGGGCCGCCATCTTGAATCTGCTGACGGAAAATGGGGATCACGCTGCCGCGGCTGCCCAGGACGTTGCCGAAGCGGACGCTCACATACCGGGAGCCCTCGGGGGCATGGGCGGCTTCCCGGGTGACGAGGTATTCGGCAATGCGCTTGGTGGCACCCAGAACGTTTGTTGGGTTCACGGCCTTGTCCGTGGAGATGTTCACGAAGGTATGGACACCCGAGGCGGTGGCTGCATGGAGCAGGTTCAGGGTGCCGAGGATGTTGTTCTCGACCGCCTCCCCCGGATGGGCTTCCAGGTAGGGCACATGCTTGTGGGCTGCGGCATGGAGCACCACCTGAGGGCGCCAGCGCCGGAACACCTGCCCCAGACGTGCGGTGTTCCGGATGTCACAGAGCTCCAGGGAAAGGCTCTGGTTGGGGAACAGGCTGCGGAGGGATCGTTCCGCCTCCCATAGGCTGTTTTCGCCGCGGCCCAGGAGCACGATGCGGCTGGGCCGGAAGGCGGCCACCTGCCTGGCCAGCTCGCTGCCGATGGACCCGCCCCCCCCGGTGATGAGCACCACGGCGTCTTCTAGAACCAGGCTGAGGGAGCTCTGATCCAGCTGAACAGGCTCCCGCCGCAGAAGGTCCTCGATGGAGACATCCCGCAGCTCGGGTTTCCAGGTCTGGGTTCCCAGCAGGTTGAACAGGCCTGGGACCGTCTTGACTTCGACGCCAGTGGAGCGGATGGCATCGTGCAGCTTGCGGATGGTCGTTCCCAGGGCACTGGGGATGGCGAGAATGACCAGGGTGGCGGCCTCATCCTGGATGAAGGTCTTGAGCAGCTTGGCGGGGCCGAGCACCAGGGTGCCCTGGATCCTGACGCCCTGTTTGCCGAGGGCATCGTCCACGAAGCCGACGACCCTGATGCCGAGTTCCGGGTGGCGCTTCAGTTCCTCTGCGATCATCAACCCCGCGCGGCCCGCTCCCACGATGAGGGCCCGGTGGGCGATGGCCTCATCGGTTGCGGCGAGGCCCAGCTTGCGCTCGTATTGGGCGCGGATGAAGCCCCGGAGGACCAGCCAAAGCCCCGCTGTGGAAATGGAGGTGGCCAGGATGGTTTCCAGGCTGAAGACTCCCGCGGGGGCGAGGGAGAGCACCATGAACAGGGCCCCCAGGGCCAGCAGCGCGAGGGCGGCCGAGGCGAGCCGCACGGCATCCCGGAAGCCGATGAGACGGTAGTGCTGGCGGGTGAGCTGGAAGGAAAGGTTCACCACGGTGGCGATGGCCATCCACCTCAGGATGTCGCTGGGTGCGGCGTGATCGCCCACGAAGATCCGTTCGCAGGCCCACCAGGTGAACCCAGCCAGGAGGGCATCCAGCCCAAGCTTGACGGCTTGGCGGAGGGCAGGCTGGTCCAGAGCGGTCGGGGGCGGGAGGTTCGAGGGTGGAGCGGGAGGATTCATGGGAGATCTGGACTTTCGCGGCATGGCGGTGAATGGACTCTGGCCGGGATGATGCCTGCTTGAGATGCTGGTTCAGGGGACCATGATAACTTACTGATACATCCACGATTGATCCTGTTCTCGAGTCGGATCCTTTGGAGTCTTCATGCGAATGTCATCTGTTGGGGGGGTCCTGCTGCTGTCGGGCTCGCTCTGGGCGCAGCTGCCCCAGGGGCTGGACCTCCAGGCACTCAGGCAGGCGGCCGCTGTGGCGGGTGTGCAGGGGGGGGCGCCAGGCGATGCGGTCCCCTCCCGGCCGGTGGCGGGGATGCCGGCAGTCCCGAATTCTGAAGAGCTGGCCCGGGAGCGGAGCGAGGACGAAAAGATCGATCTGGAGATCAAGGCCATGAAGGCCCGGGAGAAGGGGCCGCGCCGCTTTGGCGCCGACTTGTTCCTGGTGCGCCAGCGCGGGTCTGCGGCCACGGAGGGGGGCATCGCCGAGGATTACGTGCTGGGCACGGGTGATCGCCTGAACCTCAACGTGTTCGGCAGCGCCACCTTTGACCTGCCGGTGCAGGTGGATGGCCGCGGTGAGATCGTGATTCCCAAGGTGGGCACTGCCAAGGTGGGCGGTCTGACCCTGGGCAGGGCCAAGGCGGTGGTGCAGGGCCTGGTGGGCCGCAACTTCTCCCGCTCCTCGGTGGACCTGCAGGTGATCAAGCTTCGCGAAGTGCGGGTCTTCGTCATGGGTGAGGTCTACAAGCCCGGCAGCTACCTGGTGTCGAGCCTCAGCTCCCTGGTGAACGTCCTGAGCCTGGCGGG
>DPRT01000145.1:2609-3367 GCA_003538615.1 Holophagaceae bacterium | reverse complement strand
GACATGGAGCGCTACATCTACCTCTCCGGTCTCCAGGACCGGAACGAAGTGCTCTTCTACCGGCTCCTGATCGACCACCTGGACGAGATGGTGCCCATTGTCTACACGCCCACTGTGGGCCAGGCCTGCATGCAGATGAGCCACATCCAGCGGCGCTACCGGGGCATCTACATCACGCCCGAAAACATCGGCAACATCGATCAGGTCTTCCAGGGGCTCTCCCAGCCCCAGGTCAGCCTCATCGTGGTGACCGACGGCGAGCGGATCCTGGGGCTGGGTGACCTCGGTTCCGACGGCATGGGCATCCCCGTGGGCAAGGTGAGCCTCTATGTGGCCGCCGGTGGCGTCCACCCCGCGGTCTGCCTGCCCGTCACGCTGGACGTGGGCACCAACAATCCCCGTCTGCTGGAGGATCCCCTCTACCTGGGCATCCGCAGGCCCCGTCTCCGGGGCGCGGAGTACGAGGAACTGGTGGAGAAGTTCGTCCTCGGCGTGAAGCGCAACTTCCCCGGCGCCCTGCTCCAGTGGGAGGACTTCGCCAAGCACACGGCCTTCAAGAACCTCGACCGCTACCGCGAGCGCATCCTCTCCTTCAACGACGACATCCAGGGCACGGGGTCCACGGCCCTGGCGGCGCTCATGACGGCCATGCGCATCAAGAAGAGCCGCTTCCAGGACGAGCGCTACGTCATCGTGGGCATGGGCCAGGCCGGTACCGGCATCGCCATGAACATCCGCGCCGCGCTGAAGGAGGAGGG
>DPRT01000145.1:176-2483 GCA_003538615.1 Holophagaceae bacterium | reverse complement strand
TGGAAGGGGCGGACGCTCCAGGCCTCCCAGTGCAACAACATGTACATCTTCCCCGGGGTCGGCCTCGGCGCCCTGGTCTGCAAGGCCACCCGGATCACGGACAGCATGTTCCTGGCGGCCAGCAAGGCCATCAGCGCCTTCGTCACCCCCGAGCAGGAGGCCACGGGCCTGCTGCTGCCGGAAATGAAGGACATCCGCCAGGTGTCCGCCGCCGTGGCCAAGGCCGTGAGCAAGGAAGCCCGGGATTCGGGGCTCGGCCGCCTGCTGGACGACGAGAAGCTGGAGGCCATCATCGCCAAGGCCCAGTGGGAGCCCCACTACACCGCCTACCGGCCCGGCGCTCCCCGTCAGGCGGACTGACCGCACCAGGACCGATTTTCCCATTGAGGGGGGCTGGCCCAGGCCTAGCCTGGGGGGTGGGAAGAGATCCTCTTTCCTCCCATGGGGCGACCGTTTTCGCCAGCCCCTTCCGGCCCAAGATCCATGTGGCCGAGACCTCTGGGCACCCTTCGGGGTGCCCTTTTCCTGGGCGGTCGGCGCTCCATCTCCAGGGGGCCCCTTGACAAGGGGGCAGACATACACAATATTGTCTACATCATCTTGTGTAGGAATCCCATGGACCGCCCCCTCAAACCGACGGAAGTGGAGCTCAAGCTCCTGCGCATCCTCTGGGAACTGGGCCCGGCCTCGGTGAAGGAGGTCCATGCCCGCCTGAACCGGCAGGAGGAGTACACCTATACGGGCGTGCTGCGGATGCTCCAGGTCATGCTGGAAAAAGGGCTGGTGGTCCGGGACGAAAGCCAGCGCAGCCACATCTATGCGCCCGCCCACCCCCGGGCGGCCATGGAGGGGGGCCTGGTGGCGGACCTGGCCGAGCGGCTGTTCGGGGGGTCTGCCGCGGCGCTGGCCCTGGCGGCCCTCCAGTCCGGGCCGGTGAGCGCGGAAGAGAAGGCCCGCATCCGGGCCATGCTGGGGGAGGACGCGCCATGAATGCCCTCGTCCAGATGCTGGGATGGACCCTCATCCATGCGCTTTGGCAGGGCTGCCTGCTGGTGGCGCTGGCGGCCCTGGGCGGAGGCTTTCTATCTGGCCCTTCGCGCCACCGGATGAACGGGCTGATCCTTTCCCTCTGCCTGCTGCTGCCTGCCCTGACGGCGTGGCGGTTCCATAGGGCCGTGCCCCTGTCGGGCCCGACCGGTGTGACGGTTTCGATCCTGGACGCTCCTCCCGCTGCTGCCGTTCCCGGCCGCCCGGCGCCCAGGCCGCTGCTGGCGCGCCTGGAAGCTTCGTTGCAGCCCCGGCTGCCGCTGCTCGTGGCCCTCTGGGCCCTGGGGGCCGGCTTCATGGCCCTGCGCCTNNCTGGACGCCCTGGCCCGGCAGATGGACCTCCGGCGGCCGGTGCGTCTGCTCCTGGTGAGGCTGGGGGACACCCCCATGCTTCTGGGGCTGTGGAAACCCGTGATCCTGCTTCCGGCGGCCCTGCTCACGAGCCTGCCGCCGGTCTATCTGGAGGCGCTCCTGGCCCATGAGCTGGCCCACGTGCGCCGCCTGGACTACCTGGCGAACCTGCTCCAGGGTCTGGCCGAAGTCCTGCTCTTCTTCCATCCCGCCGTCTGGTGGCTTTCGGCCAGGATCCGGGCCGAACGCGAGGAGCTTTCCGACCAGCTGGCGGCCCAGTGCCTGGGCGATCCGCGGCGCCTGGCCCTGGCCCTCAACGCGCTGGATGACCTCCAGCCTGCTCTCCCACGCCCGTTTTCCCTGGCCCTTGCGGCCCGAGGAGGCCATTTGCTTTCCCGCATCGAACACCTGCTTTCCCCCCGCCCCGCGGCGAGGTCCCCCTGGGGATTGCTCACCCTCCTGCTGATCCCCTGTGCGGTCCTCGCCCTGCGCGCCGCGGCCCCGGAACCGCCCCCCATCGGCGCTCCCGCCGAGGTGGTGGCGAAGCTGGACGCCCTGGCGGCCAAGGAGGGGCTGGATCCCCAGCTGCTCCGCAGCATGGCCTGGGTGGAGAGCGGCTTCAACGCCAAGGCGAAGAGCCCGAAGGGCGCCACGGGCCTGCTCCAGGTCATGCCCGGGACGGCCCGGGCCCATGGGGCGACGGATCTGGACGATCCCGACCAGGTCATGGCCGCCGGGGCGAAGTATCTGCGCGCGCTCCTGGACCGCTACCAGGGGGATGTCCCCAAGGCCGTGGCAGCCTACAACTGCGGCGAGAAGGCCCTGGATGAGGGGCGCATCACCGAAGAGGCCACCCGGTACCGGGCCCTGGTGCTGGACGTGCTGGCGGCGAAGGCCGTCCAGCCGGAA